>JALHNS010000217.1 GCA_022843445.1 Gemmata sp.
GGTGGGGGGGGGGGGGGGGGGGGCGGGGGCGGGAAGGGGGGGGGGGGGGGGGGCGGGGGCCGACTTGCGGGGGTGGGGGGGGGCGTGGGCCGTCATGCGGGGGTCGCGGGGGGCGCGGCCCGGGGCGCGCCGGGATGCCGCCGCGCTGGGCGAGCGCCGTGTCGTGACCGGCCGACAGCGCGATCAGACCGCCGGCAACGAGAGCGCTCATCGAGATGCGACGCATGGCTCGGTACCTCTGGTGGTGATCGGTTCGGTGGTCACTTCTTGGCCTTCACGCGCGTCACCTTCACCGGCGGCAAATCGGGTTGCGGCTCGCCGTTCGACGTGCGGGCGGTGGACTGCCACGTGAACGTGTCGTCGTTCACGCGCACGAGCACGTTCGTGGCCGCGTTGGGGACGCCGTCGGCGTCGGTGCCCTCGGCCTCGATCGTCCACTGGTTGCCGCTCCGCACCCACGCGGCCGTTCCGACCCCGCCCGAGCCGTCGAACGTCCAACCCGCGACGCGCCCGGTGGCCGGGTCCTTCGCGAGCAGTTGCAGGCCCGAGATCGTCTCCCCGTCGCGGGTCACCGTGTACCGCCCGCGGATCAGCGTCTTGTTGAGGTCCCATTCGTAAACGGTGCGCACGACCGCGCCGTCGCGCCCCCCTTCCCACTCGCCGATGAGCCAGTCGAGGTCGCGGACGCTCTGCCCGTCGTTCGGCCACTCGCGCAGCACCGCGACCCGCCACTTGCCGTCCTCGCGGGCGAACAGGATGCTGTACCGGTTGCTCACCGGCGGCGCGGCGGCGTCGAGCTTCACGCGGAAGTGGCCCTCTTCGACGGCCGCGTCCTTCGACACGAAGCGGAGCGCGGTGCGCTCGGCGGTCACGCGCGGCTTCGGGAACTTGGCGAACAACTCCGTGTAGGATTTCTCCACCTCCGCGCGACCGCGAAACGTGACCCCGCCGTCGGCGACGTACTCGCCCTCACCGGTCCAGAGGGTCGCGCACGCTTTGGCGTCCCCGGCCTCGAACGCGGTGCGCAGTTCGGCGAGCGCGGCCGCAATCGCGGCGCGGTCGTCTGCGCGGTCTTCCACGGGCGCGGCCGCGGCGGGCGGCGCGGCGGGTGGCGCGGCGACGGCGGGCTTCGGGGGCGTGGGCATCTGCGTCAGCGCGAAACCGCCGACGCCGAGCGCGATTCCCACGACCGCCGCCGACCAGAACAGTGTGCGACGGGAAGACATCTGAGAGCCTCCGGGGGAAAGGCGAGGGAGCACGGTCACTGTCACTTCTCGAACGCGAACACCGTCTTCCAGTCTTTGGCCATGTCCACCACCTGCCAGCCGTGCTTCGGGACCTCGTCGAGCGCCTTGTCCAGCCGGCCGACCTTCGACTCGCGGTCGTAGGCGAACTCCCGCTTGGCGTCGGTGTGGTGGACCACCAGCCCGAACCGCGGGCCGGCCCCGGTCGTCGTCCACCGCAGCATCTCGTAGTCGCCGTCCGAGTTGCCGAAGCACATGACCGGCCGCCGCCCGATGTGCCGTTGGATGCCCACCGGCTTGCCGTCCTTGTCGTCCATGTGCACCAAGGTGGGCAACTTCTCGATCACCGGGGTGCCGTCGCGGAGGGCGAACTTCAACCCGCCGGTGGTGCCGATCACCTGTTCCGGCGGGACGCCGTACACCGCCTCCGACCACGGCCGCATGAACTCGATGCCGCCGCCGGACACGATGAACGTCTTGTACCCGCTCGCCCGCACGTGGGCGAGCACCTCGAGCATCGGCAGGTACACCATCTCGGTGAACCGCTTGCCCGTCTTCGGGTGCTTGGCGGCGGCGATCCAGTCGGACACGCCCTTGGCGAACTCGTCGGTGGTCATGCCGGCGTGGGTGGCGGCCATCAACTCGGCGATGCCGGTCTCGCCCGACGCCATCACCCCCTTCAGGTCGCCCTTGAGCAGCGCGGCGAACGGCTCCTTCTCCTTCAACTCTGGCTTCGTTGCCACCAGAGCCTTCACCCGGTCGATGACGAAGAACACTTGGGCATAGACCGGCTGCTCGCACCACAGGGTGCCGTCGTTGTCGAACACGGCGATCCGCTCAGCCGGCTCGACGAACTCTTTGCCCCCCTTGGCGGTGGTCTTGGCCACGAACTCGAGCAGGGCCTTTTTCACCGGCCCGTCGGCCCACGACGGCAGCGGGGCGCCCTTGTCCGCGGGCTGTGCCCGCAGGGCGGTGGCGGCGACCACGCCGGCGGCGGAGGCGAGGAACGCGCGGCGGTCGACGGTCATAGCAAGTCTCCGGGTTACTTCGCGTCTTTCGCGCAGCGGAAGCCGATGTGCGACATGCCGGTGTCGAACCCGGTGCCGCGGCGCGCGGCCGGGCGGTAGCTCTCGCAGTACGTCACGTGGCACAGGAACGAGCCGCCGCGGTTCACCCGCTTGGGCACCAGCGGTTCGTTCGGATCCCAGAACGTGTCCGGCCCTTTGGGGTTCACCGTCACACCGGTGCGGCCGGCGTACGCGTCGGCGCGGTACCAGTCCGAGCACCACTCCCACACGTTACCGCCCATCTCGTACAGCCCGTACCCGTTGGGTGGGAACGTCTTCACCGGGCAGGTGCGGTCCCAGCCGTCGGCCTTCGTGTTGGCGTGCGGGAACTGTCCCTGCCACACGTTGGCCGGGAAGTACTCGATGTCGGTCGGCTTCTCGTCGCCCCACGGGAACCGCTTGCGGTCCAGCCCGCCGCGGGCGGCGAACTCCCATTCGGCCTCGGTCGGGAGGCGCTTGCCGGCCCACTGCGCGTATGCGGTCGCGTCGTCCCACGATACGTGGACCACCGGGTGGTCGGCGCGACCGGTGAGGTCGCTGCCCGGGCCTTCGGGGTGCTTCCAGCACGCGCCCGTAGTCCACGTCCACCAGCGGCTCATGTCGTTGAACGGAACGGCCTTGTCGGTCGGCACGAACACGAGCGCCCCGGGGCGCAGGCGCTCGTCGGCCGGCTTCGGGGTACCGGGCGGGAACTGTTTCTTCAACTCGTCCCAGTTCACCGGTTTCTCGGCGGTGGTGACGTACCCGGTAGCATCGACGAACGCGCGGAACTGCGTGTTGGTGACTTCGGTTTCGTCCAGAAAGAAGCCGTCGACGCGCACCGTGTGTTGCGGCAGTTCGTTCTTCTGGCGCGTCTGCCCTTCCGCCCCCATATCGAACGTGCCGCCGGGCACCCACACCATACCGGTCGGGGCCGCGGGCGGGCGGTTCGAGAACCACGTGACACCGTAGGCCGCGCCGAACGCGACCGCGAGCAGGACGAGCGGAACGAACCGGCGCAACCGCCTCGGGGCCGTGGGCGGAGTTGGTGTCGGCTCGGGCGTTCGGCTTCCCGATCTCGTGCGTGCCATCGCGCGACGCTCCCGCGAGTCAAACCGATTCGGAACGCCCGTCGGACGGTTCCGTGGGCGGCGCGCGAAACCCGCACGCGGCGAAGTAGCCGACGGTGTACAGCACCACGGTCGAGTCGAGGGCGAACGGCACCCAGAACCCGCTGACGAACGGCTCCGAGGCGTTCGAGGCCACGAGGAAGGCCATGAACGCCTTCTCGATGCCGCTGTAGAGGAAGATGGGCAGCCGCCACGCGGGGACGACGGCGGCGGCCATCATGGCCACGCCCATGAGGCACACCATGATGCCCCAGTGCTGGATGATGACGGTGTAGTCCCGCAGGTACGGGAGTCGGCCGACGTTGGGCATCGCCCACGCGGGCGCGAAGGCGTACAGTCCCACCAGAGCGGTGCCGGCCCCGGTGGCGAGGAAGAACGGTTTCACGGTGCGGGCGAAGAACCGGTCGGCCGGACCGGGTGTGGTCGTGCCCATCACATCACCCCCTATTCCGACTTGTCACGCTCGACTTCACTTCACGAGCTCGACGTCCGGGAGCACCCACGTCTTGTCGAAGAGCGACGGAAGTGGACCGTAGAAGCGGAACAGAATCTCGAATTTCCCGTTCGGATCGGTCGGCGTCCAGTTCGTCTCCTTGCCCGCCGGGGCTTTCGGCCCAAAGTACAGGTCCACCGATCCGTCCTTGTTGACCTGCAACCCCTTGCTCTGCGAGGAGCGGGCGGCGTGGGACATGTTGCGAATGAGCGCGTGCGTGTCGCGGTCGTACAGCGTCGCCGACCAGTACTGCCGGATGGGGGCGTTGGCCGGAACGTTGAGGCGGTACGTCTTGCTGCCCTCGAGCGGCTTGCCCTCCTTGTCCACCATGCCCAGCAGGTAGAACTGGCCTTCCCCCAGCCGCTTGGGCAGGAAGAAGATGAACGAGAGCAGCAGGCCGCGGTCCTCGACCGGGTAGAAGTTGGGGTCCGCGAACTGGTTCTGACCCGCCTTGAACACGAGCCCCATCCGCTCGGGGAAGCACCACCGGCTCCCCGGGGCGAACGGCCCCTTGGTGAGGTCGGAATACTTCCCGTCGAGGTAGTGATGCGCCTGCTTGGCGCCCGCGTTGAGAATCGCGGTCATCTTGGCATCGGGAGCGAACTTCTTGCCCTTCTCGATGCCGAGCGACCGCAGCGTGTCGATCATGACCCGGTCGCGTTCGAGCCACGGCTCGTGCTGGACCACGCGATCCAGCGACTCGAAAAAGCGGATGTCATAAGGAATCGTCGCATCGTACATAACCCCGGCGGCATCCACGTAGGTCGTTGCGGGCGGGTTGTCGGCTTTCGAGAGCGGATAAATCTTGATCTTCTTGCCGTACTCCACGGCCTTGACCAAGTCCTCGTCGCTCCCGCTTTGCCGGATCGACCGGAGCAGGGCATAGCCCTTGTACGTCGACGACGGCAGCACGATGTACCCTTCTGGTGTCTTCTCCTTGTGGCCCGGTGGGAGGATGAGGTACTTCCCGCCCTTGCCTTTGTCCGCGCCGGCCGGCCCCACGTCCTCGAGCGGCGTCTGCCAAGCGTCCATGATGGTGCCGACGATGGCGCCGCCGTCGGCCGGCGGAATCTCCATGACGACCGGCCCGACCTCCTTCGTGTCGAAGTGCGGCGTGAGATAGATCACGTCGGTGTTGGGCGTGAGGGTCTGGTTCTTCCAGTCGAGCAGCTTCGACCAGTAGAGGAGTTGGTTATCCCGGCCCTTGGTCTCGCGGAGCATCGCTTGGTACATCAGGTCGCGGTTGACCGCCGGCATGCCCCAGATCACCGCCTCGATGGCGCGATACTGTAGGACTTGTCGCTCGAGGTCTTGAAACGACTCAGCCTCGGGTTGCTTCGCGGGCGACGTGCCCGGTTGGGCCTTTTTGTCCTGAGCGATTGCTTCCGGCTTCAGCACGACGACGAGACAGCCGAGGATCAATGCGATCCCGACCAAGCGAAAAACCGTATGCGTCGTTGGCATGGTCGGCTCCTGTTTGTTTGTTCGCGATGTCGCGATTGCAGAAGTGAGGCGTACGGGCGAAGACGGGGCGGCCGGCGCTGGTGGCCGGCCACCCCGTCAGGGGAACGTCAGTTGCGCGGCGACTGCGGGGTCTGCAGTTTCTTCAACAACTCTTGAATCTTGATCGTGTTGTAGTTGATGCCCGCGGCGCTCAGGCTACTGCCCGACTGGAACGGGTACTTGTCCATGTCCGAGAAGAACGTCTTGATCACGTCCTGAGCCGGCACGAACAGCCACAGGTTGTCGGCATACCAGCGGAGGTAGCCCATCTCGCCGTGCTTCCACATCATCTCGTACGGGTCGGCCTTCAGGTTGATGATCAGCGGCCAGTTCGGCGTGGTGCGGATGCCCGTGGCGATGTTGCCCTCGAAGATGCCGAAGTGGACCTTCCAGTCGCGGTAGCGGACCGCGTTCAGGTCGCCCTGTTGGCCGAAGTAGAAGTACTCGTTCCGCGGGCTCTTCTTCTCCGCCCCTTGGAAGAACGGCAACCAGTTATAGCCGTCGAGCTTGACCTTCCACTCTTTGCCATTGGCCTTGTGGCCCTTTGCCAACTTCTCCTTCACGTCCGGCTCGCCGGCGGCGGCCAGCAGCGTCGGCATCCAGTCGTTGTGGGCGATGGCGTCGTTGATCTTGGTGCCCGCTTTCAGCACGCCCGGCCAGCGGACGATGAGCGGCACGCGGTGGCCGCCCTCCCAGTTGGTGCCCTTCTCGCCGTGGAACGGGGTGATGCCGCCGTCCGGCCACGAGGCGGTCTCGGCCCCGTTGTCGGTGCTGTACATGACGATCGTGTTATCCGCGATCCCGAGGTCGTCGAGTTTCTTCAGCAACTGGCCGACGTGCCCGTCGTGCTCGACCATGCCGTCCGGGTACAGGCCGATGCCGGTCTTCCCTTCGCTCTCCTTCTTGAGCCGGGTCCAGACGTGCATACGGGTGCTGTTGTGCCACAGGAAGAACGGCTTGCCGGCCTTGGTCTGGCGCTCGATGAAGTCGAGGCTGTTGGCCAGCATGTCCTCGTCGATCGTTTCCATCCGCTTGCGGGTGAGCGGGCCGGTGTCCTTGATCTCGCCCCCGGCCGTGGACTTGATCACCCCCCGCGGGCCGTACTTCTTCTTGAACTCCGGGTCCTTCGGGTAGTAGTAGGTCTCCGGCTCCTCTTCCGCGTTCAAGTGGTACAGGTTGCCGTAGAACTCGTCGAACCCGTGGGCGGTCGGCAGGTGCCGGTCGCGGTCGCCGAGGTGGTTCTTGCCGTACTGGGCGGTGGCGTACCCGTGGTTCTTGAGCAGGTCGGCGACGGTCGGTGCCCAGTCCGGGATACCGTGCTCGCTGCCCGGCATGCCGATGGTCAAGAGGCCGGTGCGGAACGGGTGCTGGCCGAGGATGAACGCGGCCCGGCCGGCGGTGCAGGACTGCTCGCCGTACGCGTCGGTGAACAGCGCCCCCTCCTTCGCGAGGCGGTCGATGTTCGGGGTCTGGTAGCCCATGATCCCGTGGTTGTACGCCGAGATGTTGTGCACCCCGATGTCGTCGCCCCAGATGATCAGGATGTTCGGCTTCTTCCCGTCCTTCTGCGCGAGCGCCGCGACCTTCTGGTTGTGGGCGGCGAGTGCGGCGACGGCACTGACCTCGCAGTTCGGGCCGGCGGCCGGCGCGACCTCGGCGGACGCGCTCGCCGTGCGCGAGAAGTTCAGGTGGCCGTTGGCGGCGGCCCAGCCGAGAGCGGTGCCGGCGGCCAACAGGGCCACCGACACTAGGTTCGAGCGGGTCAGCATGGAGAGTTCCTCGTGGGTGGATAAGGCAAAACAGCGACCGGGCCGTCAGGCCCGGCCGCGCGGTGCGGTCGGACTTAGCGGTTCCCGCCCGCGCCCTGCTGGAGCTTCTGCAGGACCGCGTCCAAGTTGAAGCTGCCCGGGCGCTGGCGCGGCGGGTAGGCCTTGTACGTCTCGAGGTGCATGCCCACGAACGTGGCGGCCGGCAGCAGCACGAACGCGTGGTCGACGCGCCACCGGTTGTAGTCCCCGGCCTCGTGGTCGGCCCGCTCGAACGGGTCGGTGCGCAAGCAGAACAGCTTGGGGAACCGCAGGGTGACCAGCGGCTCCTGCCACACGTCCAGCCCGTGCGCCCGCTGCTCCATGAACACGATCTTCCAGCGGTCGTACCGCAGGTTGGCCAGGCTGCCGTCGTCGGTCCAGTAGAAGAACTCGCGCCGCGGCGACTCCTTCACCTCGCCCTTGAAGTAGGGGATCAGGTTGTACCCGTCGAGGTGAACCTTGTAGTCCCGGCCCATCGCCCTGTGGCCCTTCAGCAGCTTCTCCTTGACGTCCGGCTCGCCGGCGGCGGCGAGGAGCGTCTGGAGCATGTCCTCGTGCGAGCAGATGCCGTTGAACACGGTGCCCGGCTTGATGACGCCCGGCCAGCGGATCATGCACGGGACGCGGTAGCCGCCCTCCCAGTTCGAGTTCTTCTCGTTGCGGAACGGGGTGCTGCCGCCGTCCGGCCACGAGAAGCACTCGGCCCCGTTGTCGGTGCTGTACATGACGATCGTGTTATCCGCGATCCCGAGGTCGTCGAGCTTCTTCAGCAGTTGGCCGACGTGCCCGTCGTGCTCCACCATGCCGTCCGGGTAGATGCCTAGGCCGGTCTTGCCTTGGGACTGCTTCTTCAGGTGCGTCCAGATGTGCATCCGGGTCGAGTTCCACCACAGGAAGAACGGCTTGTCGGCCTTCACCGCCCGGTCGACGAAGTCGAGGGCGCCCTTGGTGATCTCCTCGTCCACCGTCTTCATGCGCTCGATCGTCAGCGGGCCGGTGTCGGTGATCTGCCCGTTGGCGAACGACTTGATGACCCCGCGCGGGCCGAACATCTTCTTCAGCTTCTCGTCCTTGAAGTAGTCCGGGTGCTCGGGCTCCTGCTCCGCGTTCAGGTGGTACAGGTTGCCGTAGAACTCGTCGAACCCGTGGTTCGACGGCAGGTGCTCGTCCCGGTCGCCGAGGTGGTTCTTGCCGTACTGGGCGGTCATGTAGCCGTGATTTTTCAACAGGGCCGGGATCGTCGGATCCTTCTCGGACAGCCCTTCCTTCGCGCCGGGCAGGCCGACCTTCAGGAGCCCGGTGCGGAACGGGCTCTGGCCGGTGATGAACGCCGCGCGGCCCGCCGTACACGACTGCTGGCCGTACCAGTCGGTGAACAGGCCGCCTTCCTTGGCCACGCGATCAATGTTGGGCGTCTGATAGCCCATCATGCCGCGGTTGTAGGCGCTCGGGTTGTGCCACCCGATGTCGTCGCCCCAGATGATACAGATGTTCGGTTTCTTCCCGTCTTTCTGGGCGTTGGCCGACACCTTCTGGTTGTGAGCCACGATGGCGGCCGGGAGGCCGGCGTCGCAACACCCGGCGGCGGTCGCGGTCGGTTGCGGCGCGACCTCGGCGGACGCGCTCGCCGCGCGCGAGAAGTTCAGGTGGCCGTTGGCGGCGGCCCAACCGAGGGCGGCGCCGGCGGCCACGAGGGCCACCGATGCGAGAGTCGAGCGAGTTAGCACGTTCCACCTCGAAAGGTGATCGAAATGTGCCGGTAGTTAAATACCGGTTACGGCTGAGAGTACTGCCCGCGACGGACAGCGGGCGGGCAAAACGACACGTCATCCAAAACCGGCAAGCCCGTCACGCTCTTTGGAATTCCAAACATTGCTTTTGCATCTGCCGAGCCTCCAGCGCATCATATCTGCCGTGCTGTGGCCCTCTTGCCGCCCCACGCTCTACCGGATCGCCCCATGCCGGAACCGGACCCGCAGAGCCTCGGCCCACCGATCGTTCGTGCCATCTCCCTGACCGCCTTCGAGCAAGCCGCGGACCTCTTCAACAGTTGGGACGGGCGGCTCGAACAACTTTCGGGCGGCCCGTTCAGGGGCGCACTTCGGGTGGTTCGCGGTCGGCGCGTCCGCCTCGTGCACGTGGAGAGCAACCAGCGGGTGCTCGTCCGCGGGCACGACCGGGCGGGGTTGTTCTCCGCGTACCCGGTGATTTCCGGCGCCGCCGGCGACCTGTGGCAAGGGCACCAACTCGACACGGGCACTGTCGTCGTCAACGGTAGCCAAGCCGTAGTCGATCACCGGTCCAGCCGCCGGACGGAAAGCATGGGCATTTCGGTTCGGCCGGAGGTGGTCGAAGAAGCGGCGCGCGTGCTGTTGGGTACCGATACCGCGCGGTTGCCACTGACGTGGGCGGCGTTCGCGCCGGAGCCCGCGGCGTTCACCCAATTGAACCAGCGGCTCGCGCGGCTCCTCGCGCTCGGCCTGTCCGAGCCGTCACTGCTCGGCACCGCAGAGGGCGAGTTGCACGAACAGGAGTGCGTGCGGGCGCTGGTCGGCACCCTATTTCCCCCGACCTCCCGGCGCGTCGAACTGGCGCTGCACGCCCGGTCGCGAATGCTCCGGCGCGCCGAAGCCCTCATGCGCGCGAGGCTGGCCGCACCGATCAGCGCGATCGACCTGTGCCGCGAGTTGGGCGTGAGCGACCGCACCCTGCGGCTCGCCTTCAACGAGCGGTACGGGGTGGGTCCGATGATCTTCTACAAGTACATCCGACTGAACGCGGTCCGGGAGCGCCTCCGCACCGGCACGTCGGTCACTACCGCCGCCGCCGCGTTCGGGTTCCAGCACCACGGCAACTTCGCCGCCGACTACCGCCGCCTGTTCGGCGAGCGGCCGTCGGACACGGTTCGAGTCCGGCTCGAGGGGTAAGCGCCCGGTCCGCAACCAGCGATCCGCCGGTCCCGCCCGACCGCGCGTTGCCGATTTCCGATGCCGCACCCGTGTCCGGTTGACAGGCGCGAGCGGTCCCGTTATCTGGCGCGGCCGGCCGGGTCGCCGGCGATAGCGGGGCGGAGACATGATTCGAGCGGCACTGCTCTGCATCGCGGTCGGCGCGGCGTGGCCACAGGCCGCTCGTGCGGAGCCGCCCGCCCGCCCGTCCGAGTTCGCAACCCCCGATCCGCCCGCCCCGGCAGAGCCGGCGGCGCTCCTCCCGCGCGCACTGGCGACGGAACCGCTCCCCGAGTCGCGGAACCCACTCGAAGAGCGGCTCGACCTGCGCCCGTCCATTCAGTTACGGGGCCGGATCGAGGCCGAGGCCACGCTTTCCGCTCAGTCGGTGGCGAGCAAGGCGGCGCTCGGCGACCTCGTCAACGGGTTCGGGTTTCGCCGGGTGCGACTCGGCGCACAGGGCACCGTCGGGGATTCCACAAGTTGGGTGTCCGAAGTCGAACTGGCCGGCGGGAGCGTGCGCCTGCGGGACGTGTTCGTGGCGTTCGACGCTCTGCCGGGCGTCCGGCAGGTGCGCGTCGGCAACTTCCGCGAGCCGTACAGTCTGGAAGGGATGACCAGTTCCAACTTCATCACGTTCTTGGAGCGCGCGCCGCAGAACGTGCTCTCCCCCGCCCGCAACTGGGGGGCGTGCGCGTTCTGGTGGCCGGACGACGAGCGCCTGCTGTTCTCGCTCGGGGTGTTCCGCGACGGCACCGGGAGCAACGGCCAGAGCATCGGCGACGGCGACAACTGGGCGTACACGGCCCGGCTCACCGGGCTGCCGGTGTACCAGCCGGACGGCGACCTGTACCGGCTGGTACACTTGGGGGCCGCGATTACGGTGCGCGTGCCGCCCGACGGGGTCATCAACTTCACGCCGCGCACGGGTTCCAACTTGCTCACCGTCGAAGACAACCCGGGCTCGCCGTTCTTGCCGTCGCTGAGCATCCCGGCCAACAGCTACCAAGGCTACAACCTGCAAGCGGCGGCCGTGCGCGGTCCGTTCTCGGTGCAAAGCGAGTGGTCGGCCGCGGTCGTCCAGCAGACGCGCGCGGGCACGATCTTCGTGCACGGGATGTACGTCACGGGCAGCGTCTTCCTGACCGGCGAGCACCGCGGGTACAACCGCACGCGCGGCTCGTTCGACCAAGTGGACGTGCTGCGCCCGCTGATCCGCTCGCGCACCGATCCGCGGGGCGGGTGGGGCGCGATCGAGCTGGCCGCTCGGCTCTCGTACCTCGACTTCAATTCGCCGAACCTGCCCCCGGACGTGAACGGGGCGTCGGCGCGCACCCGACTCTTCGAGGGGACGCTCGGCGTGAACTGGTATCTGAACAACTTCACCCGGGTCATGATCAATTACACCGCCGGCGTGCCGGACAAACTCGGGTTCAACTCGACCGTCGCGCACATCTTCGGCATCCGCACCGCGCTATACTGGTGAGGTGTGTTGAGCGGATCAAACTTCCCACTCTATGAAGTCCCCCACGAGTAGTAGACAGCGGGAAAGTGGTGTACTCTTTGAGCACGCGGAGATCACCGATGGCTCCTCGGACCCTAGCAGCCCGTTGAAAAACGCGCAACTCTTTGGTGCTGGTGCGCGTCGAAGGGGTATCACCGGCCGAGGTCGTAATCATGGCTCTGGGTCGCCGTCGGTCGTCTCACCAGGGCGAACT
>JALHNS010000218.1 GCA_022843445.1 Gemmata sp.
TTCTGATCTACTGGGTCGTCCGGTGAGAGGGACGGTGGGCGAGGTTGCCCTACCGCCCGCGATCTACTCCGCAGACCGAAGGTCACGACGAAACGTCGCCTTTTTCAACGGACTGCTAAACATCGGAGCGCTAGGCGATAAGGTTGTAGGTCGGGATTGGCGGAAGGCGCGGGACGACCACCTGCAGCCACTCGGTCGCGGCCTCGACCAACGCGTTGATCGTCTCGTGCCGATGGTTGCGGGTGACGGCCTTGTGCAGCCGCCAGAACACCAACTCAACGGAATTCTCCTCCGGCGCTCGGCTGGGCAGGTAAGGCACCACCACCGCACGCGTTACTTAATCGCTTGTGCCGCCGGAACTCGAACGAGACGCAGCCCGCGAGAGTAGGTCGCTTCCCAAGACTCTGCACTGTTGCGGCTCGCCGCCCTGCAATTCGAGCCGGGGCTGCTCCACCGACTGCCCCGGTACACCACGGACACTCGACCAACGACATTGGAACACCATTGCTGCACGTTCCCGTGCATGTCACAGATACCCAATTTGTTGGCCGGATAACTGCCAACCCGTGTCGGTCGCTGCAACCACGGCCCCTTCACTCCATCCGCTACAGGGACATTGCCGTTGAAGTTGGCTTGGAATGAAGACAAGTCGTTGGTCGGCCGGTCGAAGTAAAACTGAAACGAGCACTCCTCCTCCGTCGTGGCTCCACCGCGACAGGCGTACTCCCATTCGATCTCCGTTGGGAGTCGGTACACCCAACCCCTCCCGCACTCCATCTCGTTCAATTTCTTGATGAACTCCTGACAGTCGTTCCACGACACTCTCTCTACTGGGAACAGCTTCAACTCTTCGTCCGAGATGTCCGCGACGGCACTCTGGCCTTCGCCCGTTCGTGAGAAGAAACTCGGGTTGCGACCCATGACCGCCTGCCACTGCCCCTGCGTGACGGTGTGAATCGCGATCTCGAAGTCTTCCGCAACCTCAACCTTCGTCGCCGGACGATCACCCACCCCCCAACCCATGTAGAAGGTTCCCTTCGGGAGGTGCGCGAACGTCATGGGGACGCTCTTGTCTCTCTCGCGTACCGCGTCGGTCGGTGCGCTGCCGCTATCCGTGATCGTCACCTCGCGCCCGGGGCGGATCCACTCCTTGTGCAGGTCGGACAGGTAGACCAACTGGAGTTGCGCGTCTTCGGGCACGGTTAGCCGATCGTCGAGAGTCACCAGCATCTGTGGTGTGGCGACCTTTTGGGACCCGTTGGCCGAGTGCAACTGCACCGCCCCGCGCACCGTCAGAATCATGGCGCGCGGCGTTCGACGAGCGATGCCGCGTCTCACCTTGTTCAGAGCCTCTTCCAACGCCGCCCGCAGTTCGGGCTGATCGGCGAACTCGACCGGGATACGGGCTTCGGCTTCCTCGATCAGTTGCCGCACCGTCACGTTCCCGCCCTTAATGTCCGTCTCCGCCTTCCGGAAAATACTCACGAGGAACGCAAGGGCCCGCTCGGCCTCCCTCTCGTTTTGCTCTGCGACTTCTTTCTGAGCGCTCGCTTCTCGGTAGCTGACGTAGCTCACCACAGTGCCAGCGAAGAGCGCCAGCGCGACTGACGCGAGTGCGAGAGACACGACCCAGTTCCGCTTGACCCACTTGAGTGCGCGTTCCATTTGCCCGACCGGCCGGGCACCGATCGGTCGTCCGTTGAGATGCGCTTGCAGGTCGTCGAGCAGCGCCGCCGCCGTGGGGTACCGCTTCGCCGGGTTCTTGTCCAAACACTTCAGGCAGATCGTCTCCAGATCGCGCGGCACGTTCGGGTTCAGGCTCCGCGGCCGGCGCGGTTCTTGGGTCATCACTTTCTGCAAGATGACCGCGGCCGATTCTCCTTCGAACGGCGGACGGCCCGTCAGCAGTTCGTACAGCAGCGCTCCGAGTGCGTACACGTCGGAGACCGTGCCGACCTCTCGAACGTTCCCCCGCGCTTGCTCCGGGGGCATGTAGGCAGCGGTACCCAGCACGTCGCCCGTTGCGCTCAAGCTCTGGTCGGAGCGCGCCAACTTCGCCAGTCCGAAGTCCGCCAACCGCGGTTGCCCGTCGGCTCCGAAGAGCACGTTGGCCGGTTTGATGTCGCGGTGAATCACACCCCGGCTGTGCGCGTGGGCCGCCGCCGCCGCTAGTCGCGCGACCATTTCGGCCGCTTCGTCACCCGGCATCGGGCCGCGCGTCTTGATGCGCTCGGCCAGCGTACCGCCGGACAGGAGTTCCATGGCGAGGTACGGGTGCCCGGCGACGTGCCCGAAATCGAAGACCCGAACGACGTGCGGGTGATCCAGTAGCGCGACGGATTCGGCCTCCACCATGCTCCGCTCGCGCTGGGTCGCAGAGGCGAAAGCGCCTCCGAGGAGCACCTTCAGTGCCACTTCGCGGTTGAGCCCGATCTGCCGTGCCCGGTACACGACGCCCATGCCCCCGTGTCCGATCTCCTCCAGCACCTCGTACCCCGGTACCGCCGGGACCCCCTCGCGCTGGGCCGACCCGGAGCGGTACTCGGCCTCCAATTGCGCGAGGTCGTCGAGCACGGTCGAAGCGTCGGTCGGGTCGATGCCGACGGAGCGGAGGAACTCGGCCGCCGGCACGACGCGCCCGGCTTTCAGTTCGTCCTCGTACCGGTCGCACAGGGAGTCGTCGTGCAGGACGCTGGCGACCGTCTCGAGCGGTCGGTTCATTGGTTCACCTCGCCGCGCCAGATTCTGCGAATGTTGCGCAACTTCCGCTCCACCGTTTTCAGGCACCGCCCGATCTTCGGGGCGATTTCCTCGTTCGTGTACCCTTCCATCTTCCACACCGCCACTTGTCGCAGTTCGCCGTCGCCCAACATGTCGAGGAGTCGGCCGCAGTTCTCGGTGCGGCTTCGCGCGCGCGCTTCGCACACGTTTCGTGGTGAGCGAGACCGATGGCTTTGCGGGTGGTGATGACGAACAGCACCTGCCACAGGTCGTCGCGGTCGTCCAACCGCGGGAACCGACCGGCGGCAACCGCCTTGCAGAAGCTGTCGAAGGCGGAGAGTGCGACGTCTTCCTCGTCCGCGGCCCCCCGCGGCACGAAGCGGAGCCGCGCGCGGGCGAGCGCGACGAGTCGAGCAAAGTACACGTCCCACAGCGGCTGCGCCGCTGCCGGATCGCCGGCTATCAATTTCTTCAGCCAGATCGTGATCGACCTGCCGGGTGCCTGCTGGTCCATCTCGGTCCTCGAATCACCGCGGGGGAGAGGGCCCCCCCCGAATCCGCGAACTCGCGGTTCGAGCCAGTTGCCAACGCAATCGGTACACGACACGCGCTCGAATACGAACCAGCGCCTCCTCGCACATCGTCCCGTGAAGCGCCGGTTGGGCTCCACAGTGACTGCGGGAATCAGCAGCAAGTTTTGCCAACTCCCGGAGCACTGCTCCTCGCGTGCGGATCGAGCCGCGCGGAAGCGTGCGTCACGGTCGCGACCCGACGTGCCAATAGCCCCCGGGCGCGACTGGAGGACAGACCCAGCGCACAGGGAATTGGCGAATTATCAGGTTGCAATTTGGAAGGTGACCGACCGTTCGGTACGAACAGCGGCGCATCCTCACACATAGGAACTCAGAATTGCGTCCCGGCACCCCGCACAGAAAATCCGAAATTCCCAAAAAGATGTGCGCACCAGCACAGTGAAGACTTGCTCGCTTGTGGCGGAGTCTACCCTCGCGAATCGACGTGCCTTGCAGAAAATCAGGAATTCGGTGCGGGGTCGCTGTGCCGTTTGCTCAGTTCCGTGGTGTTCTCCCCAACGCCCTCGGAACTTCGGCCATGTCCCACCCCGCCCGCCCTTACGTCTCGCTGCTCGTCGTCCTCGTCGCGATCTTCGTGACTGCCGCGCTCGCTGCCGCTTGTATCCGCAGGGGGCCAGGTGCCAACGTGCCCGCCCCTCGCCCGGCGCCGCGGGTGGTCGAGGGGACGCTCGCGGTCACGAACGTGACCGTCATCGACGTGGTCGCCGGGGTGGCACGTCCGAACCAGACCGTGATCGCGAACGGGGACCGAATCGTCGCGCTCGCGCCCGCCGCAGACGTCCGCGCCACGGACGGCGCGGCGCTCGTCGACGGCACCGGCAAGTACCTGATTCCCGGCCTCTGGGACATGCACGTCCACCTCTCTCAACCGACCGTGCTCGACCTGTTCCCCAAGTTCGGTGTCACCGGCGTGCGGCACATGTTCGCGCCTTCCCCGCTGTACTCCTACAAGCCGCCGGCCGACCCCACCCGCGGCCCGGTCCACCCGCGCGTCGTCGCCGCCAACAACGTGCTCGACGGCGATCCGCCGCTGAACGAGGGCATCCTCGCGCGCAACGTCGTCAGGGCGAAAGACGCCGAATCGGCGCGGGCCGCGGTGCGCGAGTTGAAGAAGAAAGGGAACGACTTCGTGAAGGTGTACCCCAAACTGTCGCGGGCCGCGTACTTTGCGGCCGTCGAAGAGGCGAAGAAGTTGGGCCTCGACGTGGTCGGGCACGTGCCCGACACGGTCTCCGTGGCGGAGGCCAGTGCGGTGGGGCAGCGGTCCGTCGAACACCTCGACGGCGTGTATCTGGCGTGTTCTGAGATCGAGGCGCGATTGCGGGCACTGCTGAGCATCAAAGCCGCACCGGGATGGGTACCCGGGTGGCAGGTGCAGGTTCAGGCACTGGACACCCTCGACGAGAAGAAACTGGACGCGCTGGTCGCGACGTTCCGGAAGCACGGGACGTGGCACGTACCGACGCTGGTGCAGACCTACCAAATCGCGCGCTTGACCGACCGGGAGGCGGTGCCGGCGGAGGTCGAGTCCGGGCTACCGGATCTGATCAAGATGTTCTGGAAGCGGGAGTATCTGTCGGACGGGACCGTGAAACTGCCGTACTTCTCGATCACGCACACACACACCGACCTGCGCGCTCGGCAGCGCCTGTACGAGGGCGACCGGAAATTGGTGGCGCGGCTGCACACGGCCGGGGTGGGCCTGCTGGCGGGCACGGACACGCCGGCGCCGCTGGTGGCACCGGGGTACGCCCTGCACGATGAGTTGGCGCTACTGGTGGAGGCGGGTCTGACGCCAGCGGAGGCGCTGCGGACCGCGACCCGGAACCCGGCGGTGTTCCTGCGCCGCGAGAAGGAGTTGGGTTCGGTGGAGGAGGGCAAGTGCGCCGATCTGGTGCTGCTCTCGGGCAACCCTTTGAGCGACATCCGGAACACGCGCAAGATCGAGTCCGTTTGGATCGGGGGACGCAAGGCCGTCCGGTGACGACGACGCGGCTCAAGCCAACGTAATGCGCGTGACCCGGAGCGTCGTGTCACGTTGATCCGCCACACGACTGGCAGAGTTTCGTTACAGATCGGCACGGCCCGACTGGCGGAATCTCCCAACGCGGGGGCCCGCCGGTTAGGGTCTACTGGCACACAGTTCCTGTGTCGCGAACACGACTGGATCAGTTACCAGCCCGCGCGAGAGCGGCGCGGGTGGCGTTCTGGTGCGGTTGCGGGGCGCCCAACTGGTCAAATTGACCAGTCGCGGGCCCTGCGCCAGTCGGTTCGTCACGGGGGTGCGGGTGGCGGGGGGCGTCACATCAGAGATGTGATGCCGAGTCCAGAACCATCCCGGTGCGACCAGGTGATGCCAGGAGGGCAACCTGTGGTGTGTGCGTGCGAGAGGACTGCGCTGCGAAGAGCTTCAGGACGGGCGATCAGCCCGACCCCGGATGTTCGTTTTTATTCAAGTTGGTGGGCCATAAGAGCGGTTCGGTCGCCTGCGCGGAGAGGAACCTCCCCCGCGCAACTGAGCTCCGCCGTTCGGCCGCGGGCTCGCCCGAATAGCACCTGTGCGACTGAGCCGCCCAGACGGTCCTGCGCCGCGGGGCGGCGCGGGTCGCCCAACACTGGTCCAGAACGTGGGGTCCAGCTCAGTTAGTTCCTAACCGTTCGGATGTCGTTCCCAGCCTGCAGTGGGCCGGCGTGATCGCCACGCCGAACAAAACCCGCCCCAGCCTTGACGCTCCCCCTTGCTCACGTCGCGTCTCCGCGACTGGTTGGGGCAGGCGGCAGCCGATAAAGGACGTAGCTTATGAAGAAGGACAGTAGAGCAGCGAAGAAGCACCATACGGAGCCGAATGCGTAACGAAACGCAAGAATGGCGACTACCGCCGACGCGGCGACCAATATCCCGATCGGCCGGAGCCGCCGCTCGTGGGACACGACGAGCGGAAGACTGACCAGGGCCAAGTAGAGTCCTTGCCAAACGACGCTGGCGACGGCATCGGTCGGCGGAACTTTGGACAAGTCGTACCGGATCGAGTGCACTGCGATTTCGACCACCAGCCACTCGTCGTAGTGAATGACCGCCGCGATGTACCGCGCCCCCCCGAGGGTCAGTCCCACCACCCCCGCGACGACGAGCGGCCAGCGTCGGGTTCTGGAACGGAACTCCACTCCCGCGGCCGTCAGCGGCATCCAACCCGGCCAAAATGCGAGCGCGAAGAAGAGGAAGGCAATCGCCGACGCCTTGACCAGGCTCGGGTCGTTCCGCTGGAGGCCAACCCACACCCCCGCCTCGCAGACCTGCTGAATGCCGAACAAGAGGGGCGTGGCGGCCAGCGGCAGATAGCCGATATTCTTGCGGAATGCGGCCAAGACGCAGTACGTCCCGACGGGTAGAAGCAGGATGCCCGTAGCGAGGCTGGCTTCGGCGGAGTAGCACACGTGAGCGTCTCGCGGTTGCGGTTCGGGGTAACGAAACCATAATAGCGAGGGTCTGACAGCGTCTGAACCTCACGCGCAACCGGTGACGGCCTGCTCGCGGCCGGTGAACGGCGGGCGGTTGCCACCGCGGGACCGCCCGATACAATAGGCGATGGTGGCCGGCGACCGTGGCCGTTCATGCCAACGTGCTGTCACCGAGAGGCGATCATGCCCGTGGGTTAGCCGGGCCCGCCGGTAGGGGTCTACTGGCGCACAATGAGTGTGTCGCGAACACGAGTGGCGCGGGCACCAACCCGCGAGAGCCGCACGTAGCCGCGGGTGTACCGCTCTTGGGCAGTCCCACGGCGCCCAACTGGTCAATTTGACCAGTTGAGCGCGTCGGTCGGTTTGGAAAAGGCGGCAGCGGCCCGACGCACATCTGGGGCGGACGCTGGGAGTTCGACACGGGTGCCTTGGTGGTACCTCGCTTCCCCGGTCCGCTGCGGCACTTCGCAGAGTGGTTGCGGAGGAACGAGAACCCGTCGAAGGTAGCCCTCATCTCGGTTGCCCGCGAACTCGTGGTGGGCGCCAACACCGTCATCCGGGATGGTCAGACGTCGGATCCGAAACTGGCGGCGGCTGGACTCCGAATACAGCCGCTGGTTCGGCAGGCATCTGGATGGCTCCGGAAACCGAGTCACGGATCAGACCCGCCTTAGCATGGTCCATCTGCATCCGGGCGAAGATCGACTCCGGCGACTGCGATAGTCCCTTCACGTCGATGTCAACTCCACGCACCCCCGAGTCACCGAGAACGACAAGTGTCATCACCGCTCTCTTGATCCTGTCGCCCATTTTCTCCACCGCAACACGCGCACTCAGGATGCGCGCCCACTCGACCGTGTTCTGCCCGCGGTAGTCGATGACTCCGGCCGCGGTGAACTCCAACTTCGGCGCACGATCACGCAGGGTTCGGATTGCCGTGGAGAGGAAGTAGACACCCGCGCCCATCATCCCGAAGGCACCCGCGCCCACGATCGCCATACCCAGCGGATTCCTTCGCTTGGGAGCATTCGGGAACACCTCGAAGAAGACGCCCGGGATCGAAAACGCGATCGTCAGTGACAACGGTACCAACAGCAGGAGCGTCCCCAAGCCGAACTGGCCCCAAGCACCGGGCCTGTCAAGATAGTAGACCGTGTTTTCGTTCCGCATGCCAGTCACCCCGATGCCCTCCGGTGCCGAAAGTTGCCATACAAGCCGCGTGTGTTACGGTGGGGGGTAAGGCGCCCGCACCGGTGCGCGGCATGCGATGTTCGGTGACACGATTATCGCCATCGATCTGGGTCGGCACAACAGCGCGGCGCGCGTTTACGATCGCCGCACCGACTCAACAGCCGCAACCGTGGTGTCGCCCGGTGCGGTGGTTCCATTCCTTCGGCTGTTGCGCGCGTGCGCACTCGTCGTGATGCGGTTCGATGTGCGGAAGGACCGCGTGCCCGTATGTTTGGGAGGGCCTCACCCGGGCGCGATGAACGTCGTCGGTCGGCGCCGGCACAACACGTGGCGCACCGATAGGTAACCAGCACCAGCGCGCGAGGCTCTCGGGCAAGAGTCGCGCGCGCAATTTCGAATCTGACCGTTTTGTGCTGAGCTTCGGCAGCGAACTGCACTCCGCTCGGTTGTGTGCAACTCTCCTGCGTTCGCTATCGGGTGGCGCACAACAGGCTTTTTCAGGCGCAGACTCGCCCAGCCCGAGGTGACTGAACCCGCAAGTGCTACCGCTGTTCGGCCTGATCGCGCGTCAGCGGGAGCGCGTACACGTACACCGCGCGCTCCGCGTCGTCTTCGCGCGAGGCCACCTTCAGTACCGCGTCCGGCTTCACACCCGGGATCGGGAAGAAGTGCGACACCACGCGTGATCCCGGCTTCATCTTCTCCAGTCGGGGCACCAGTTTCGCGTTGAGTGTGGTCCCGACGAACAGCGTCACCACGGTGACCCCGGAGAGATCGACGTCGAGCAGGTCGGCTTCTTCGATCCGCACTAACGTCCCGACGCCGGCCCTTTCGACCGCGGCCCGCGCACGCTTCACGCACTCGCGGTCGAGGTCGTACCCGACCGCCTTGCACCCGTACGCCTTGGCCGCGGTGACGACGATCCGCCCGTCGCCGCACCCCAAATCGGCCACCACGTCGGCCTTCGTCACTTTCGCGGCGTCCAGCATTTTCTCAACGACGTCCTGCGGGGTCGGCACGAACGCCACAACCGGTTTCTTGCCGCGGGGCGGGTCGGCCGACGCCGCGGCGGTGACGGCGAGTGCCACCGCGACGAAGCACGCGCGGGCCGCACTCATTTCTGACTCCGAATGGCGTGGAGTTGGGACTCGCCGGTCACGTACAGTGTGCCGTTCGCGAAGATCAACCCGGGGCGGATCGGCTGGTCCCACTCGTACTTTGCGAGTACCTTTTTCTCCTTCCCGTGGGCGAAGACAACGAGATCACCGTACTCCGACCCGACGAACACTTTGCCATCTACCCACAGCGGTTGACCGAGGATGGTGGCTTTCGTGTCTTCGATCCAGTACAGCTTCCCGGTCTTGGCGTCGAAGCAGTACACGAACCCGTGCACGTCGGCGGAGTAGAGCAACCCGTCGTTCGCGGTCGGAGTGGCGACCGTGCGGCCGTAGTAGAAGTCCCGCGACCGGAGCAAGTCGCGCTTCACCTTCTTCTTGTTTTCCACCTCGATCTTCGGCGCGTCGGCCGGGACTCGGGACGGGGTGTACCAGACGACCGCCGAGTTCGGGTTCGGTTTGCCCTTCTTCGGCCCGGCGTCCAGTTCGCGGCTCACGTCGCCGTCTTTCGTCGGGTCGACGCAGTACAGGTGAGCGACCCCGGGGCCGTGCTCGGGTTCCTGACCGGTGGGGACGTAGACCTTGCCGTCGTACAGCATCGGCGTGGCGACCACGTAGTTGCGGGTGCCCGTCCCGCCGATGTCGTACTCCGCGTCCTTCGGGTTCAGGTCGCACGTCCACAGCACCTTCCCGGTCTTGGGGTCGAAACTGCGGAGCCACCCGTCGCCCTGTCCGACGATCACCTGCGCCCGACCGCCTACCGAGCACACCAGTGGGCTGGACAGTTGGCAGTGCAGGATGCCCTTGCCGGGCGAGTTGTCCTTCCACAACACTTTGCCGGTGGCTTTCTCTAGGCACACCAAACTCGGCGCGTCCGGGGCCGGCAGTTTGACGCGGTTCTCGTCCACCCCGTTGTGCGTGACGACGAACAAGCGCTCGGCGTCGGCCGCGACCGACGCGGCCAATCCGCTCACCATCAGCGGCAGGTGCTGGAACACGCCGAGTTGCTTCCGCATGTCCAGTTTCCATACTTCGCGGGGTTCGCCTTTGCCCGTCTTGAGCGGCGCGATGTCGAGGCAGACCACCTCGCAGCGGTTGTTGGTGAACCACAGCCGGTTACCTTCCACCAGCGGTGCGGACCCGAGCGCGGAGCGGGCGAAGTCCTCGACGTAGTTGCCGATGCGCGGGGTGCGCTGCTTCCACAGGAATTTGCCGTCGGACTCGCGGAAGCACATCAGCACCCCGCCGTCCCAGTCCTTTTCGCGCAACTTCTCGTCACCCGGGTCGCGGGCGCTCGTGCCGACCCAGACGAGTCCGTCGGCAACGACGGGCGGGATCACGGTGCGGTTGCCGAGTTCCGCGGTCCACGCGATCCCGCGCGGCGCCTTCACGACCTTCCCGTCCTCGACAACGGGCAGTTGGAAGTCTGCGGGCGCGTTCTTCTCCGGGCTGACCGCGTTGCGGGTCGGCCCACCGGTCCACTGCGGCCAGTCCGCGGCGCCGGCGGGCACGACCACGGCGAGCAGCAGGGCGAACGCAAGCCGGACGGTGCGCGCGAACATGGTGTCCTCCGAGAGGAGCGCGGCCCGACACAGCGTTCGGGCCGCGGGACGGGATCACTTCTTCTCGTTCGCCCTGTCGATGAACTCGGTGATCTTCTTCGCGTCGTCGGCCGGAAGGACCTTAGTGTTCTTGTAGGCGAGCTTGCCGTCCGGGCCGACGACGAACGTCCACCGGGCGGCGGTCCCCTTGCGTTCGAACTCGTACGGCTTGCCGTCGATCATCAACGGCTGATTCTTCGCGTCGCGGGCCTTCACGGTCGTGCCTTTGCCGAACGGTACACCGAACTGTTTGGCGACGGTCCCGTCTTCGTCGGTGAGCAGGGTGAAATTGAGCGTGTGAGTCTTCTTGAACAGGTCGTGGGTCTTCACCGAATCGCCGCTGACGCCGACCACGGTAACGCCCTTTTCGGTGAGCTTGTTCATGGCTGCGGCGAACGCCTTGGCCTGCGCGGTGCAGCCGGGGGTGAAGTCGCCCGGGTAGAAGTAGATCACCACCCACTTCTTGCCGAAGTGGTCCGAGCTGCTCCACGTCTTGCCGAACTCGTTGAGCAACTGGAACGTCGGCGCGGCGTCGCCGACCTTCGGTTCGACGGGCTTCTCGTCCTTCTTGTCGTCGGCCCGACCGGCCGGGACCACCAGCGCGAGGGACAGGCCCAACGCGCACGCGCGGAACAGGGAAGTGAACATGGCAAACCTCCAATTAGCGGAGAACCGGTCGCGGGGGCGGCGCGAGTTGTGCGGATACGGGCGCGCCGAACTTTGGTAAGACGGCATCCCAAACGTAGACGGTCCCGTCTCTGCTACTCGAAACAATGCGCCGGCCGTCTGGAGCGAACGCCACACTATAGACTTGGTCGGTGTGCCCATTCAGGGTCATAAGTTCTTGATACGTGACTGAGTCCCACACCTTGATTGTCTTGTCCGCACCGGCAGTGGCGAGGCGCATACCGTCCGGACTGAACGCCACCCCGAGCACACCCAGGGCGTGCCCGCGGAGTACCGCCAACTCTTGCCAAGTGGCGGTGTCCCAAACGAGTAACTCGCCGGGCACCGTGGCAGTGTCCCGACCGGCCGCCGCCGCCAACCGCCGTCCGTCCGGGCTAAAAACAAGGGTGTTTACGATGTTGCTAGCACTACAGCGCGGGTTTCCTGAATGTCGATGAGTCCATTATCGGGAGGGCATCCGATGACGGACCAGGAAATCGCGCGGTTGGGGCCGGCGTTCGCTGGCTATCTGAAGGGTTAC
>JALHNS010000219.1 GCA_022843445.1 Gemmata sp.
GCGCGGAGGGCCTCCGCGTCCGAACCGGTGGCCGCGGCGAACGCGCGGCGCTCGCGGTCGCCGTGCCACTCCGCCGGCAGCGGCGGCGCGAACACGACCACTCGCCACTCTTCGGGCAACTGCACACACTCCACCACCGGCGAGAGCGCTTCGCCCGGCAGTTTCCCCACCTCCGCGAGCAGCCCGCCGCGGTCGAAGCCGTACACACCCACCGACGAGCGCTCGCCGCGCCCGACGCGCGCCGCGAGAGTCACACTCAGCACGTCCGCGTCGCCGAGTGCCACCGCGAGCGCCTTCGCTACCGCGAGGCCGAGTTGCGTGCCGACGCCAAGCCCGGTGTGCTCGGTTGGCGTGCGCTCCACGAGGACGCGAAACGGCCGCCGCGCGTCTTCTGGCAGCGTTTGCATGTAGCGCAGCGCGAATACCTGCGCGCGGCTCGCGAGCGGCCCCTCGAACTGCCACGAGTCCGCCGGTTCCGCGACCACCACCACGCCGGGCGCGTCGATCATCAGCCCGACGCCGCCGAACGCGCGCTCCCCAGCGGCGCGCTTGTTCGCTTCCGGCACGTTGAACAGCCCGCAGTGCAGGCGGCTCGGCGCGACCACGCGAATCATCGCCCGGCCTCCGCGGCGCGCAGTTTCGCTTCGAGCAACTCCATCGCTTGTTGCTCCGGTGCGCCGCCGGTCTTGTCCACGATCACGCGCAGCTTGGCGAACTCCGCGCGCACCTCCGCTAGCGGCAAGAGGTGCAACCGCGTGGCAAAGATCGCGGCTTCGAGCACCGCGTTGCGGGCGCGGTTGAAGCCGAAGAAGTCGCGCACGGTTCGCGCGCACACCACCTCGGCTTCGATGGTCACGCGCTCGGTCGTGTCGTCGATGCTTCGCACCGCGAACTCGAAGTACCGGCAGCAATCCGCGAGTACGAACCCGCGCACGCGCTCCGCGGGGCGCACCGCGGGCAGTTCGCGCAGTTCCCCCACCGCGGCGCGGGCCATCAAGAGCGCGTCGTCGGTGACGTGCAACACGCCTTCGCGGTGTTTCAGCAGGTTTTTGTAGGTGTTCGAGGTGTTGAACGGGCGCAGCACGAAGCGCTCGAAGGTCGGCCCCGGCACGCGCGGCCCCATCGGCGCGAGGTGCGGCGCGCCGGCGTGGTCGAGCGTCGTCACGAGCGCTTCGAGGATCATTCGGGGTTCAGCGCGCGGAGCAACCCGGCGGCTTTGTGGAGGGTCTCTTCGTACTCGCGGGCCGGGTCGCTGTCCGCGACGATGCCGCCGCCCACCGGGAACTGCACCCACCCGCGGCCCGCGGTGAACGTCCGAATCAGGATATTCGTATCCATCGCGCCGTCGAACCCGATCCACCCCAAGCACCCGCAGTACGGGCCGCGGGCGGTCGGTTCCAGTTCCGCGATGATCTCCATCGCGCGCACCTTCGGCGCGCCGGTCACGCTGCCGCCCGGGAACGCGCCCGCGAGCAGGTCGAGCGGCCCGACGCCCGCGCGCAGCTTCCCGCGCACTTCCGAAACGAGGTGATGAACGAACCGGAACGACTCCACTTCGCACACGCGCGGCACGCGAACGCTGCCGAACTCGCACGCCTTCCCGATGTCGTTGCGGAGCAGGTCCACGATCATCACGTTCTCGGCGTGGTCCTTCGCGTTGGTGGTCAGATCGCGCACCAACTCCGCGTCTTCGTCCGGCGTGCGCCCGCGGGGCCGCGTGCCCTTGATGGGCCGCGTTTCGACTTCGCCGTTCGGATGCACGCGAAGGAAGCGCTCGGGCGAGGCGCTGAGAATTTGGAAGTCGCCGAGGTCGAAGTACGCGGCGAACGGGGCCGGGTTGCGGTCGCGGAGCCGGCCGTACAGTTCGAGCGGGTGCTCGGTGAGCGGCGCGAGCAACCGCTGAGACAGGTTCACTTGGAACACGTCGCCGGCGTGAACGTACTCGACCGCGCGCCGCACCGCGGCCTCGTACCCGGCGCGATCGAAGTTGCTCGTGACCCCCGCGAACCCCGGCAGCGGGAATTGCGGCGCGAGCGCGCCCGCGCCGACGCGGTCACCGGGAACCGAGCGCGGATCTTCGTCGTCTGTGTGCCGCAACAACGCAAGTAAATGGCGGAGCCACTGACTGCGCATTCGCTTCCGCGATTCGCGGTCCTCAACTGGATAGCCGGTTGAGATTGCCCACGCACGGCGCTGCTCGTGGTCGAAGGCGACGACCCAATCGTAAACACCATAAGCCTCGTCAGGCGTCTCGATGTCGCGCACTCGGCGAGACGGTACGCGCGACTCGAAATGGTGATTCAGTTCATACCCGGCAAGCGCAACCAAACCGCCTTGAAACGGCGGGAGGTCTGGGACCGTTGATTGCTTCCACTCGGCGAGGTGTTGCGAGAGGCGCGCGTAATGAGGCAACGAACCACCGCGAGCGCTTTCCGATCCCGACGGTTCGGCACAGTGCCACAAACGCGGGTCGGCGCTCACGTACGAGTAGCGGCCGCGGTCGGGGTGCTTGTCGGCGCTGTCGAGGAACAGCAGGTGCGGGAGGTGTGCGAGCTTGCGGGCCGCGGCCCACGGGCACGGCGCGGGCACCAGTTCCACCGCGAGCGGACCGCCGGGCGGGGTGTTCACCGGCACGGTAGAAAACTGCAACGGCGCGCCCGTCTCCATGCGGGAATTGTACGAAGCGCCGCGCCTTATCGTGGTGCGACGCTCCGCGTCGCGCTCGCGAACCGATTTTCGATCCGCGAGCGCGATTCGGAGCGCCAAGAACGACGCGGAGCGCCGTGCCACGATAAGAGGGCGCGAACGGCGTCAGCCGTTCGTCTTCACTTCCTTCAACAGCGTCTCAACGGCCTTGTCCATCGCCTCGCCGCGCACGTGCTTGAAGCGGATCACGCCCTTGTCGTCGAGCACGTAGATCGTCGGGTAGAACCGCACCTTGTACGCTTCCACCGCGCCGCCGCTCGCGCCGCCGTTCCACCAGTGGGTCCACGGCATCGGTTCCTTCTCGAGGAACTCGGTCAGCGTTTCCTTCTTCGCGTCGGCGCTCAGGCTGATGAGCACGAACGGCTTGTCCTTCAGCTTCGCCACCAGCTCGCGCTCGTGCGGGATCATCGCGCGGCACGGCGGGCACCACGTCGCCCAGATGTCCAGCACGACGACCTTGCCCTTGTAATCGCTGATCTTCACCTTCTTGCCGTCCAAGCCTTCCACTTCCGAATCCGGGAGCTTCTTGCCGACGGTCAGGTTGTTCAGGAAGAACAGTTGGGTCTCGGCGGCCTTCGCGATGGTCTCGCTCTTGCGGCCCATCGGGATTTCCACGTCGCCGAAGTCCTTCGCAACGGCCTTCAGCCCGGCTTCGGCGTCTTTGAGCGCGGCGGCCAGTTTGTCGCCGGTCAGCGGCTCACCGGTGCGCGGGTAGTCGGCGGCTTCGAGCTTGCCGGCCGCGAGGAAGTACAGCGCGGTGCCCTTGGCCTTCTTGTCGGTGGCCTTCGCCGCGATGGCGCTGAGCAACTTCTCGCCGCCCGGCCCCATGCCCGCCAGTTGCGGCACCATCGGCGCGAGCTTCGCGTTGTCGGCGAAGTTGTCGGCGATCAGGTCCGCGGCCTTCGATTCGCCCATGCGCAGCGCCTGCATCGCTGCGTCGAACGCGCCGGCGTCTTTGAGGTTGTCCTTCGCGAGGCCGTAAATCTGGGTGGCGAGCTTGGCCTGCATCGCGCGCGCTTCGGCAACGATCTTCGCCTTCTCCTTCTCGTCCTTGGTCGCTTGGAACTTCTCGATCAGCGGCTGCTGCTCCTCTTGGAACTTCTTCTGGAGGGCCTTCACCTGCTCGGCCACGGTGGGCTTCTCGTCGCGCGCGCCGGCGAAGGCGCTGAGGGACACGGCCAGCACGGCCGCGAGGAACGAACGCACAAATCACCTCGGGTTGGGGAAAATGAACCGGGCCGCGCGGCTCACGCGCCGCGCGGCCCACACGCACACAGTGCGAAGGGTCAGCCCTTCGCCTTGATCGCGGCTTCCACCGCCTCTTCAACGGCCTTGTCGAGCTTGTCGTTGCCGGGGCTGCCGACCCACTTCTGCTTGATCACGCCGCTGTGGTCGATCAGGTACAGCGTGGGGTACGCGCGCACGCGGTACTTCTTCGCCACCGGGTTGTTGCGGCCGTTGTCCCACCAGTGAACCCACGGCATCGGTTCCTTGTCGAGGAACTCGGTCAGCGTTTCCTTCTTGTCGTCGGTGCTCACGCTCACCAGCACGAACGGCTTGTCCTTCAGTTTCTTCACCATCTCGCGCTCGTGCGGGATCATCGCGCGGCACGGGCCGCACCACGTCGCCCAAATGTCGAGCAGCACCACCTTGCCCTTGTAGTCGCTCAGCTTCACCTTCTTGCCGTCGAGCAGCAGCGTTTCCACGTCCGGGGCCGGTTTGCCCACCGCCAGCGCGGTGACGATCTTCAGTTCGGCGAGTTGCGCGTCGGCGAAGGCGGCGTGCGTGGGGCTGTTCGGGTCGGCCGGATTCACCTTCGCGTCCGGGGCTTCTTTCTTGGCGGCCTCGAACAGGTCGGCGGCGGCCTTCGCGAGCAGCGGCACCTTGGCGTCGTCTTCTTCCTCGTCCAACTGCGCGGCGAGGCGGTAGCCGCGGAGCAGCAGTGCCAGCCCCTTCGCGGGCTTGTCGGTGGCCTTCTCGGAAACCGCCTTCAGCAGTTTGTCGCCGGCGTCGCCGAGGCGCATCGCGGGCACGAGCAGGTCTTTCACCTTCGGGCTAGTGGGGTGGTGTTCGGCGAGCAGCGCGACGAACTTTTCCACCTCCGCCCCGCCGGCGCGGGCCTTCGCGCTGGCCGCGATCACGTACGCGGCGGCGTCGAGCGCGACCGCGTCCTTCGGATCTTCTTCCGCGATCTTCAGCACCTTCCCGGCCATCAGCATCGCTTCTTCGCGCATCTCGGCGAGAATGCCGGCTTGCGAGCCGGGTTGCGCGGTCTTGAGTTGCGCCTCGAGTTCCTTGAGGGTGGCCTCGTACTTCTTCTTGGCGGCTTCGAACTTCGCGGCCCGCGCGTCGGCCGGTTGCTTGTCTTGCGCGTAAGCGAAGAAGAGGCCCACCGACAGCGACAGCGCCGCGGCGCACAACAGGCGCATGAGTGTGTCCTCGAAGGGGAGCGCGGCGCGGTGCCGCACCAATCAGGCCAGTCTACACCCGAACCGCTAGACGGGCCAAACGAAACCGTTATTCGTTCGGCGCGCCCGGGTTCCGGTGGCTCACTTCGGGTACCGTGAGGAAGCCCCAGCGCAGCGCCCGGTCTTGTTCGTACTGCTTGCCCAGCGTCAGCGCCGTGACCGCTTTGGCGAACTCGTAGCCCAAATAGAAGGCGTGCGACGCGTCCAACTTCGGGTCGCTCGCCGCGAGTTCCGCGAACACCGCGAACGGGTCGGTGCCGCGCAGGTAGACGCTCCCGTTCAGCACGTGAATTTCGCCGCGCTCCGCGAAGATGCGGTAGTTGCGATCCGTGACGCGCGCGGCCAGTTCGCGGAGCGCCGCGTCGCCCATCTCGTGCAACTTCGGGTCGCGGAGCAGCACGAGGTTCGGTTCGAGGCGCTTCGGCAGCACCTTCTCGCGCACCGCGTGGAAGACGAGCCGCCGCGCGAGATCAAACTCGCGCACCGCGGAGCGCGCCCAGTTAATCACTTCGGTGGTCAGCACGCTGCGCACGCCCAACTCTTGGCAGACCCCCGCGAGCAGCACGTTCGCGCCCGCGGTGTCGGCGTCGGTCAGTTCCGTCAGGTTCCCCACGCCCATCAGCATCTCGGCGTCGGGGTATCGTTTGCGCGCTTCGATGTAGCGCCCGAGCGACGCGGCGAACCCGAACCCGATGGGTTCGAGAATCGGGTCGATGCGGAACTTCATCCCGATGGCGCGCAGTTCGTTCACGGTGCGCTCGAGCGAATCGCCGTCGGTCGGCGTATCGGGAATCGCCACCACTTCCGCGTGCGGGAATTGCGCGTGCCACTCCCGCACGTGGTGCAGGTTCGTGCCGTTCACGCTCAGCACGAGGTCCGCACCCGCGGAAAGCGCCGCGCGCACTTCGGTGTCGTCGAAGCTGTCGATCGAGACGCGAAAGCCGTCCTCGACGAGCGCGCGCACCGCAGCACTGACGCCGGGCCACGGCCCGCCGGGGTCGCACCCGAGGTCGATGCGGTCGGCCCCGCTCGCGCGGTAGCGGCGCGCTTCGGCGAGAATCGCTTCGAGAGACTTGCGCGGCGCGTGGTTGATTTCCGCGAGGATTTCGATGTCGAACGCGCCGTACCCGTGCGGCGGACCGCTACGTTTGCCGAAGTGTTCGGGCAGGTCGCGCAGGTCCAACGGGCCGCGCTCCGCGGGCGCGCCGACCGCGCGCGCCACGGCGTCCAATTCGCCGCGACAGAAGCCCGGCAGCACCACGCGCTCGACCGCCGGCAGCGGCGGCAGGTGGCGCGAAATCCAATCGGTGGTGAGCAGCGCCGCGACCGTGATGGGCATGACCGCGACGTGCGCCTCGAACCCGGCTTGCGGCGCGAGGTCGGCGAGCACGCGGCGCAGCGCCGGCTCCGCGAGCTTCCCGGTGATGAACAGAACGCGGGTCACGTTTCGCCTGTCGCTCAACTCACCGCGAAGCGCCCTACGCGGTCGCGGCAGGCGCGGGCGGCGCTTCCACCGGTACCGGGGCGGGCGGTTCCGGCGGGAACGCGAACTGCGGGTCGCGGAACACCTTCGCGCGGTCCGCGCCCAGCGCGCCGAGCGCCGGGAACGGCACCGCCGCGGGCGTCAGCGGCACTTCGTCCATGATGCTCGTCAGGAACGTTGCCTTCGCCACCAGTTCCGTGTGAACGAAGTCGCCGTCGGACTGAATCGGGAACCGCTTCAGGAACGCGGTGCGGTACAGCTTGAAGGCGCTGTGAACGTCCGCGAGCGGCACCCCGAACACCCACTTCACGCGCGCACGCGCGAGCGCCGCGCCGAACCCGTACCACGGTTGCGGGTCGGTCATCGGCAACCCGGCGAACACGCGCCAGAACAGCGCCCACGCCCCGCCCAGCGCGCGCACCGCGAACGGCCGCTTCGCGCCGGCCCGCGCGCCGCTAATCAGGTCCGGTTGCTTGCCGAGCACCTCGTCGCGCAGGTCGATGCGGTCCAGCATCGCGCGCGAGTCGGCCGGCAGATACGGGTAGTCCACGCCGAAATACAGGAACAGCGGGTGTTTCACTTGCGCGAGCGCGGTGCGCAGGCACGCGCCGAACCCGCGGCGCGTCTCGTGCGTGAAGGCGCGCAGGTTCGGCACCGATGCGCGCTTTTGGAGCACCGTCGCGGTGTCGTCGGTGCTGCCGTCGTTCACCACGACGAGCTCGAACTGCCGGTTCCAGTTGGCGAGCGTGGACGCCCACACCGGCAGCACGCGGTCGAGCGCCGCGGCGCTGTTGTGTGCCGGGATGACGACCGAAACGCCGTCGCGCGCGGGTTTGCTCATAGGTGAACGTGCGAGAATGTGCGTTCAGTTCGTCGAGCTCAAACACACCAGCGGGCGGTGCGGGCGCACGCTCAGCGTGCTCGCGAGGTCCGCGACGGGCACCAGCTTGCGCCCGGTGTAGCGTTCCGCGTCCGCGACGTACTCCGGCGGCATCACCACCGCGTGCGGCCCCGGTTCACTGAGCGCGGCCCTTAAGTCGCCCCACTCCACCAACGTAGTAAGCGGCGGGCCGAGGTGGTAGGCGAGCAGGTGCGACTCGGTGCGAAACAGGATCACGCTTCGCGGGGCCGGCGCGTGCGCGCGAATCGCGCCGGCGAACGGCCGCTTCTCGTGACGAGCCGCTTCTTTCGGCTCGACAGCGAACCACATCACCGGCCACACCGCGAGAGCGCAGGCGGTGAGAACCGCGAACGCGAGCTTCGCGCGCCACTCGTATTGCGGGCGCGCGTGCAACCACCCGCAGACGGCGCACCCGAGCGCGAGCGCCGCACCCGGGAACACCGGGAGCAGGTAATCGGCGCGTTTGAACTGCGCTGCGGAGAGCACGAGCACCATCACCGCGCACCACACGCAGCCGAATCGGAACGCCGCGCTCTCGCGCCAGAACCCGGATCGAAACGCCCACACCATGAGCGGAGCGAGCAGCGCCCACGGCATGAGCGCGAGCGCGCCGCGCGGCCCGTAGTACCACCACGGGTGAACCGCCAGCGCGTCCGCATCGCCCGCGAACCGCGACACGTTGTGATACCAGAAGAACACCCGCGTGAACTCGCCGTCGGTCTCGAAGTGCGCCCACGCGAACCACGGCCCCGCGACCGCCGCTACCACCGCGACTCCCAGCAAGGCATGCGCGAACGAGAGTCGCGGGCGGGCGTCCGGCGGCGAAGCGACGCGCTCCAGCGCGAGCCACGCGACCGCGACCGGCCCCACCAGCGCGAGCGCGACCGGGCCTTTCAGCAGCACCGCGCACCCGGCCGCGAGCGCGCTGAGCGCGAACCAACGAGCGCCCGATGCGCCGAGCGCCCCGCGATAGAACGCGAACAAACTCGCGCACACCGCGAGCGCGAGCGGTACGTCGACGCGCGCCGTGCGGCCGATGGCGACGAAGTGGTTCGCGGTTGCGAGCACCACCGCCGCGACCAGCGCCGCCCGCGGCCCGGCTTCGCGCCGCGCGAACGCGAACACCAGCAGCACGCAGCACACCGCGGATAGCGCCGCCGGCAGGCGCGCCGCGAACGGCGTCACCTTCCCCATCAGCGCGCCGCACGCGGCGCTCAACCAGTAGTAGAGCGGGGGTTTCTGCAGGTCCGGTTGGCCGTCGAAGAGGGTGGGCAGGCCCCATTCGCCGGTGCCGAGCATGCGCTGCGCGTTCTGCGCCGCCCGCGCTTCGTGGCTGCTGACGAGGTCGCGCGCACCGAGCTGGAAGAAGTAGAGCGCGAACAGCGCGAGAAGTACCAGCACCGGGATCAACCGGGCGTTCGCGCGCGGCACCGGGAGTGGGACCGCGGCACTCACGCCGCGACCCGCATGTTGCCGCTCTCGAACAGCCGGCGGTAGGCGTCGCACCGGGCGTACAGTTCGGCGTGCGTGCCGAAATCGAGCACGCGCCCGGCTTCCATCATCAGCACGCGGTCGGCCATTTCCGGCACCGTGTGCAGTTTGTGCGTGATGAGGAACGTGGTGCGGCCCTTCACGAACTCCTTGAGCGCCGCGTGAATGTCGGCCTCGCTCCGCGTGTCGATCGCGCTCGTGAATTCGTCGAGAATGAGGATCGCCGGGTCGCGCAGGATGGCCCGGGCCAGCGCGATCTTTTGCCGCTCGCCGCCGGAGAAGTTGTTCCCGGCCGCGCCGAGTTTCGCTTGGTAGCCGCCGGGCACGCGCTCGATGAACTCGTGCGCGCGGGCCTGTTTCGCCGCCGCGACCACCTCGTCTTCGGTCGCCCCGCGCTTGCCGTAGGCGATGTTGGCGAACACCGTGTCGTCGAACAACTGAGTGTCTTGCGTGACCACGCCGATGAGCTTCCGCACCGAGCGCAAGTGCGCGGTGCGCAGGTTGACGCCGTCCACGAGCACCGCACCGGAGTCCGGGTCGAAGAACCGCGGCAGCAGCGCGAGCAGTGTGGTTTTGCCGCTCCCGTTGCCGCCCACCACCGCGACCGTTTCGCCGGCCCGCACGGTGAAGCTCACGTTGTCGAGCGTCGGGTTCTCGGCCGTCGGGTTGTACGCGAAGCACACGTGCCGGAACTCGATCTGGTGGTGCACGCCGGTCGGCCGCGGGCCGTTCGTGTTGCCCTCGACCTTCGGCTCGCGGTCGTACACCTCGAAGATGCGGGCGCTCGCGGCCTCGGCCTGCTGCAACTTGCCGTACACGCTGGAGAGCTTGCGCACCGGGTCCGCGGTCGCCGCGAGGAACACGTAGAGTTGCAGCAGCGTCGCGAAGCTGAGCGGTTGCGACGTGAGCCGCACGCCCCAAATGTGCGTGCTGTCGGTGAGCACGAGGTACGTGCCCACGGTGAGCGCGAAGCTGACCGCGAGCACCACCAGCACCTCCACCGCCGGGTTCGCGAACGCGTCGATGCGGATGAGCCGCATGGCCTTGCGGAAGAACTCGCGATTGGCCGCGCGGAACCGGCGGCGCTCGTGCGCCTCCCGCGTGAAGCCCTTCACCACGCGCGCGCCGTCCAGCGCCTCGCGCAGGATGCGGTACATCTCCGACATGCGCTCCAGCGCCTTCTTGGACGCTTTGCGGAGCGCCTTGCTCACGCGCATCAGCACGACCAGCGCCACCGGCACCACGATGGCGAACAAGAGCGTGAGCTGCCAGCACACCACGAACGCCGCCCCGAGGCACGTCGCGGCCTTCAGCGGTTCGGCCATCACGCGGCCCAGCAGCATCTTCAGCCCGGTGCCCACCTGTTCGGTGTCGTTGGTGAACCGCGACATCAGATCGGTGGTGCCCGCGGCGTGCAACTGGCGCACGTCTTGGCGCACCACGCGGCGGAAGAACGCGTTGCGCAAATCGAACAGCGTGCGCGACGCCACCCAGCCCACGAGCGCTTCGTTCATGAACTCGAACACGCCCTTAATGAGGACGCAGACGATCACCGCGCCCATGATCCAGAGGAACGTGACGAACAGATCGGCCGGCATGTGCCGGATCACCTTCGCGCGGAGCCACTGGTAGCGGTAGTCCCAATCGGCGTTGTAGTTCTGCGCCTCGGTGGCGCGCGCCAGCTCCGCCGAGGTGGTGCGCAGCGCGCGCTCGCGCTCCACCGCGTTGTCCCACTTCTCGATCAGCTGCAACTCTTTGCTCAGCCGATCAACCTCGCGGGCGTAGTGGTCGCGCTGCTGCTGGTGGTGCGCGATCTCGTCGTCGGCCCACTCGTGCAGGCTCTTCTTGCTGCTGAGCAGTTTGAGCACGGGGAAGATGGCCGACAGGTTCACGCTCCACAGGAGCGCCACCGCTAGCGCGCAAACCAGCGCCGCCACGAACCGCCAGCGGTACGGCCACGCGAACCAGACGGAGCGGCGGAAGTTGCGCATCGTGCGTGAATCTCGGCGAACCCGGGGCGACCTTATAACCCGCGCCCGCGGCGCAAACAAGGCGGCTTCCGCCGGCGGCGCGGCCCGCGCGGTCCGTCCGGCGCGCCCGGCACAACCGGCCCACTTTGCGCCGCCCTCCGGCGCGCAAGTTCTTGACGTGAATTCCGATCCTGTCTAGACTTAGGCGCACAGAACCCTTTCGATCGCGCGCCTCGACGCACCCCACCGAGGGACCACTCTCGTGACCAAAAAAGAGATCGTGAAAACCATCTGCGACCGCGCGAACAAGAAAAAGTTGATGAAGGGCACCCTCACCCAGCTCGCCACGAAGGAGATCGTCCAGTGGACGTTCGAGGCGATTATTGAAACGCTGGTGAGCGACGGGCGCATCGAGTTGCGCAACTTCGGCGTGTTCGAGGTGAAGCAGCGCAAGCCGCGCAAGGCGCGGAACCCGCGCACCGGCGAGCGGGTGAACGTGGAGGCGAAGAACGTGGTCACGTTCCAGCCCGGTAAGGAGATGGAAGAGCAGGTGAAGCAGTTCGCCAAGCCGCCGGAGCCGAAGAAGAAGGCGCGCAAGGCCCGCGCGCCGAAGGCCGAGCCGAGCACCAACGGCACCGCGCCCGCCCCCGCCCCGGCCCCCGTACCGGCGGTCGAAGCCGCCGCGCCGGACGCCCCGCCCGC
>JALHNS010000220.1 GCA_022843445.1 Gemmata sp.
TCGGGATCAACCTCGCGTGTCGTGGTTCCGCGCTGCGGACCAGGTGACCCGGCCGGGCGGTGCCGTGAGCCTTCCGCGCTTCAGGTCGGGTAGTAGACCGTGCGGTTCGTTGCTGTCGCGAACCCCGCGAGCGAAAGCTCGCGGGGTTCGTGCGTTTCAGTTCCTCTCGCACGCGCACCCCGCGGCGCGGTAGCATCCCGCGCCTTCGGAGGGCTGCGCGCATGTCGCGTGTCGTGCTGCTGGTGCTCATATTCGCTTCGCCGGTGGCGGCACAAGACCTGCCGCCGGGTGCGGTCGCGCGCGTGGGCGAAGCCCGGTTCCGCGCCGGCGGGCCGATCAAGCACCTCACCCTTTCGCCCGACGGCAAGCAGTTCTTCACGCTCAGCGGCACCGACCGAACGGCGTGGGACGCGAACACGGGCCTTCCGCTCCGCACTGAGAAAGGGCGCGACGAACAACACAGAGCGGAACTGGTGAAGACCGGCACCGGGACGTTCGCGGTTCACGTCTTCGACGACACCGAGCGCACCGCGGCGCTCGACCTCGGCGCGGAAGGCGCGGACGCGCTTCGCCTTGCCGAAGACGGAACCACTCTGCTCGTGTTTCGCAAAGCGCGGCCGAACGGCTGGACCGCGACCGCGTGGGACGTGCGCACGGGGAAGCCGCAACCGCCGGTCGCGGTGCCGGCGACCGACGTGCTGATTCCAACACCGAAGGGCGATGCGCTCGTGCTGCCGGTAACCGACGCGCGCGAGTGGGGCTTCGACCGCTTCGCCTTCGATACCGGGAAGCGCGAACCGCTCGCGCGATGGCCGCGCGACGCGACCGAACCGCGCGCCCCGGGCGCGTGGGCGTTCGCGCCGATCGGGCGCGCGATCGCGCTCGCGGTCGGCCCGAATACGCACGTTCTCGATGTCTCCGAAGCGAAGGAGTTGGGCCGGCTCGAAGGGCACGCGGGCGACGTAACCGCGGTCGCGTGGAGCGCCAACGGTACGCGAATCGCCACCGCGGACGCCTTTGGCCTCGTGCGCGTGTGGAACGCGAACACGCTGCGCCCGGTCGAAGAGGCGAAGGGCCACCGCGCCCCGGTGCGGCACGCGGAGCTGTCGCCGAACGGCAAACTGCTGCTCACATGGGCCGAAGACGGGGTCGCAGTCGTGTGGGACTTCGCTTCTGCCGGTGGGCGCGAACTGCGCGCGTTCGGGGACGCCCGCGGCAGCGCGCCCCCGGTGTTCTCGCCAGATGGCACCGCGCTGGTGTACCGCACCGCGCGCGGGCGCGTGGTGCGCGACATCCAAACCGGGTTAGAGCTAACGAGCGCCATCGAAACGCCCGCGCCGCGCACCGGGCTTGTCCAAACGGCGTTCGCCACGGAAGCGCACGCGACGGGCAGCGCCGTCGAACTGATCGAGCGCGCGACCGGCGACGTGCGGCGGGTGCTGCGCGGGCACCGGGGCGAAGCGCGCGTCCTCGGCTTCACACCGGACGGCACAAAGCTGCTCACCGCGGCCGGCGACCACACCGTTCTTGTGTGGGACGTGCGCCTTCAGGCGGTGCCGCTGCCGCTGGAACTCAAGGCCGAAACGAGCGCGGCGAAATTGTGGGCCGCGCTTGAAACCGCCAAAAGTGAACCGGCGTATAATGCAATGGCGCGGCTCGCGCGCGAACCGGGGGCCGCCGTCAAGTTCGCGCGTCTGAAGCTGAAGCCGGCGCTCGACGCCACCGCGGAGACCGATTCGGCGCGACTGGCCGACGCCCGCGCCATCGAACTGCTCGACGCGCTCACCGGTGACGACGCGGTGTCACTGCTGAAGGAACTGGCCCGCGGCGAACCGACCGCGTTCCGCACACAGGAGGCCCGCCGCGCGCTCGTGCGCCGAACGGCGGCAGAGCACCAAGTGCGCCCGTGACAAGCCGGAAGTGGGGCGTCCGGGGAATGGCCCGGGCGGCGCTCGCGCTTCTCGTGCCGTGGGGCGCGTTTCGGTTTGGTTCGCGGTAGGCCGCCGGGTACACTCGCGGCATGAACACTCTCCCCACCCGCCGCGACGCGCTCCGCGCCGCTTCCGCTCTCGCGCTGCCCGCGAGCGCGTTCGCACAGCCGAAGGTCAACGCCCCGACAGAGGTGTACTGCGATCAACTCAGCTACGCCCCGGGCGACGAGGTGAAGTTGCACGTCTCCGCCGATGGCGACCAAGCCGTGGCGCGTGTGGTGCGCCGCGGGCAGCGAGATAAGCCGCTCACGACCGATCAGCTTGCGAAGGCGTTCGCGGTGAAGCGCCACGCGGTGCCGAAGGACGCCTCTTCGCACGGCTGCCGGTGGCCGGTCGCGTACAGCTTCAAGCTGCCGGACGATACGCCGAGCGGCTATTACGAGGTGCGCGTGAGCGCGCCGCAACCGGCGAACGCGGTGCCGGGTGTCGCGTTCTTCGTGGTGCGCCCGAAGGAACCGGGGAAGAATGCGAAGGCGCTGCTGCAACTCGCGACCAACACTTACAACGCGTACACGAACTGGGGCGGGTACAGCCTCTACAGCTACAACGGCCGGCACAAGGTACAGGGCCGCCGCGTGTCGTTCGACCGACCGCAAAGCTCGCAGTTCGGGCGCTGGGAACTGCCGTTCGTGATGTGGTGCGAGCGCAACGGCTACGCGCTCGACTTCTGCGCGAACTCCGATCTGGAGTTCCGCCCGGAACTCTTGAAGCACTACAAACTCGTCCTTTCGGTGGGGCACGACGAGTACTGGTCGGCACCGATGCGCGACAACCTCGAAGCGCACATCGGGAACGGCGGGAACGTCGCGTTCTTCAGCGGGAACACCTGTTGCTGGCAGGTGCGCAGCGAGGAGAACGGCCGCGCGCTCGCCTGCTGGAAGCAGAACTTCGGCGACGACCCGGTGTACAAGACCGACGACCACAAACTGCTCACTTCGCTCTGGAGCCATTACCTCGTGAAGCGCCCGGAGAACGCGCTCACGGGCGTCGGGTTCCTGTGGGGCGGCTATCACCGGAGCCACGGGCAGTTCATGGACGGCAGCGGCGCGTACACCGCGCACCGGCCCGACCACTGGCTGTTCGCGGGTACGAACCTGAAGCGCGGCGAATCGTTCGGGGCGAAACTGCCGAACTACAAGGTGGTCGGCTACGAGTGCGACGGGTGCGAACTGGTGTGGAAGGACGGACTGCCCTTCCCGACGCACGCGGACGGCACGCCGACGAACTTCGAGGTGCTCGCGACCGCGCCGGCGAAGTGGCACCCGGACGACTGCGAATGGTACGAGAAGTGGGAGAAGGGCCGCGTGGGCCACGCGGTGATCGGCACCTACGCGCGCGGCGGAACGGTAGTCACGGTCGGCAGCACCGACTGGAGCTTCGGCCTGCACGCGAACGACCCGCACGTGTCGCGCGTCACCAAGAACGTGTTCGACAAGTTGGGCAAGTAGCTCCGGTCGCCCGCCGCCGGGGTTCGCGGGTGGGGAAATCGGGGCGCAGCCGCTTGCGTCGGGCGCACGTGCCGGTCTAGAATTGACTTCGCACCGGTCGGCCGGTATTCCCGAAAGTTCAATGAACCGATACGCCGCACTCGCGCGCTTCTTGTTGCTTGTTGTGTGTCTGGTGCCGTTCACCAGCACGCGACAGGCGGCGGTCGCGTGCGCGCCGGTGTTCCCGCTCGCGCCCGCGGTTCCGGTCGAATCGGCTCCCGTCAACGAAGAAGAAGACGAGCGCGAGAACCAGTCCGAGTCCGAAACCGACGGCAAGGAGCGGCTCGCGAACCCGGCGCGGCACCGCGTACCGCCCCGCGAGTCCGCCGACCGCCTGCCCCTCGTTCACGCCGGTCACGTTTCCGCGCTCGTACTCCGCGCGCGCGCCCCGGTTCCCGCCGATCCGCTCCGCAACGGCCTCGGCACCCACTACCGCTGCTAGTTCGCACCCCGGTCGCGCGCGGCGCTCGGCCCGTTCGGGCCGCACCGCGCTCCCGTTGCTTCCCGTTTCCCGGGCGCGCCGATGGCCGCGTTCGGCCCGACCGGAACCCGACCCGGAGTGCGCACAATGGAAAAGCTCCTCAGCGGTATCCACAAGTTCCAAGCCGACGTGTTCGTGCCCAATCGCGACTTCTTTCGCAAACTGGTCGACGGGCAGCACCCTCAGGCGCTGTTCATCACCTGTTCGGACTCGCGCATGGTGCCGGACCTGATCTGCCAGACCGACCCCGGCGACCTGTTCGTGCTGCGCAACGCGGGCAACATCGTGCCCCCGTACACGCCGAACATGCCGAGCGGCGAGGCGGCCACCATCGAGTACGCGATCCGCGGCCTCGGCATCCGCAACATCGTGGTGTGCGGGCACACCCGGTGCGGCGCGATGCAGGCCGTGGCCGACCCGAGTTGCACCGCGAACATGCCGCGCGTGCGCCAGTGGCTCGAGCACGCGCAGGCCGGCGCGGAGATCGTCTGCACCTGCTACAACCACCTGACCGGCGAGCCGCGCGCGAAGGTGCTGGTGCAGGAGAACGTGCTGGTGCAAATCGAGCACCTGCGCACGCACCCGGCGGTGGCCGCGGCGCTGGCGTCGGGCGAGCTGAAGTTGCACGCGTGGGTGTACAAGATGGAGACCGGCGAGGTGTTCGTGTACGACCCCGCGACCGGTCAGTTCAACCTCGCCTCGAAGGGCGGCGACTCGCGGGGCGGCGACTCGAAGTGCGGTGAGAAGCTCGCGCCGGCCGCGCCGCCGCTGTCGCGCCGGATCGTGCCGAACGAACCGCTCGCGGCGCGCGTCGGCTGAGGCGCCTATACTGATGCCACCCCGCGCGCCCACGGGTGGGCGCGTGGCGCGCGGGGCGTTCGCACCTCACCACCCCAGAGCGCCGACGCACGATGGACCCGGCACCCGCACCGCCCGCGGCCGATTCGAAGCCGTCGGTCGTGACCGAACTGTTCGCGTCGCTCGTCGTGTTCATGGTGGCGCTGCCGCTGTGCATCGGCATCGCGCAGGCGTGCGGGCTGCGGCCGGAAGCGGGCATCATCACCGGCGTGATCGGCGGCCTCGTGGTCGGCGTGCTCGCGGGCAGCCCGCTGCAGGTGAGCGGCCCGGCGGCGGGCCTCATCGTGCTCGTGGTGCAGTACATCGACGACGCGAAGGCGCAGGCCCCGCAGTACGAACCCGCGGTACTACTCGGCCTCGCGCTGGTGCTGGCCGGCGGCATACAACTCGCCGCCGGCGCGTTCAGTTTGGGGCGCTGGTTCCGGGCGGTCACGCCCGCGGTGGTGGAAGGGATGCTCGCGGGCATCGGCCTCACCATTCTGGCGAAGCAGTTCTACGAGTTGCTCGACGACGTCGCGCCCAAAGGCATCTCCGCGGCGCTGGCGGGCATCCCGGAGTGCGTGCGCAAGGCGTTCGTGCCCACGCCCGAATCGGGCGCGAACCACACCGAAGCGGCCGTGATCGGCCTCGTCGCGCTGCTCATTTTGGCCCTGTGGAAGCCGCTCGCGCCCAAGAAGCTCAAGCTGATCCCGGCCGCGGTGGTCGCGGTGCTCGCCGGCATCCTCATCAACGAGTTCGGGCGGCCCGTGTTCGAGGCACTCGGCGCGCGCATCGGCCCGGCCGTCGACGACCACGGCGGCATCGGCGTGCAGCGGGTGCAAGTGTCCGCGAACCTGCTCGAAGCGGTGCGCCCGGTGTTCGTGCTGGGCTGGGACGCGCTCGGGTTCGCGTTCGTGTGGAAGGGCGCGCTCACGTTCGCGCTCATCGCGAGCGCCGAAACGCTCCTGTGCTCGGTCGCGGTGGATTCCAAGCACACCGGGCCGCGCACCCAATACGACCACGAACTCGCCGCGCAGGGCGCGGGCAACGTGCTGTGCGGCATCTTGGGCGCGCTGCCCATGACCGGGGTGATCGTGCGCAGCGCCGCGAACGTGGAAGCCGGGGCCCGCACCCGCTGGTCCGCGGTCATGCACGGCGCGTGGCTGCTGCTGTTCGTGCTGCTGCTGCTGCCGGGGGTGCTGTCGCGCATCCCCGAAACGGCGCTGGCCGCGGTGCTCGTGTACACCGGCTGGAAGCTGCTGAACCTGCCGGGGCTGTGGCACCTGTGGAAGGAGAACCGGTTCGAGGCGCTCGTCTTCGTCGTCACCGCGGCAACGATCGTGGGCACGGACCTGCTCGCGGGCGTCGTCACCGGGCTGCTGCTCTCGATGTTCGTGCTGCTGATCCGCTTTTCGCATTTGGAAATCGAGCGGGAAAAACCGGCCGCGGGCGAAGTGGTGCTGACCTTCGAGGGCGCGGCGACGTTCATTCGCCTGCCGGTGATCGCGAAGGAACTGGACGCGCTCCCGCGCGGCCTGCGCGTGCAACTGAACCTCGCCGCGGTTCAACTCATCGACCACGCGGTGCTCCACCTGCTCTTGGGGTTCCAAAAGCAGTACGCGCTGACCGGCGGCACGGTAACGATCGATTGGGGCGCGGGCCGCGGCCCGGCGTGAAACAGTAGTAGGCACGCTCCGCGTGCCGTGTGTTGGGGGCCGCTCCAGTTCTGCTACTCCGTGCCTTCAGGGTAGCAGGCACGCTCCGCGTGCCGTGTGTTCGGGCCGCGTCAGTTCCGCTCGCGTCTTCTGGGTCGTAAAGAACTGCACGGCGAACGACCGGCGTGAGCCAGCCGGTGGTTGAGCGCGAGTGAGCACCGGCCGGTTTACACCGGCCGTTCGCCGTGCAGAGATTTCCTCGGATGCGTCTAATGGGCACGCTCCGCGTGCCGTTCGGCGGCGCGCGGACGGCTGTGAGAAGAATCGTGTAGCGGCCTCGACCCGAACACACGGCACGCGGAGCGTGCCTACTACCCTGAAGAACTCACTTCTCCGGGCGCGGGATCGGCATCGGCATCATCTTCTCGAACAGGCTCGGCGCGCCCATCACCGGCCGCGTGCCCAGTTCGTCCTCGCTCACCTTCACCTTGAACGCGTTCAGCTTGCGCTGCAGGGCGATCAGTTCCGGGTCGTTCGGGCCGTCGAACTGGCCGATGGTCACGAGGCTCGACGTGCGCGTGTGCAACACGTAGGCGTCCAACCCCAGCGAGTTGCCCTGCGCGTCCTTCATCGCCCGCAGCACGCCGGCCATCTTCTCGGCGTCGGCCGCACCCGCGAACAGCACGTCCACCGGTTTGCTGTGCGTCGGCTTCTTGTCGTCGGCGCTCACCATCTGCACCGGCGAGCTGAACGCCTTCACGCCCAGCGTCCAGCTCTTGCTGGTCTTCAGCAGGTTGTACGGCCGGCCCTCGTTCAGCTTCACCACGAACGGGTCGAGGCCGCGGTACACCGCTTGCGCCTTCGGCGCGGCCGGGTTCGCCACCACGAACGCGCCCTTGTACGGGCTGATCGAGGCGTGCGCGAGCGTCGGCTTGCTGTCCGGCCCCGGCACCACGATGGACGCTTTGTCGCACAGCGTTTCGTTCTTCGGCGTCGGCCACGCCTTCAGTTGTGGCAGTGCCTTCACCGCGGCGTCTTCCGTTTGGAACGGACCCACCAGCACGCCGATCTGGTCTTTGTGGTCGTGGGTGAACACGCGGATGCGGGCGTCCGGTTCCATGAAGTCCAAGCCCTTCAGAGCCGCCTGCTTCTTGGCCTCTTCGATTTGCGCGAGGTAGGCTTGGGCCTTGCGCCGCGCCTCGGCGCGGGCGCGCTCTTCGGCGAGCCGCTCTTCGGACACGTACTCGAAGAGGAACGCTTGCACTTCGTACTTTTCGCGGATCTCCTTCGCCAGCCCCTCGGCCAGTTCCCGCGCGGTCGGCCCCTTGTCCAGCGCCGCGGAGCGCGAGCCGGTCGCGGGCCGCACGTAGCTCTTCACCAGAATGAAGTAGGCGCCCGTGTCGGCCTTCAGCCGCCACGGGTGATCCTTCCCCAGCACACTGGGAATCTCGATGTCGCCAATCGGCTGAGCCGCCGCGGGCAGGGAGGGCAACGCGCCGGTCGGCGGAACATAGGCACCCGGCGCAGCGGGCGCGGAAGGGGCGGTCGGCGCGGCGGGCGTAAAGCCGCCGGCGGGCGGGGCCGAGGCGGGTCCGGTCTTCAGTGTGCCGAACGGCGACGCGGGAACGCCGGGCGGTTGGGCAACCACCGGACCGACCGCGGCCCCACTCGCGAGCGCGAACCCGAACCCCAGCAGCCACTTTCGGCGCATGGCACACCTCCGTGCGTGTCGGCCCACTTCTGTTCCCCGTGAAGGAACGTGCCATAGCGACGCGCGAGGGCGCACGCAACGGAAAATGCCGGAATCGCTCAAGTGCCCGATGCGCGCGGAGTGGGATGCGGGGCCGACCGCCCGATTACCGGTTCGCGCACCTGCGCCGGATTCGTGCGGCGCTCCGCGAAGCGTGTGCGGAGGTAGGGGGTGCAACTCGACCGCACACAACGAGAACCGCGGTCACTTGCCCAGCACCGCCGGTGCGGAGAGCGTGGCGTGTTGGGCGTCGTGCCCGGCGTACTGGCCGAAGTCGTTGAAGAACAGCCGCTTCGCGAGGCGGTAGAAGAAGTTCTTCTCCGGCACCTCGGCTTCGGGGTTGTACTGTGAGGTGCGCGGCGTCATCGCGGCCAGTTCCGCCAGCGCCGTCTGCCGCGCGGTCGAGTCCTTCGCGTTGTGAACCTCGATCAGCTTCTTCAGCAGGTCCGGGCGCTCCAGCACGATGCACCCGCGCGTGGTTTCGGCCGCGAGCTTGCGGAAGTCCGCGAGGAACGCCGACCGGAGGAACTTGTCGCGCAGCGGCCGGTCGTCGGTCGTGGTGTGGATGGATTCCTTCGAGAACTGCACGATCGGGCACGGCTCGATGTCGCCCCACGGGTTGATGTGGTGGCTGATCCCGGTGGCCGCCGGGCACAGCGCGCGGCCCTCGCCGTCGTGGTAGGCGTCGATAATCACGATGGGCTTCTTGGCGCGCATCTCCACCACGAACTTGCGCGCCCGCAGCGCCTGTTCGGGCGTGAGGCACAGGTCCGGGTTCGGGTTCGGCCCCATCGGCCGGTACACGTGGAACCACGTGTACAGCACGCGCATCTCGATGAGCCGGTCGATCCACTCTTCGCGCAGCAGGTCGTCGATGTTGGTGCGGGCGAGGCTGGTGCAGACGCCGGTGAAGACGCCCGCGTCCAGCGCGTTGCGCAGGCCCGCGAGCGTCTTGTTCAGCACGCCGTCGCGCCCGCGGCGCTCGTCGGACACGGTTTGTGTGCCTTCCACCGAGACGAGCGGCGTGACGTTGCCCAGTTGCCACATGCGCTTGGCGCGCGCGGGCGTGATGAAGTGCCCGTTGGTGAAGATTTGGAAGTAGCAGTCCGGGTGCTCGGCGAGCATGTCGAGCAGGTGCGGGTGCATGAACGGCTCGCCGCCGACGATCCCGAAGAACACGTTCCCCATGCGCTTCGCCTCGCGCACGAGCTTGTGAAACGCTTCGGGCTTGATCGTCTCCTGCTTCATGCTCACATCGACCCAGCAGCCCTGACACCGCAGGTTGCAGGTGTTGATGATGCTCACGTACAGGAACGGCGGGAACACCTGCCCGCGCCGCAGCCGCTGCTTGTGCTTGTGAACCGACAGCGCGCCCTTGAAGCCCATGTTGTACGCGAGCTTCCAGAGCAGCCGCTTGTCGGTTTCCAGCAGCACGCGCTTGGCGAGTTTGAGCGAAGCGAGCATCGTCACGGTTTGGCCCACGCGAGGAACGGGGATACCGTCGAGTGTACTGTGAGGGAGTGGGCAGTGGATAGTGGGCAGTGAACGAGAGACGGGAGCCGGAACACAGGAGACGGAAGAGTTGTCGCTAGGGTTACAGGGCGAAGAGGGTACAGATGCGTGCAGAGTTTGCGGCCGTTCAACTGTCTGTATCCTCTTCGGCCCGTAATCCTGTCGCGAACCGGCTTCGCTTACGCTCCCACTACTCGGGCACCTTGCCGGCGTAGCACTCGGCCGCGGCGCGGTAGTCTTTCTGCGCTTCGTAGGCCTTGCCCATGAGCGCGAGCACGTCCGCGCGCGGCGCAGCGGGCCGTTTCGCGAGCGCGCGGCACCGACCGATGCACTCGGCGGCGCGGCCGGCGCGCAGGTCGAGGTCCGCGAGGCGCAGTTCCGCGCGCGGGCCCAGCCCCTTCGGGTCCAGCACCGCCACCGCGAGTAACCGCTGCCGCGCGGCGGGCGCGTCGCCGGCCAGCGCGTACCATTCGCCCGCGTCGTAGGTCATCCGCACCACGAGCGGGCCGCGGTAGGCTTCGCTCGCGGCGTCGTAGAGCGCCGCGGCGCGGCCCGGCAGGTCCAGTTCGCGGTAGAAGCCGCCGAACAGGAACGCGCCCGCGGGGCCGAGGGCGCGCCCGTCGCCGCACAGCGCCAGCGCCTCCAGCACCGCCACCTTGCGGCTCGGGGTGGGCGCGCCGCGATAGCGGAACAGCGCTTCGTAGGCGGCCAACAGCAGCGCGTGGTCCTCGCGGGCCGCGAGGCGCGTGTCGAGCAGCAGGTCGCGGGCCGCGGTCGTCTTCCCGTCGAGCAACTCGCACGTGGCCAGCGCGAGCAGCGCCGCGGACGCCACTTCTTTGGTGCTCGCGCCGCGGGCGGTGGCGAGCGCGCGGCGCGCTTCTGTGACGTTGCCGGTGTCGAGGTGCGCGCGGGCCAACCACCACCGCGCGTACTCCGCCCAGTGCGTGCGCGGCGCGCGGTCGATCAGGTCGGCGAACCGACTGCGGGCGAACGCGAAACTGCCGGCGCGCAGTTCGAGCAGTCCGACGTTGTAAGTCGCGTGCGTCACCTCCGGGGCCGAGCGGCCGTCGTCGATGGCCTTCAGGTACGCCTTGCGCGCTTCGCCGCTGCGCCCCTCTTGGAACAACAGGTTCGCGTGCCACACGCGCGCGGCCAGTTCGAGCGGGTGCCGGTCTTCGCCCGGCAGCGCGAGCACGCGCTCGAACCCGCTCATCACCGACGCGCGGGTCGGGGCCGGCAGCGCGCCCTTCCACACGAGCAGCGCGCCGCCGTCGAGCGCCGCCCCGCACCCGAAGGGGCCCGTGAGGGCGCGCAGAAGGTCGTCAAGGGCCGCCCCGCGCACGTTCACCACCGCCGGCTCTTTGGAAAGCGCCCCGACCGCTGCGGCGTCCGCCGAAAGCGGCACGTTCAGCGCTGCGGCGAGCGCGCGCAGTACCTCGACGGGCGCGCGCTCGGCGAGGTGCGCGGTCACTTCGTAGCCGCCGGGTGCCGTCGGGGCGCGCACCGCGCTCAGTTCGTTCGCCACACTGCCCGACGCGCTCGCGGGCGCGGTTTCCGGGACGAGCCACTCGTGGTACCGGTCGACCGGCGGCGCGAGCGACGGCCACGCGAGCGCCTCCGCGTCGAACGGGTCTAGCGGGCGCACCGGAGCGCGGAGCGCGTCGAACCGCGTGCGCAGAAACAGGCACTCTTCGGCAACCCGCCCGCGCGCGCACTCCGGGTACCCGCTGCGCAAGAAGGCGCGGTCGAGCAGCGCTTCGGCGCGCGGCTGATCGCCGGCGGCGCACGCGCAGCGGGCTTGGCCCAGCACCGCCCGCGCCCACGCGGCCCAATCGCCCTCCGGCGGTTCGGCCGCTTTGAACGCGGCCGTCGCGCGGGTCAGGTGCCCGAGCGCTTCCCAACACAGTGCCTCGCGGTACGCGAGCGCGCGGCGATCGACCGGTGCGCCG
>JALHNS010000221.1 GCA_022843445.1 Gemmata sp.
CCGCCGCCGCTAGCCCCGCGACCGCCGCCCACACGCGCCCGCGGCGCGGTGCGGGCGCGCCCCGCTTGGCGAGTTCGGCCATTACGCCCGCGGTCGTGCGCTCCACGCGCTCGGCTTCGATCCGCGCAACGGTTTCGTCCGCGAGGTCGAACTCGGTGCGCAGCCCGCGCAGCACCAGTTCCAGCCGAACGGCCGCGAGGTGCCGCGCGCGCGCGCCGGGGTCGGTCGCGAGCAGCGCCTCGAGTTCGACCGCTTCGGCGTCCGTGAGGGTGCCATCGAGCAGCCGGTCGGTCAGTTCGTCGGTGCGGTTCATGTGGGTTTCTGTTGGCCTCGCGGCCTGTCGCGGCGAAGCGCCGCTCTCACGGCCGCTCCAGTTGCCCTTCGATGCACGCGCGCAAACGGAACCGGATGCGCGAAACCGCGCGCTGCACGGCCGCGGGCGTCGTGCCGTTGCGCGCCGCGATGGCCTCGAACGAGAGCCCGCGCTCGTACCGCAGGCGGAGCAGCGCGGCCTCGTCGCTCGGCAACGCGGCGCGGCACTCGCGCAGCGCCGCGAGGTACACGTCCGAGTCGTCGCGCGGCGGCTCGTCCGCCCGGAGCCGCTCCGCGAGCTGTTCGCGGTACACGGCCAACCGCTGCTCGGCGCGCGACAGGGTGCGAATCTCTTTCCGCAACCGGTTCCGCGCGAGCGTGCGCACCCACGCGCCGAAGTCCGTGCCGAGTTGGTACCGGTGCAAGTGCGCGTAGGCGTCCACGAACGTTTGCTGAACGAGGCTCTCGGTCGCCGTCCAGTCGCGCACCAGCGCCGCCGCGATGCGCCACACGTCCGATTCGTACAGGCGCACGATGCCCGCGAACGCCTGCGTGTCGCCGCTCAGCACGAGCCGCACCAAGCGGTCGGCTTCGGGCGTCGGCGGTTCGGGCTTGGGAACCGGTTGTCCCATCGAACTGAACCCCTGCGGGGGCGAAGGCAGACACTGCAAAGTGGCACGACGCTCCGCGTCGTTCTTCGCAGCTCAACTCGAACGGCTCACACGCAGATCGAATGCGACGCGGGGCGTCGTACCACTTTAGTGGTTGAAGCGGAACTCGGACCCGGAGATCAGCGCCCACACCGCGTCGCGACACAACTCTTCGCGCGCCACACCCGGCGCGGCGAGGTGCTTCGCTACCGCCGCGGCTTCCTCGGTGCTCGGCGGGCGCGACAGCGCCGTGAGGTACAGCACGCGCGCCACTTCGCCCTCCTCGGGCTGCTTGGCGAGCTTCCCCACGAGGCCGTTCGGCGACAGCATGGCGCGCACCGCCGGGTTGTAGGTGAGGTACAGCGCGTGCGCGGCGCTGGCCCGGAACGCTTCGCCCTCTTGCTTGAACCGGGCCAGCAGAGCCGCGTGCTCGCGCTCCTTCTCGAACTGCTTGCGCACCGCGCCGAACGTCACGGTTTCGAGTTTCAACTTCGCCTTCTCGCGCTCGTACTTCGCGCGCAGCGTTTCGGTGTGGCCGGTGGCTTGGGCGAGCGCCAGCGCCAGTTGCGGCGGGGACAGCGGCTTGAGCGCGGCGACGGTGTAGGTGCTGTCCGCGGGGCGCGGGCCGGGGCCGGTGTACCGGCTCGACCGCAGGTAGGCTTCGCTGTGCAGAATGCCGCCCATCAGCCGCCGCAGGTCGAATCCGTGTTGCGCGAAGTCGGTGGCGAGGTCGTTCAGCAGTTCCGGGTGCGTCGCCGGGTTGCCGTCGTGAATCTGATCGACCGGTTCGACCAGCCCGACGCCCGTGAACTGCCTCCACATGCGGTTCGCCATCGCGCGCTTGAAGTACGGGCCGTCCGCGGTCACGCCCGCGCCGACGAGCGCCCTGCGCCGACCGGCTTTCGCGTCGATCACCTTGCCGTCGAGGAACAGCAGCCGCGCCGTGCGCTCGCCGGTGTTGCGCCCGGTGAACTTCACTTCGCCCGGCGCGCGCTCCGCGAGCGCCGGCAGGTTGGTCTTCCCCTTCTCGGTGTACGTGCCCGCGAAGAACGCCGCGAGGCCGTAGTAGTTCTCCTGCTTCCAGTCTCCCACGGTGGGGTGGTCGTGGCACTTCGCGCACTGCATTTGCACGCCGAACAGCGAACTCGAAACGGCCACGGTGATCGAGTCGAGCTGCGCCGCGCGGTCGCCCCCGGCGAGCCGACTCGTGAGGAAGTACGCCGCTTGCGCACTCACCGGGTCGGCCGCGTTCGGGTCGAGCAGCTCGCGCGCGACGGCGTCCCAGCCGGCGTTGTCGCGGAGCCGCTGTTCGAGGTAGTCGAGGAACTCGGCCTCGCCCGGCCGCTTCTCTTCGAGCGTGCCGTTCAGCCACTGGTTGAACACGCCGCGCCAGTACACCGGCAGTTCCGGGTGCGCGAGCAGCGAATCGATCAGTTTGTGGTGCTTGTCCGCACTCGGGTCGTTCAGGAACGCGGTCGCCTCTTCGGGCGTGGGAATGCGGCCGAGCACATCAAGGTAGATGCGGCGGAGCAGTTCGTGCGGCTCGGCGCGCGGCGCGGGCTTCGCACCGGTCGCTTTGTGCGCCGCGGCGAGGCGGGCGTCGATGGCTTTGCTCAGCTCGCGCGCGTCCGCGGCGTGAACCGGCGCGGTGCCTGCGAGCAGCAACGCGGCGGTGAGGATCGCGGCACGCATCAGGCCACCTCCCACACTTCGACTTTGCCGTCGGCGCGGCCGAGGCCGAGCAGTTTACCGTCCGCGGAGAAACGCATACCGAGCGAGAAATCGCCGAGTTTGATCTGCGCGAGCTCCTTCCCGGCGAGCGGGCCGGGGCTTCCGAGCTTGCCGCTCTTGTCGGCCTTCGCCGGCACGAACTTCGGCGCGTCGAACGCGACCACCCGCACGCTGTTCGAACCGGCCGCGAGTACGTCCGCGTGCGGCGCGAAGCACACTTGCGCGTCGGACTTGTCTTCGGCCAGCGGCGCGCCGGTGGCGGCGTCGAACACCGCGAGCGCCTTCCCGCCGGCCGCGGCGAGCAACTTTCCGTCGCGCGAAACGTGGACCCGGTGAACGCCGCTCAGCGCCGGGTTCTGACCGAACTGTTCGTTCGCGCCGCCGAAGGTGATGGCGCGCGCGACCGCGAGCGTCTTCGCGTTCCACACCAGCACTTTGCCGTCTTCCGCGCCGGTTACGAACGCGGAGCCGTCCGGCAGCCACACCGCGTCGCGCACGAACCCGGTGTGCCCGGTGAGCGCCTTCACGAGCGTGAGGTCGGTGGCATTCCACACCTTCACGGCGGTGTCCGCGCCCCCGGTGACGACGAGCGCGCCGTCCGGCGAGAACGCGACCGCTTCCACCCAACCGGCGTGCGCTTCGATGTCCCGCGCCGGCTTGTCAGCGGGTTTGCCGCCGTCGAGCGCCCACAGCTTCAATCGGCGGTCCGAGCCGCCGGTGGCGAGCCACTTGCCGTTCGGCGACACGTCCAAGCACCGCACCCACCCGGCGGCGTGCGCGCACGCGAGCGCGCCCGGCACCGCGGTCAGGTTCTTCACCGTGGTTTCTTTTGCGTCGAGGTTCCACACCGCGACGCGGCGGTCGGCGCACGCGGCGAACAGCACGCGCTCGGTGGGGTGGAACCGCACTTGCGCCATCGTGAGCGGGCCGCGCTTCGCGCCGTCGTCGATGCTGAGCGTTTTCAGTTTGGTGAGCTTGGTGGGGGGCACGTTAGAGCACCTCCTTCACGGGCGCGCCTTTGCCGTTCTCGGTGAGCGGCACCGGCCGGCCCTCGAATTCCAACTCGGTGCGGTGGTCGATGCCGAGCAGCGCGTAGAAGGTGGCGAACAGGTCCGGGATCGTGACCGGGCGGTCCTCGATCGCGGTGCCGTCCTCGTTCGTGCTGCCGACCACCACACCGGGCTTCACGCCGCACCCGCCGAGCGAGAGCGACCACGATTTCGTCCAGTGGTTGCGCCCCGGCGGGCCTTGCCCCAGAATTTCCGGCGTGCGGCCGAACTCGCCCATCAGGATGACGAGCGTTTTGTCCCACAGCCCGCGGGCGCGCAGGTCGTCGATCAGCGCGCCCACGGCGGTGTCGAACTCGCGCGTGAGGTGCCGCTGACTGTCGAACGCGCGGCGGTGCTTGTCCCACGCGAGGCCGCCTTGGTGCTGTACGCGGACGAACGGCACGCCCTTTTCCACGAGGCGCGCCGCCAGCAGGCAGTCGCGCCCCAGCGCGGTGGGGCCGTACTTCTCGGCCCGCTTCGGCGGCTCTTTGGAGAGGTCGAACAGGTCGCGGTTGCGGAGCAGGTGTTCGACCGCGCCGAACGCGGCGTCGTGGCTCTGCGCCGAAGGCGTGTCGCGGCCGGCGGCGAACCCTTCGCCCAACTTGGCGCGGAGCGCGGCGCGGCGCTGGAACTCGGCGAGGTCTTTCGCGCCGGCGGCCGGCAGGTCTTCCGGGCCTTGCCCCTTGCCGGGGCAGAACAGCCCCTGATAGCCGGCCCCGAGGAACCCCGGCCCCGGAACGGCCATGTTCCCGCCCTGTTCTGCGCCGAGAACGACGTAAGACGGCAGCCCGTTCGCGGCGGGCTTCTGGTGCGCGCACACCGACAGCCAGTGCGGGGCGGTGGCAACCACGTTCGTGGGCTTGTGCCCGGTTTGGGCGAGGTAGTGGCCCTCCATGTGATCGCCGAGCGAGCTGGTCATGGAGCGAATCACGGCCGTCTTGTCCGCGAGGCGCGCGAGGTTCGGCATGTACTCGTCGAACCGCACGCCGGGCACGGTGGTTTGCGTGTTCATGTGCGGGCCACCGGTGGGCCGCCCGGTCTTCGGGTCCCACGTCTCGAACTGACTCGGCCCGCCGGACATGAACACCAGAATGACGTGCTTCTCTTGCCCCGCGGCTTTGGCGGCGTTGTCGGCGGCGAACAGCCGGCCGAACCCGCCCAGCGCGGCGGCCCCGGCCCCTTGTAGGAACAGGCGGCGCGAGGCGCGGTGGTCGGCTCGGCGGCACTCGACCGGGCGTGCGGGTGCGGTCATGGGAAGTGGCTCAGAGGCGGGAGGGCGCGTTCGCGTCGTATCCAGAAGAACCCCGGCCCGCGGCGCGCCAGACAGCGCCGCGGGCCGGAAACTCGCCGCGCTCGTGCGGCCTTACGCCAGCAACTCGGAGATCGGCCCGGCGCTCTCCTTGAACGCCTTCACCGGGCAGCCGAGTTGCTGGAGGATCGTGAGGTACAGGTCGGACATCGGCTTCTTGTCGCCGGCCCACTTCACGTGCTGGCCGTGCTTGAAGCCCAGCTTGCGCCCGCCGGCGAGTAGCGTGGGGAAGCTCTTCCCGGAGTGGCTGCTGATCTGCGCGCCGCCGAGCAGCAGCACGGTGTGATCGAGCAGCGTGCCGTCGCTCGCCTTCACGCCCTTCAGCTTCTCCACGAGCCGCGCGAAGCACGCGACGAGCATTTCGTCGCGCGCCGCCAGCACCTTCGCGTCCGGGGAAGCCGCGTCGCCGCCGCCCTTGTGGTGCACGTCGTGCGCGCCGCGCACCGGCGCGCCGTTCTTCTGCGCCCAGTCCTTGTACTCGTCGTAGTTCGGTCCGCCCTCGCCGCCCAAGCTGTGCGTCACCACGCGCGTCATGTCGGTTTGGAACGCGAGCGCGATCAGGTCCATCATCAGTTCGATGTGCTCGCGCATACTGTTCTTGCCCTGCGGCACGGTCTTCACCGCGGCCTCGTCGAACGTGGGCCGGCCGCGCTCCAGAATCGCCCGGCTGTCGTCGAGCCGCTTCTCCACTTCGCGGATGGATTCGAGGTACTGGTCGAGCCGGCGGCGGTCGTCGATGCCGAGTTGCTTCTGGAAGTCTTTCACGCTGCCGGTCGCGGTGTCGAGCACGCTCTTGTCGAGCGCGATGCGGGCCTCGGCGTCCTTGAGTTGCGCTTTGTCGGCGGGCGGGAACAGGCGCTCGAACACGGTGCGGTAGTTCGCGGTCGCGGGCACGTCCACGCCCATCGCGTTGCGCGAGAGCGTGGTCGTGCCGACGCCGTCGGCGAACGAGAGCGCGAGCGACGGCACCCACGTCGGCCCGAGGTACTTCGCGGCCACTTGGTCCATCGAAACGGTGTTCGTGATCGTACCGGGCACGAGGTTGATGTTGTGCCCGGTGAGCCAGTTGTACGGGTGGACGTGCCCGCTAATGCGCCCGGTGATGTGCGACAGGTTCGTGAGCACGCTGAACTCGTCGCGGAACTTCGCGAGCGGCTGGTGCGCCGGCGCGATGGTGTAGTCGCGCCCCGTGTCCTTCGGGAACCACGTGTGCCGGTTGATGGCCCCGGGGATGTAGAAGCACGCCAGCCGCCGCGGCTCCTTCGCTCCACTTTCCGCCGCCGCAGTGCGGCCGCCCATGATTTCCAGATACGGGAGCGCGATCGCCGCGCCGAAACCGCGGAGCAGGGTGCGGCGCGTGACCGCGTTCGTTTTCGGGTTCATTTCGGCTCCTTCACTTCGGTTGTGTATTGTTCGAGAAACGCGCGCGACTTCACCACGCCTTTGATCAGGTCGCGCAGCGGGTAGCCCTTCGCTCGCAGCGCGGCGCTCAGCTCCGCGAGTTCGCTCAGGTCGTCGATGCCCGGCACGCGCCCGGTGCCGTACACGAACAGGTTCTTCGACAGCCCGCGAACCAGATCGCGTTGGTACTTCTCCGCCACGAGTCGCTTGAACTCCGCGAACGTTTTGAACTCTTCGCCGCGCGGCAACCGGCCGGCTGCGTCCACGGGGCGCGTCTTGCCCTCGCCGGCCCACGCGATGCGGCCGTCCAACTCTCCGCGCTTGTAGCTCTCGTGCTCCACGTCGCGCCAGCGGCCGCTCAGGTCGAAGTTCTGGAACGCGAACCCGAGCGGGTCGATGGTGCGGTGGCACACGGCGCACTTCGCGTCGGATTGGTGCTGCTTCAGCAGTTCGCGGAACGGCTTGCCCTTGTTCTTCCCTTCCGAAGGGTTCAGTTCCGGCACTTCCAGCGGCGGCGGGGGCGGCGGGGTATCGAGGACGTGCCGCAGCGCCCACGCCCCGCGGTAGATCACCCAGTTGTCGCCCATCCAGCACAGCATGGACTGAATCCCGGCGTGACCCAGAATGCCGCCGCCGCGCGGGTCGTCGGCGCGCAAGGTCACTTTGCGCAGGTGCCCACCGTCGAGTGCGGGGTAGCCGTAGTGCCGTGCCAGCGCGTCGTTCATCAGCGTCCAGTCGCTCGCCACCAGTTCGCCCGCGGGTCGGTTCTCGGCGATCAGCCGCGCCACGTAGCCCACCGTTTCTTCGCGCATCGAGGCTTTCAGATAGCGCGCGAACCGAAAGTCTTGCTTGTTGATGTGCGATTGGGCGATGGTGATGGGCTGTTCGAGTTCGAGCCACTGCACCGCGAACGGGCGCACGAACCCGTCGCTCCGCGGGTCGGCGATCAGCCGATCCACCTGCGCGTCGAGCGCGGCGGGTTCGCGCAGTTTGCCCGACGCGGCCAGCGCGCGCAACTCGGCGTCCGGCGGTTCGCCCCAGAGCATGAAGCTGAGCCGCGATGCGAGTGCGTGCTCCGCGACCACTTTGTCCGGGTGCGCGGGCGAGGCGTGATAGCGGAAGTGCGCGCTCACCAGCACCGAGCGGAACGCGGCCCGCAGCGCGGCGTCGAACGTCAGCCCGTCGCGGCGCAGTTTCTCGTACAGCTTGAAGAACGGCTCGCGCTCCGCGGCGGCGACCGGCCTGCGCCACGCGCGTTCGGTCCACAGTGCGAGTAGGCGCTGGGCGGAATCGGTGTCGTCGCTCACCGCACCGAGTTTCGCGTTCCAGTGCGCCGGCGGCCACGCGGTGAGCGCGTCCGGTTCGATGGCGATGTCGTGCAGCACGACGAACGGGCTGGGCTGCTTTTCGGGCGGCAGTTTGCGGTCGAAGAACGGGCGGAACGGTCCGGTCCCGCCGGGCACCGGGTCTTTCGGGTTGCTCTTGTCTTCGTTCTCGAAACCGTCCACCGCGTAGGGTACTTCGACCTTGCTCGCCAGCGAGATCGTCACGCCCTTCGGCTGCACCACGAGGTCGCCGAGTTGCACCTCGTACACGAGCCGCGTTGGCTTGTCGCCCGTCGCGCTCACTTCCGCGAAATCGAGGTCTCTGCCGCCGATGCGCACCCACAGCCGCGGGTGCGGCAGGTTCGGCAGCGGCTTGAATGCGCTCACCGTGAGCGCCACTCGCAGCACGCCCTCTTTGCTCGGCGGCGCGGGCACGGCGAAGCTCAGTTCGTCGCGGTCGCCGACCGCCCGCGATTCGATCAGCAGTCCCAACCCCGGCCGCAGCGTGCCCTTCAGTTCCTTGCCGGTAAAGCCGTCGGCCTTCCAGCCGTCGAACGCCTTCTTCAGGTCGCGCACGTCGCGGAAGTTCAGTGCGAACGGCTTGCCGCGGGGCGGGTCGAGGAACCGCAACCCGTCGGTGGCGCGGCGCGTCACGACGAGCCACTGCGCCACGCCGTCGGACGCCTCTTGTAGCGCTTCGGCCCCGGTGTCGAAACCCGCGACGGTGCCGTCGCCGGGCAGCGCCGCGGCGAAGTCGATGTTCAGCCCGGTTACGTCGCGCAGCGCCGCCGACAGTTCGCGCCGGTTCAGCCGCCGTGTACCGCTGACGCCGAGCGCCCGCTGTTGAGCCACCACCCACTTGAGTAGCCTCGCGGTATCGGCCGCGGGTGGCCGCGGGCTGTCTTTGGGCGGCATTTCGCCGCTCGTCACCTTTTGGTGAACTAGCGTCCACAGGTTGCGGTTGCCCGCGTCCACGCCGGTGACGACGTCGAAGCGCACGCCGCCTTCGCGCTTCTTCTCGTTGTGGCACGACACGCAGTGTTGCTTGAAGAACGGCGCGGCGATCGTGGCGAACGAGTCGTCCGCGCGCGCGTCGGCGCGCGCGAACAGGCTCAGTGCGAGAACCGCTATCGCGAAGCGCGCAATCACTTCTCCACCTCCCACACCAGAACCGCGTTCCCGCACGCCGCCGCGACGCGCCTCCCGTTGGGCGCGAAGGCCACCGCCGCGCCCGCGCTCTGCGCCTTCAGCACGCGGAGCGCGTCGCCGGTGCTCGCGTTCCAAATGCGAATCGTTTTGTCTTCGCTCGCGGTGGCGAGTCGCGCGCCGTCGGGGCTGTACGCGACCGCGGTCACGTCTTCGGTGTGCCCCTTCAGCGAGAGCACGCACTTCCCGGTTTTCGCGTCCCAAACGCGGGCCGTGCCGTCGCGACTCGCCGACGCGAGCCGCTTGCCGTCCGGCGCGAACGCGACCGATGTCACGATCGCGGTGTGCCCGGTCAGCGACAGTTCTTCGTCGCCGGTCTTCGCGTCCCACACGGTCACGACGTTGTCGCCGTCACCGGACGCGAGCCGCGTGCCGCACGGCGCGAACGCGACCGCGGTCACGTCGTAGTCGTTGCCGGAATCGAGCGCGAGCAGCCGTTCGCCCGTCTTCGCGTTCCACAGCCGCAACGTGTCGTCGGCGCTGCCGGTGGCGAGCCGCGCGCCGTCGGGCGCGAACGCGACCGCGGTCACGGTCTCTTTGTGGCCCCTCAGCGTGAGGAGCTCTTTGCCGGTGTTCGCGTCGTACACGCGCGCCGCGCCGGACCAGCAACCGACCGCGAGGCGCGTACCGTCCGCGCTGACGGCGACGCTCGTCGCGCCCTTGCCGTTCGCGCGGATCGCGTGCCGCTCCTTGCCGGTCTTCGCGTCCCACACGCGCACAGTATCGTCGTCGCTGCCGGTCACGATTCGCGCACCGTCCGGCGTGAACGCGACCGCCGTGACGAACCGCTCGTGCCCCGCGAGCGCCAGCGGCGCGGGATCGGCACCGCGCGCGAGGGGCGCGAGCGCGACCAACAGCAGCAGCGGGAATCGGGTCACTCGAACAGCTCCCGAATCGGCGCGCCCTTCGTTGCCCGGTCGAGCACTTTCGGCAGAACGTTCGCGTCGGTGCGCATCCGGCCCACGTCCAGTAGAGTGTGCAAAATCGTCGCGTGCAAGTCCGCGATGCCAATCGGCTCGGTCGCCGGTTCGCCGCCGCGGGTGTCGGAGCGGCCGATCACCCGCCCGTGCTTCAGGCCGCCGCCCGCGAACACCAGCGGGCACAGCTTCGCGTGGTGGTGCCGGCCGAGGTTCTTGTCCAGCCCGTTGCGGCCGAACTCGCCCGTAATCACGAGCAGAATCTTGTCTTCCAGCCCGCGCCGCTTCACGTCTTCGAGGAACGCGCTCACGGCGTGATCGAGCGGCGGCGCGAACGCGCCGGTCCCTTCGGGCGTGTTGGGGATGCCCTTGCGCGCGTGGAAGTCCCAGTTCGCGTTGATGACCGTGACGAACCCGGCCCCGGCCTCGCACAGCCGCCGCGCGAGCAGCAGTTGCCGCCCCAGCGACGAGCCGACCGACGGCCCGCTGCGGATAAACTTCGAGTTGTCGTCGCAGTTCCAGTTGAGGAAGTGCTCGGTGTCGTAGGCCTTGAGCGTCGCCGGGTCTTCGAGCGCGAGGTCGAGCGCCTTGCGCACGCGACCGGTTTGCAGCAGCCCCGCGGCCTGTTTGGTGAAATCGTCGAGCCGGTTCATGCTCCCGGCCGCGTCCGCGGCGCGGTTGAAGCGGTCCAGTTCTTTCAGCAGCCCCAGCCGCGCGTCCAACTGGGGCGCGGGCACCGTCGGCTCGAACACGTCGAGCGGGTTCGGCGGCGGCACCTCGTTCGGCTTGCGCTTCTTCGTCTTGCCGTCCGCGAACCCGTCCGACAGCGGCGCGAGCACCTCGAACGGCGCGAACGCGGTGCCGAGGTCGGCCGGTTGGCACCCTTCCACCACCGACTCGAACGCGCCGTTGAAGCCGGCGCGGCCCTTGCTGTTGCGCGTGGTCGTCGGGATGAGGGCGTGCCGCGGCAGCCCGGTGGCGGGGTTCACCGCGCCCGCGGCCCGCGCGTACACCGCGCCGAGGCCCGGCTCGGTGATCGGCTTGCCGTCTTGCACCGTGAGGTCGGCGGTCAGCAGTTGCTTGTGCGCGCCGTTGTGTTCCGGGTGCTTGGTGCGGAACGAGCGCACCACCGAAAGCCGATCCGCGAGTTTCGCCAGCTTCGGTAGGTACGCGGAGAAGCGCACGCCGGGCAGCGCGGTGGGAACGTGGCCGTTGATGCTCGTGTGGCTCTCCGGACCGCCCGGCTTCGGGTCGAACGTTTCGTACTGACTGGGGCCGCCCGCGAGGAACAGGAACACGACGCTCTTGTCGCGCGCGTACGACCCGCCGCGCGCGTCGCTCGCGCTGCCGCGCGCGCCGAGTGCGCCGAGGCCGAACAGCCCGGCGCGGAGGAAGTCGCGCCGGCTGGTGCCGTCGCACAGGCGCGAGCGGTGCCCGGTGAGTACGTCGAACATGTGCGGTTCCGATGCGGGGCGTGCAGACCACAAACCCGCGGCGCGGGTGGCGGTTCCGGGTGTGCGAACCGTTTCCCCCAGAACCCCGCCCGGCCGCGCGCGCAGACGCGCCCGCTCGGGGCGCCCC
>JALHNS010000222.1 GCA_022843445.1 Gemmata sp.
CCCGATTACCGCAGCGCCGCCGGGGCCTCGTAGCTCGCGGCCTTCGGCGGGCGCACGCCCAGCCACTTCGCGAACACCCGCGCCAGCGCTTGCGGGGTCGTAGGCTCGTTCGACTCCAGCACCGGGATGCCGTCCCCGATCACCCAGAACGGGACGTGCGTGTCGTACGCGTGCGGCGCGCCGTGCGTCGTACCGGGTTCCAGTTTCTTCGAGGGGATGCAGTACGGCGCTAGCGACACGAACACGTCGCCGCTCCGCGGCGCGTAGTACGACTTGCGCGCCCGGACCAGCACGTCCGGGTCGCCGGGCGCGGCCGGCTTCTCGATCTCGGCCCGCGTCAGCGCGCGCTCGACGTGCGGCTGCTTGGCGAGGAACTCGGCCACTTCGCTCGCGATCTCGCCGTGCCCCTTCCCGCTCGCCTTAACCGACGCGCTGTGCAGCACCAGCCACGGGAACGAGGCCAGCGCCCACGTGCCCGGTTTGCCGTCCGCGGTGCGGCTCGCGGGGTACTTGGCGCTCATGTGCTCGTTCAGCGCCTTCAGCAGTTCGCCCGTGTCCACGCGGGCCGCGTTCGGGGCGATCCCCTTCGCGCGCGCCACCTCCGGCAGCGGGCACACGCCGTGGTCGGCCGTGACCGCCAGCACGTAGCGGTCCTTCCCGACCTTCTCGTCGAGGAACGCGAGCAGATCGGCCATCAGCAGGTCGGACCGCAGCGTGACGTCCAGCACCTCGTGCGAGTCCGGCCCCCACGTGTGCCCGATCAGGTCGTTCGACGAGAAGCTGACGACGAGCAGGTCGGTGGTGCCGCGCGCGCCGAGCCGCTCTTTCGTGACGCACTCTTTGGCGAAGTCGAGGAGCAGGTCGTTGCCGAACGGCGAGTTGGCGAGCGCTTCGTAGTACTTGGGGCCGAGCGCCGCGCGGCCGCCGGTGGTGGGGTGCGGGAACGTGACCCCCTGCCCCGCGCCTTTGCCCTCGCCCGGCACGTCGTCCGGGCCGGCCGCGCGAGCGTACAGCGGCTCCTCGCGGAGCCGCGTCCAGTTGGTACCGAACCAGCGGTCGGCGCGCTTGGAGTCGTTGAACGCCTTCACCCACGGGTGCACGCGGTCGGCGTAGTAGGTGGAGGTGCCGAAGACGCCGTAGAACCAGTACGCGCCGTCGGGCCTCTTGCCGGTGGGCAGGATGGCGGAGCGGTCCTTGAGCGACAGCCCGAACACTTTCGCGCCGGGCACCTCGGCCTTGAGCACGTCGGCGACCGTTTCGGCGAGCAGGAAATCGGGCGTACCCGCGAGCTTCTCCGGCGGGGCCGCGGGCTTCGCGCCGGGCTTCGGGGCGTCGGCCGGGTCCGGCGGGAACTTGGGCGGCGGCGGCACCAGTTCGTACCGCGCGCTGCCGGCGCAGTATGCGCCGGCCCCCTTCTCCAGCCAGTTGTTGTTCACGATGCCGTGCACGTTCGGCGTGGTGCCGGTGAGCACCGACGCGTGCCCGGGGCCGGTGGTGGTGGTCGCGTACGGGTAGTGGCAGTTGGCGTACCACGCGCCCTCGCGGCGCAGGCGCTCGAACCCGTTGGCCGACAGGTGCTCGCGCCAGCGGTCGGCGAAGTCGCCGCGCAACTGGTCGAACACGACGAGTACCGCGAGCCGGCCGGGCGCGGTCGGCTGTTCCGGCTGCGGGTCCGGGTCGCGCGACATGAAGTAGTACGCGGTGCCGCCGACCGCGAGCAACAACAGAGCGACCGGGGCGAGCACGGTGGTGGTGCGCATGTGCGAATGTGGGCAGCGGGTGCGGGGAGCGTGCGGGAAGTGTAGGCGGGCGAAACGCGTGCGGCCGATGTGTGTGCGATTCTTCACGCACCGCTCGCGCCGCTCGCGCGGTGCCGCGCGTACCGCTCGATGGCGCGCTCCTGTTCCAGCGTTTCCACCGAACCGGGCCGCAACGCGCGCACGCGCTCGATCGCGGCGCGCGCGCCGAGGCCGTCGGCGACGAGCAGCGCCGCGAGCACCGTGCCCGTGCGACCCTTGCCCGCGAGGCAGTGGACCGCCACGCCCAACCCGCTTTCGGTCGCGCGCCGCACGGCGGCCACGATGTGCTCCAGTTGGCGCTCGGTCGGCGGTTCCATGTCCGGCACCGGAACGTGAACGGCCATCACGCCCGCGTCGTTCACCCAGTACCGCGGCAGCGGGTCTTCGGTGAGCGTCACGAGCACGTCGATCCCGTTGCGCCGCAGCCACTGCACGTCGTCGGCGGCGCGCGGCCGCCCGAGCGCGGCAAGGCGCGGGTGATCGACCCACGAAAACCCCGGAGGCGGCATCGGGTACCGTGTGCGAGGAAGGAACCGCACTTACGATACCCGATTTGCGCGAAGTGGTACAGGGGCGCGCGGGAGCGCCGTCACTCCGCGCGCAGTTCGACGTCCGCGGTCACGACGTGCGTCGCGGAACTGTTCGTCGGAATCGAGTAGCTCACGCGCACGCGGTACACGCCCGGTTTTTCTGCCTTGATGAGCGAATCGGCGGCGCTCGCGAAGTCGCCGCCGCCGAACACCACTACCGTTTCGCCCGGGGCCAGTTCCTTCGTGCTGCTGTAAACCGGCGTCGTCTTGCCCGGCCACTGCAACAGCCCTTCGCTCAGCGGACTCACACCGAGGCCGAAGCCGTTCTGCGCCACGTTGCCCACCGTGATGCGCTTCGCGGAGGCGTTCGTCACGGTCGCTTCGAGCACCTCGCTCAGCTTCGTTTCGACGCCGACTTTGAGCGCCTTCTTGGCTTTGGCGCGCAGGTCGAAGGAGCGCACAACGGTGAACTCGACCGGTTCCGTGTGCAGCGCGAACAGCGGCACGCCGGCCATCGCGCCGCGCTCAGCGTCCGGGCGCGCGGCACCGCTCTTGCCGCCGGTTGCGCGGTACTCGTAGTGCCCGATCAGGCGGATCGTGCCCGGCTGTTGCAACTCGTAATTGCGGTGCCCGGCCCCCGGCAGTTCGAGTTCCGCGCCCGGTTTCAGTTCGATCACGTCCTTCGGCCAGTCGTGGTCGAACAGCCCGCACCGGCCGCCGAAGTGCCCGCTCAGCGCGAGCCACTTCCCTTCCACCGTGCGGTGCTCGCCGGTGACGTGAACGAACGGGTCGCGCCACCCGCACTCGGAGCCGTCGCCGGGCTTCACCACTTTGTGCGTGCGCGTCTTGGAGGTGTTCACCAACTTCATCCCGAGGTACGGCTGCGTCCCAGCTTCGATGACGCGCTCTTTGGGCGCGACCGCGACCAACTTCAGGTCGCTTTCGATCAACTCTTTGGTGAGCGACGGTTCGGCCTTCGGCTGCGTCGCCGGTGCGACCAGCGCGAAGGCGAGCGCGAACGCGAGAGCGGGTAGAGCGGCGCGCATGAACGGTCCTCCGGGCGGCTACCGTTCCGACGACACCGGGGGCCGAACGGATTTTGCCGCACGATGAACGCCGATCAAAGACACGATCAAGACAGAAGACAAATGGGCCACGAAGAGGCACACAAGCCACAAAAAGAAGACCAAGAACGGAGTTGGTTTGAACTCAACTCTTCTGCCTTCTTTTGTGTCTCTTGTGCTTCTTTGTGGCTATTCCGTCTTTGTTTTCTGTCCGAATTGTGTCTTCGCTCGGCGTTCATCGTGCGGCAAAAATCTACTCCGCGCGGGCGTTCAGCCCTTTCGCTTTGCGGGCCAACTCCACGAAGGCGCGGCGGTGGCCGTTCGGGTCGTCGCCCAGCGCGCCCGCGGCGCGCTCGATCAGTGCGTCGTAGCTCGAACGGCCCTTGAACTTCGAGTCGCGCAGCAGCAGTCCGAACTCCGCGACGGCCGACGCGAACCGGAAGTCCGCGGTCATCTCCGCGCCCGGCCCGGTGAGCGCCTGCCCGAACTCTTTGCTCGTGCCGGCGTCCGGGTCCTTGTACCGCATCTTCACCGTGAACCACTCGGCGCTCGCCTGCGCCGGCTCCACCTTCTGGTACTTCAGCGGGTCCACGCCCGGCAGGTCCATCTTCACGCCTACCGGCACGATCTCGTACAGCGCCGTGACCGTGTGCCCGCTGCCGATGTCGCCCGCGTCCTTCGCGTCGTTCTTGAAGTCATCGGCCTTCAGCATGCGGTTCTCGTACCCGAGCAACCGGTACGCGGTCATGCGCGCCGGGTTGAACTCCACTTGGAACTTCACGTCCTTCGCCACGCACACCAGTGCGCCGCCCTGCTCCACGAACACCTTGCGGGCCTCGTCCAGCGTGTCGATGTACGCGAAGTGCCCGTTGCCGTGGTTGGCGAGCGCTTCGAGGTTGCCGTGCTTGAAGTTCCCCATGCCGAACCCGAGCACGGTGAGGAACACGCCGCTCTTGCGCTCGTCTTCGATCAGGCGGATCAGGTCGCCTTGGTTGTTGATGCCCACGTTGAAGTCGCCGTCGGTGCAGAGGATCACGCGGTTCGCGCCGCCGTCCACGAACGAGCGCCGCGCCAGTTCGTAGGCGAGCTTGATGCCGCCCTCGCCGTTCGTGCTGCCGCCCGCGCCGAGCCGGTCGATCGCGCGGCGGATCGCGGTCTTGTCGTCGCCGTTGGTGGGCGTGAGCGCGACGCCGGCGCTGCCCGCGTAGGTCACGATGCTCACGCGGTCCTTGTCCGCGAGCCGCTCCACCAGCAGGTTCAACGCCTTCTTCACGAGCGGGAGCCGGTTGTCGGCTTCCATCGAACCGGACGTGTCGATGAGGAACACGAGGTTCCGCACCGGCATTTCCGAGGGCGCGATGTCTTTCGCGCGCACGCCGATGCGCGCCAGCTTGTGCTCCGCGTTCCACGGGCACGGGGCCAGATCGAGCGTGAGCGAAACGGGCTTGTCGCCGGTGGCCCGCGGGTACGAATACGGGAAGTAGTTCACCAACTCCGCGAGCAGCACCGCGTCCTTCGGCGGCAGTTTGCTCTGTTGGTCGATGAACCGGCGCACGTTCGCGTAGCTCGCGGTGTTCACGTCGGCGGAGAAGGTGGACAGCGGCGCGACGTGCGGCGACCGGAACTCGTTCTCGACGATCGCGTTGTACGCCTCGGCGTTCTGCTTGTTGAACGCCTCGCCCGCGAGCGGCTCGGGAACTCCGGGCGCGGCCTCGCGCATGGCGTCGAACCGGGCACCGGGTTTGCTCTGGCCGCACCCGCTGACGGCGTAGGCGAACGCGATGAGCGCGAAGACACTGGCGCGCGACATGGCACGCTCCTGTGAGGGGAAGTGGAACGCGAACGGACTTGCACTCACACCGATCCCGCCCCGCGGTAATTATTCCCGTTACCCGCCAACGCGCGTCTCGTCGGAGAGCCGAATGGCGGCGGCGGCGCGCTCCGCGTCCTCGCTCGTCACCCACAGTTCGACCGAGTTCTGCAGCGCGCTGCCCACGCCCGCGGCGAGATCCAGCCCGACCACCGTGCTGGCGATCCCGGCTTCGGTCAGCACCTGCTGGTACAGTTCCACCTGCACCACCGGACCGGAGTACACCCGCACCACGTCGCGTTCGTTGCCGGACATTGTGTTGCTCCTTTGGGGCGACTTGCCACTTGTCATTTTATCCCGTTGACGCGCACCCGCGGGCGCGGACAATCGGCACACCCGCCTGTTTCCCTTTCCCGAAGGAGCCTCCCGTGCGCGTCCTGTTCGCTACGCTCTTGCTCGCCGGTTCCGCGCTTTCCGCCGGTGCGGCCGAGAAAATCAAGGTGCTCGTGATCGACGGCCAGAACAATCACAACTGGCAGCAGACCACGCCCGTGTTGAAGAAACTGCTCGAAGGCACCGACCGGTTTACCGTCGAAGTCGCCACCAGCCCGCCGGCGAACAAGAAGGAGGAGATGGAGAAGTTCCGGCCCGAACTGGCAAAGTTCGATGTGGTGGTGAGCAACTACAACGGCCAGCCGTGGGGCAAGGCGCTCAACGACGACTTCGAGAAGTTGCTCAAGGACGGCAAGATCGGGTTCGTCGTGGTGCACGCGGCGAACAACGCGTTCGGCGGGTGGAAGGAGTACAACCAGATGATCGGCATGGGCTGGCGCGGCAAGACCGGCGGCGACCGCCTGTTCCTGAACGACGAGGGCAAAGCCCAAACGGTGAAGAGCGGTGAGGGCGACGGCAGCGGGCACCGCTACACCGGGCCGTTCGCCGTGACCGTCCGCGACGGCGACCACCCGGTCACGAAGGGTATGCCGATGGAGTGGCAGCACGTGCGCGACGAGCTGTACGACAACATGCGCGGGCCGATCGAGAACGTGAAGGTGCTGGCGACCGCGTTCTCGAAGGGCACGAAGGTGCACGAGCCGATGATCTGGACCGTGAGCTACGGGAAGGGCCGCGTGTTCCACACGCCGATGGGCCACGACGCGAACGCGATGCGGTGCTGGGGCTTCGCGGGCACGCTGACGCGCGGCACCGAATGGGCCGCGACCGGCGCGGTAACGCTCCCGCTGCCGAAGGAGTTCCCGACCGCGGAGAAGGCCAGCCCGATCCCGGAGAAGTGAACCCCGCGCGGGCACATTCGCGCAAGAGGGCGCGGGGCCGCGGGCGAAGCGCCGCCCGCGCCGCGCCCGCTCCCGCTCGGCACACGGAACGAACGAACCGCACCGAACACCCCATGCCCACCGCCGACTTCCTGCGGCTGATGTTCGTCGCCTATCTCATCACGGTCGCGGTCGAAACGGCCGTGCTGCTGGTCGCGCTGTCGCGCCGGCACTCCGTTCGCGCGCGCCTCTTCGCGGGTGCGTGGCTCACCGCCTGCACCTACCCGGTGGTGTGGCTCGTGCTGCCGCCGCTCCTCGAAGAGCGGTGGCTGTACCTGTTGGTCGCGGAGACGTTCGCGCCGGTCGCGGAGTGCGCGCTGTTCTGGTTCGCGTTCGTGCGCGGCCGCGCCCCGAACCGCCGCGCGACCGTGCGGGACATGCTCGCGGTGGTGGTGGCGAACCTCGCGTCGTTCGGCGTCGGCGAACTGCTGCACGCGCTGGAACTGCTGTAATCTTGGGAGGCGAGCGGCCTACCAGTCGCTGCCAAGTGTTTCGCCGCCCGCGGGCGAAACGGCAGACCAGAAAGTGGCCGGAGAAATGCCGGGTGCAACGGTGCGAACGCTTCCGTCGGCAAGCGCGGTGAGCAGGCCGCCCTCGAAGGGCGTTTGAGGGACGAGAGGGTTGCACTCTTCAATACGCGGGCGCACTTGGAAGGTGAGTGTCGGGGGCGCGGCCGGGTTCGGTGCCACATCGCCGACATCAGCGAAGGTGGACCGCCGGTGGGTGACAGTAACACCAAGGTCGGGTATGGCAACGGACAACGCACGTCCGGCAGCCATCCAAGAAAACTGGTGGCCTCCGCAATCGTAGGCGTAGTGTTCGGTCAACGTGACCGTGCTACTTAAGCCGTCGGGGAAGGTTTTACTGATGGTCGGTGTTTCAACCCCACTGACAGCCGGAACGAACACCAACGCGGAGTAGGCGTAACTCGACATGCCGCGCCTGTACTCTGGTGCGGTGAGTGTAGGGTCTGATGGGCTGAGATACTGCGGCATCTCGTAATTGTTATCGTAAGACCGACGGCCCGCCTCAACTTCCGCGTAGTAGTTGCCGTGCTCAAGATACGGCAAGAGGTGGTAGAGCGCCGATTTGTAACCATCCGAGATCGGGAGTTTCTCGTTGTGCGCGCTCGCGTAGGAATGTACCGCGAGCGCGATTTGTTTCAGGTTGTTACTTCCTTTGATGCGTGCCGCCGCAATCCTCGCTTTCTGCACCGCTGGCAGCAGAAGAGCGAGGAGAGTCGCCAAGATCGCGACGACGACGAGCAACTCAAGCAACGTGAACGCACGGCGGCACATCGTAGCCTCCAAGATGAGGAGCAGCCGAACGGAGCTACTTGACAATCACGATGACTTTGGCCGTCGTCGCGCTGTTGACCGTGAACGGCGGGGTAACGGAGGCGTTTTCACCAGACCGTGTAAGTGCCGGCCGCGACAGTCAGCGTTTTGTCCCAGTTGTTGCCCGCCGTGGTCGCCTGAGCCGGAGTTTCTGTTCCTGCGTTGTTTTTGCGCCAGAAGTAGACGGCGCTAAAGTTGTTCCCCTTCTCAGTTCCGAACGTCCCTTTCCCGGCAACCGTATCTGCCAGCCCACCCGGATTCGCGATCGGGTAGTCTTTCGCCCAGTCGATGGTATCTGCACCCATCAGGCAGCAGAGGACCGGGAAGAGTAAGGGGAACGCGATCGACTTGCGTTTCATCGTTTTCCCTCCTGTGTGGGGCGAACAGAACTCCTCAACGCCCACAGTAGAGTCGCCCGCAGCGCGGAAATGTGGCGCGCATTTTTTCGCACTACTCGGTAGCGGCGCGGCTCACGTTTGCGCCCCCCCAGCGCTGCGCCCACGCGACGCGAAAGGCATCTTTCGCGTGCCGCAACCGGTACGTCACCTTGCGCGCGTCGGTACCGAGACGCTTGGCGATGTCCGATACCGATTCGCCTTCGAGCCAGCGCCACGCCAGTAGATCGGCAGCGGCAGTAGCCCCGGTCGCGCGCATCCGGTCCAGCGTGTCTCGCACGTGCTCCGCGTCTTCGGTCCGTTCCAGTTCGTCCGATTGTTGCGCGACTGCCACCGACTCTTCCGCGAGAGTCGTTTCGCGCCGGCGGCGCTCGCGGCGAATCGCGTTCAACAGTCGGCGACGCAGCGCGCCGTGAACCCACGCGCGAAACCGCGCGGGTGTCGAACAGATTTCGTTTGGGACGCCGTGCGCGACCACCGACACCAGCAAAACTCCGCGACGGCATCTGCAAACAGACGGTGCGAACGCGCTCGCCCCGCAAGCGCGAGGGCCGTTTCGACGTGCTCCCTGCGATCCGCTTCGGCGACCATTGGGTTGCCCTCGGTCGGGTTCGGCGACTCCTGCGCGTGTGGGAGAGGAAACCTAACCTAACGGCACGAACGAGCGGGTGTAAGAATGAGGCGGCCGATCTGCACCGAATCTTCACGCCTCGAACGAACGTTCTATGCGTTTCGTTGCTGCACCGGGTACACTCTCTGTGCTCGCTTTTCTTCTCCCACAGGGGCTGCCATGTCTCGCGTTTCGCGCCGCTCGTTCCTTCGCGCTTCCGCCGCCGGCGGGGCGCTCTGTGCGCTTCCCGCTAGCGTGTACCGCGCGGCGGTGCTCGCGCAAGACAAGCCCTCGGACCTGATTCGCGTCGCCGTCGTCGGCGTCGGCAATCAGGGCAAAGGGGACATGAACGCGGTGAAGAAGAACGTCGTCGCGGTGTGCGACGTGGACAAGGACCGCGCCGCCGCCGCCGCGAAGGAGATCGAGAAGGGCGGCGTCACGCCGTTCGTCACCGGCGACTACCGCGCGCTGCTCGAGCGGAAGGACGTGGACGCGATTCTGAACGTCACCCCGGACCACTGGCACGCCCTCATCACCGTCGATTCGTGCAACGCCGGGAAGGACGTGTACTGCGAGAAGCCGCTTTCGCTCGTGGTGAGCGAGGGCCGCGCGATGGTGAACGCGGCCCGCAAGAACAAGCGGATCGTGCAAACCGGGAGCCAGCAGCGCAGCGCGAAGGAGTTCCGGCACGCCTGCGAACTGGTGCGCAACGGCGCGCTGGGCAAGCTCACGGAAGTGAAGGTCGGGCTGCCGGGGCCGAACTGGACGCAGCGCGCCGGCAAGCCGGTGCCGGACTCGGACCCGCCCGCGGCGCTGGACTTCGAGCGCTGGCTCGGGCCGGCCCCGGAGCGCAAGTACAACGCGAACCGCGTTCACTACCTGTTCCGCTTCTTCTGGGACTACAGCGGCGGGCAGCAAACGAACTTCGGCGCGCACGACCTCGACATCACGCAGTGGGCGCTCGGCATGGACGACAGCGGCCCGACGACCGTGGAAGGCACCGCGACGTTCAACAAGGACAAGTGGTTCGAGACGCCGGAGACCGCCAAGCAGACGTTCACCTACGCGAACGGAGTGAAAGTGAACTGCACGCTCGGCGCGGGCGGGAACCCCGGCGGCGTGACCTTCATCGGCGAGAAGGGCACGATCTACGTGAAGCGCGGCGGGCTGACGGTGACGCTAAACGGCGAGAAGGTCGCGGACCCGTACAAGTTGCCGACCGGCGACGTGAAGCTGTACGTTTCGCCGGGGCACTTCGCGGACTGGCTGGCGTGCATCAAGAGCCGCAAGTTGCCGATCTGCGACGTGGAAATCGGCCACCGCAGCGCGGCGGTGTGCCACTTGGGGAACATCGCGATCCGCACCGGCCGCAAGATTAGCTGGGACGCGAAGACGGAAACGATCGTCGGCGACAAGGAAGCCAACGCGATGCTGACGAAAGAGTACCGCAAGCCGTGGAAGCTGGCGTGAGGCGCTAACCCGTTGCGTACCGCTCGTGCAGCGCCACGAGCGGGCGCAGGTCGTTCCGGTCGGCGGTCTGAATCGCGGCGATGTATTCTGCGCGAATCGGGCTGACTTCGCCGATGAGCGGTTCGGGCCACACGATCGGCCGCGCACCGTGCCGCCGGAGCCACACGTTCGCCAGCATCCGCGCCCAGCGCCCGTTCCCGTTGAGGAACGGGTGAATCTTCACCGCGCGGTAGTGCAATAGCGCGGCGTCGTGAACCAGCGGGTACGGACCTTTGCCCCAATACGCGAGGTCCGCGACGAGGTTCGCCACCTGCGCTTCCACATCGTACGCCGGGCACCCGATGTTCAGGTCGCAGGTGCGCGGCTTCCCGGCCCAGTCCCACACGTTCCCGAACATCTCGCGGTGCAACGCGAACAGCCAGTCGAAGGTGAACGGGGCGTCCGCTTCCGTCAACTCGCCCACGAGGTACTTCGCGGCGGCGCGGGTGACGTTCTCGGCTTCGATTTGGTTGAGCTGGCGGCGCGTGCCGACGTTCGGAACGAGCAACCCCGATACGTCGTCGATGGGCGTTTCGCCGGGCACGAGCGGCCAACCGGGGTCAGTCTTCATCCCAGAGCTTCCCCCTGTCGCCCGCGAGCAAGACGCCAGCGGCGACTCGAACGAGCCGCTTGTACCCGACCGGATCGACCGCTGCGGCTTCCAACCCCTGCGTCCCCTGCACGACTTTCGCCACATACCGAGCCTTCACGAGCGCGCGCTGCTTGAGGAGTTTCTTCGCGGGTACGCGTCTCGAATTGAACAGATCCAAACCCAGAACGCGGCCCACAGCCGAGACGTGCTCGAACGGCACGCCGGTCGGATCAACGAGGATGCGTTCTACCGTATCCGCCGGTACCCCGCTGAGACGCGCCAGCGCGGGCACCGGCATACCGAAGAACCGACGACGTTTCTCGAAACGAGTTACGTTCACGGTAGAGCCTCCAACGAAACTCTAACACCGTAGAGCCACAAACGCCACCACCGGTTCGGCCCTCACTCCCCGGCCATCGGGATGAGCGGCACGGCGCGCGCCGGGGTGGGCG
>JALHNS010000223.1 GCA_022843445.1 Gemmata sp.
GACGCGCCGTGGGAACCGGTCGCGCGCACGCCGGGCACGGTCGTCGCGCGGCCCGGTGGCGCGTACCGGCTGGCGCTTGATGCGAGTACCGACGACGCGGCGCTGGAACACCTGCGGGCGCTCGCGGGGATGGTCGGCCTCGAAGCGGTCGATCTCACCGGCACTCGCGCCACCTACGCCGGCCTAATGCACCTCGGGCACCTGCGCGGGCTGAAAGCGATCTCGCTTGCCGAAACGCGAGCGACCGACGCCGCGGTGGTCGCGCTGCTCGCGCGGTTCCCGGACCTCGAAGCGCTCGCGCTCACCGGGTGCCCGCGCGTCACGCCCGCGGTCGTTCCACACCTGCTGAAGGCGCGCAAACTGAAGGTACTGTCGCTGCCGGCGTGCGCGGACACGCCCGCGGTGCGCGAGGAGTTCGCGGTGCGCCGCCCGCGGTGCCGGCTCGCGTGAGCGCCCGCTACTCCTGCGGGTAGAGCGCGGTGCTCAGGTACCGCTCGCCGAGGTCCGGGAGGATCACCACGATCGTCTTGCCCGCATTCTCCGGGCGGTGCGCCACTTTCACCGCGGCGGTCGCGGCCGCGCCGCACGAGATGCCGCACAGCATCCCCTCTTCCTTCGCCAGCCGCCGCCCCATCTCGAAAGCTTCGTCGTCGGTCACCTGAATCACCTCGTCGACGATCGCGCAGTTCAGCACGTCCGGCACGAACCCGGCACCGATCCCCTGAATCTTGTGCGGGCCGGGCTTCACTTGGTCCTTCGGCACGCCCTGCACGATGTGCTGCGTCAGCACCGGGCTGGCCGCCGGTTCCACCGCGATACACTTCACGCTCGGCTTGCGCGCCTTCAGCACTTCGCCGCACCCCGTGATGGTGCCGCCGGTGCCCACGCCGCACACCAGAATGTCGACCGCCCCGCCGGTCGCGCGCCAGATTTCCTCGGCGGTGGTGCGGCGGTGAACGTCCGGGTTCGCCGGGTTCTTGAACTGCTGCGGCATGAACGCCTTCGGCTCGCCGCCCAGTTCTTGGAAGATTTTCGCCGCCTCCGCGACCGCGCCCTTCATGCCCAGCTCGCGCGGCGTGAGCACCAACTTTGCCCCGAACGCTTTCAGCAGCCGCTGGCGCTCCAGCGACATGCTCTCGGGCATCGTCACGGTGATCTTGTACCCGCGGGCCGCGGCCGTGAACGCCAGCCCGATGCCGGTGTTGCCGCTGGTCGGCTCCACGATCATCGTGTTCGCGTTCAGCTTCCCGGCCTTCTCCGCCGCGTCGATCATCGCGACGCCGATGCGGTCCTTCACCGACCACAGAGGGTTGAAGTTCTCGAGCTTCGCGATCACGCTCGCCTTCGCCCCGGCTGTGATGCGGCGCAGTTTGATGCACGGCGTGTGGCCGAAGGTCTGCGTGATGTCGTCGTACACGTGCCCGCGGAAGGTGTCGTCGGCCGGCATGAGAGGGTTCCTCCGGGACAAGTTCGTGAATGCGCGTTGTGAGCAACGGCAGTGTAAGCGGTGCCGCGCCGCGGGACAAGTTCGACCGCCCACCGCTTGACAGGCCCGCGGTCGCGCGCGACACTTCACACACCTTTCGCGCCGCACACCCGCGGTCCTCTTCCAAGCCCGCGGGCTTGAACGGCCCTCTCTCCGGAGGCCCCGCCGTGAACCACAGCGCCAAAAAGCAGCACCACGAGAAGGCGCGCAAGAAGCACAAGCACGAACTGCAACAGCACGCGCGCGCCGCCGCGAATCGGCCGCGCTCGAAGTTCCCGTTGTACGTCCTCGCCGCGGGCGTCCTCGCGCTGCTCGCGGTGGTCGCGGTGATCGGGCTGCGGTAGCTACAGCCGCGCGTCCAGCCACTTGCGCACGTCGGCGAGCCACGGGTGGCCGTCCGCTTCGAACTCCAGCGTGTGGTGCGCGCCGGGGTACGTGACCGCTTGCGCGCCGCCGGGCAACCGATTCACGAACGCCGCCGTGCGCGCGTTGTCGATGATGCGGTCGTGCTCGGCGAGCGCAAGGAACGAGGGCACCGTGACGCGCTTCGCCGCGCGCTTCAGGTACAAGTCGAGCGAAAAGCTGCTGAAGAGGAAGCGCGCGGTCGCTTCGCGCACCGCGAACGGGTCCGCGTCGATGAACGCGCGCGCCTCGGCGTTCGCGGTGAACAACTCCGGTTCGTTCAGCGGGATCGGGAACGTGCGCCACGGGCGCAGCACCCGCGCCAGCGCGATCCGCGCGCGGCGGGGCAGGGGAGGCGCGATCTTCGGCACCAACCCCGGGCAGAGCAGCACAAGCCCATCCACCAAGTGCGGCTTGCGGTACGGCAACCCGACCGCGAGCTTCCCGCCCCACGAGATGCCGCACACGAACACCGGCAGGAACGCGGCCCGCTCGCGCAGGTGGATCACGTATTCGGCCACATCGTCGAGCAACCGCCGGAACTCGGGCGCGTCGCCGCGGTGCGCCGTGTTCAGGCCCGCGCCGCGGCGGTCGAGGAAGTGAACGTCGTACCCGGCGTCGGCGAACGCGCGGCACGAGCGCTCGTACCAGCGCCCGTGACTGCGGATGCCGTGCAGCACCACGAGCCGCGCCTTCGGCGCGCCGGGCGGCGCGAAGTGGCGCAGGTAGAACGGGTACCCGTCGGAGGCGCGGAAGGTGCGGAGGCAACCTACCCCCCCCGGCCCCCCCTCGCGGTTTGGAGCCGCGTGCGACGCCGACCCTGCTCCCGCAGTCTCGGCTGCACGCGGCACGGGAAGGGGGGAGTGCGCGTCACTTCGTGACGCTTCCGAAGACGAACCCAGCTCTTCGCCGTCGAGCGCAGCGAGACGACTCTCCCCCCTTCCCTTTAGGGAGGGGGGGGCGGGGGGGGTAGGTTCGGCGCTAGCCAATCAGCGCCTCCTTCCGCTTCGTGAGCCAGTCGAGGCGCGCGGGGTCGAGCGCGAAGCCCAACCCGCTGCCGACGAGCGCCGGTGCGGTGCCGTTCCGCCGGAACGTCAGGTCGTCTTTCGAGAGCGCTTCCCACACCAAGTGCCGGTCGTAGCTGCCTTCGAGGTAGCGAATGTCGCGCACACTGCTCGCGAAGTGCCGGCCGGCGGCGCTGAGGATCGCGGTTTCGCCCACCTGACAGCCGAGTTGGTAGCCGAGGTTGTGCGCCTTTGCAAATTGCGCCAATCGGACACTTGGTGTGAACCCGCCGCACTTGGACAGACGTATATTAAATAGGTCGCACCAGCCGCCGCGGGCGGCGCGCTCGGCGTCGATGATCCCGCACAGGGATTCGTCGAGCATGATCGGCGCGCGCACCCGCTTGCGGACGTCCGCGAGGCCCGAAACCTCTTCGTGCCGCACGGGTTGTTCGACGCTGGTGATGTTGAACGGTTCGAGGTCCGCGATGCGGGCGGCGGCGCTTTCGGGCGTCCACGCTTCGTTCGCGTCCACGCGCAGGTCCATCTTGCGGCCGAGCCAGCGCCGGATGGTGCGCGTGCGCTTGATGTCGTCTTGGCCCTCGATGCCGACTTTGAGCTTCACCTGCGTGAAGCCCGCGAGTCGGTACACGAGCGGGTACACGTGCTTCTTCCAGCCGCGCGGGTTCCCGATGACGCCGCTGTACTGCACGCGATCGCGGAACTGGTACAGTTCCGGCGCGATCAGTTCCGTCACGCGCGACAGCGGTTCGCCGAACGCGCGCCCGTAGGCGTCGAGCACCGCGAGTTCGATCGCGCACCGGGCGGCGTTCCCGAGGATGCCGCGGTCGTCGTTCGGTTGCGGTTCGAGCTTCAGCTTTTCGGCGAGGTGAACGGCCTGCACGAAGTCGGTGCAGTCCGGTTCGAGTTGGCGCGCGAGGTTCGAGCGCTTGAGTAGGTCGAGCGAGAAGTCGATGGTCTCACCGGTGACGTAGTCTCGCGGCACACCTTCGCCGTAGCCGGTAGAGCCGTCGGAGAGTTTGCACCGCACCACGACGTTGTCGGTTTCGGTGCGGGTGTGGCTGGCGTGCGTGACCTTGCGGCGCAGGGCCACGCGCACCAAGCGAGCTTCGAGTTCGACGACGCGCATGCGGCTTGTTGTAGGCCGCGCGCCCGTTACGTCACGCCCGCGGTGAAGCCCTTCCACGCGTCGCGGGCCATCCACACGCCCATCGCCATCAGCAGCACGGCGCTCGCGGTGGGCAGCAGGCGGAACCACGCCTTGTCGCCGCCCACGCCGCGACCGGCGCGGTGCAGCCACACTACAGCCATGCCGATGAGCATGAGCACACCGGAAAGACCGATGCTGAACGCCAACAGGAGCGGGAGCGCGAACGCGAGTTGACCGGCCGACACCGCGACGATCAGCAGCAGCACCGCGTCCACGCACGGGATCGCGCCCGCACCGATGCCGAGCAGCACCACGCGGAACCAGCTCAGGGGGTTCTTCTTCTCGGAAGGCACGAGGCGCAGCGCGACCACTTCCGGCTCGGCGTCGCGCGGCGGCACGCGGCACTGCGGCGTGTTCGGTCGCTCTGTGTGGTTCCCGCACATGTCCGAGCAACCGCCCATTAAGTGGAAGTGATCCACCTGTCCGCGGAGCCGGCGCATGAACAGCCACATGCCGACGAACAGCACGAGCAACCCGCCGATGAGACCGAGCCAGTGTTGCGCGTCGTTCGGCACGGAGTCGCTGTAGCGCATGCGGAACAGCAGCGCGATGAGAATCACGCTTCCGGTGTGCGCGAACGTGGTGCTCGCGGCGAGCAGCGCGGCTTGGCGGAACGTGCCCTGTTCGCCCACGAGGAACGCCGCGGCGACGCTCTTGCCGTGGCCCGGCGCGAAGGCGTGGAACGCGCCGAACATCATCGCGAGTAGGAGCAGCGCCCCGGTGCCGAGGTTGGTGTCGAAGAGCGCCTTCGGCCCGCGCGCGACGATGCCGTTCCAGAAACTCTCGTTGCTCGTCACTTCGACGACCGGCACCGTGCGCTCCGGTTCCGGTTGCGGCGCGGGCGGCTCTGGCGCGCCCTTCGCGCTAAATGTCGCGCTCGCCTTGCGCGCGCGCACTTCGTCGCCGGGTTTGTACTCGGAGGGCTGTTTCCCGCGCAGGTCTTCCGGTTCCACCATCTCTTTCACGTCGAGAACCTTTTCGTCGGGCTGAAGCACGAGCCGGACGGCCCCGACTTCGCCCTCGAAGTTGCGCTCCGTAAACGCGAACGCGACCTCGGCCCCGGCCTTCGGCTTCCACGGCGCGCGGAACACGTAGCGGAACCGGGCGTGGTCGCGGTCCGGTTCGACTTCGAGTTTGGTGTTCTTGAACGCGAGCGCGGTGCCGCCGAGTTGCGCGTCGAGGCCGTTGGCGAGTCGCGGGGCCATCTTCTCGCAGTAGATGCTGGCGACTTTGGTCAGCTTCCCCTGCGTGCGCTCGATCTCGTCCGGCGCGAACAGCTTCTGCGGGTCGGTGAAGATGGTCCAGAAGCTGACGCTGAGAACGTACCGCACTTCGACGAACTCGCGCGTGAGGCGCACGTCGATCTCGCGGTCGTAGCGGAAGTTGGGCAGCGGGTGCGCGGCCGCGGGCCCGCCGAAGGCGCACAGCGCGGCAACTGCGAGGAGTGTGCGAGGGAGCATGAAGACAGTTTACCGCGCCGCGGGTGCAGTCAAACAGGAAGCGGTCACGGTCGAACCGCCGGCGTCAGCCGGTGGGTGCTTTGCATCGCCTGACGAAACCCGCCGGCTGACGCCGGCGGTTCGACAGAAAACTCGCCTCACTTCTTCTTTGTGTAGCTGAGGGCCATGAGCGCGTAGCCGGTGACGAGGTTCGGGTCGCCTTCCATCCAGCGGTCGGTCGGGTTCACCCAACTGCCGTCCGCCTTCTGGCGCTTCACCAGCGCCGCGAGCAGGTCGGCGCGCCAGTCGTGCTTTACGCCCTTCGCGTCGGTGAACTCGTCGATGCCCAGCGCGTCCATCGTCTTGGCGAACGTGTGGTAGTAGTAGAAGAGTCCGCGCTGGCTGTTCACTTCCGGCATGCCCGGGTTGGCGTCCAGCGTGTAGTTCTTGCCGATCCACTCCAGCGCCTTCTTCATCCGCGGGTCGTCCTTGCTCAACCCGCAGTAGATCATGCTCTTCACGCCCGCGTAGGTCATGCTGCCGTAGCCGCCCATGTCGGTCTTCACGCCCTCGCCGTCGGTGCGGCGGTTCTCGCCGCCGTTCGCCCCGGTGTAGGCGAAGCTGCCGTCGTTATTCTTGGCGGCCCACGGGGCCTTGTTGTGTTCGCTTTCGAGGTTCTGGCACCGGCTCACGAACACGAGCGCCTTCTTGAACGCCGGGTCGTCTTTCGGCACGCCGGCTGTCTTGAGTGCCTCAAGGAAGAACGCGGTGTTCGACAGGTCCGGGCGCGACTTGTCGCCGGCGTAGCCCGCGCCGCCGTAGTAGTCGCTGTCGTCCTTCTTGCCGCGGGCCTCGTCCCACTGGTACTCCTTCAGGTACTTCGCGGCGCTGCCGATCACCGCTTTGTACTTGTCGCCCTTGTTGGCCGCGTTCAGGGCCATGATGTTGATGGTCGTCGTGTAGTTGATGAGCGTGGCCTTCGCGTCGTCGCCGGCGATGTGCCCGGATTTCTTGTTCACCAACCCCTCGATGAACGAAACGGCTTTCGCCGCGGGCGGCGCATCCGCCTTCACGCCGCACTGAAGCAACCCGGTGAGCACGATGCCCGTAGTGCCGCGGTTCTGCGGCTCCGCGGACCAACTGCCGTTCTCGTTCTGGCTCTTGGTGAGGAACGCGACGGCCTTATCGATCGCGGCTTGCCGGTCGTTCGCGGGTTGGGCCGGGGCCGAAGTCGGTTGTAGCGCCACGCCGAGCGCGACGCCCGCTGCGAGCAGCGCGAAGCGGAGTTTCATGTGTGTGCCTCTGTGGGTGAACCGGTACCGGCATCCTACACAGCAAACCTCACGCCGAATGCGAAATGCGCGCCGCGCGCTGGCCCGAACGCGCGTGACACAAGGGTACTGGGCGCGTCGCGCGCAGAAGTGGCTACTGCGTGACCGCACTCATTCCACGGTCACGAACGGGCGCAGTTTGTCGAGCGTCTTCGGCCCGATGCCGCGCACGCGGTCGAGATCGTCCACGGTGCGGAACGGGCCGTTCGCCCGCGCGCTCACAATGGCCTGCGCCGTGACCGGGCCGACACCGGGCAACCGCATGAGGTCGTCGATTGTGGCGGCGTTCACGTTGATGGGCGCGTCGCCCGGTTGGAGCTTGCGCGCGCTGCCGGTTGCCGCCGGGCGCGGGGGCAGTGGTGCGGGTGCCGGCTGTGCGGCACCGGCGCGCAAGTGGTCGCGCACCTTCTCGTACGTCACCGGCCCGACGCCGTGAACGTCGAGCAGGTTTTCGACGGAACCGAACGGGCCGTGCGCCTCGCGGTGATCGGCGATGGCGCGCGCGGTCTTCGGCCCGATGCCCGGTACCTGCTCGAGTTGGCACACGTCCGCGGAGTTGAGGTCCATCCGATCGGGCGCGCGGGTGTGCTCGGTAGGGCGGGCGTTCAGACGCGGGCCGTACCCGCGCGCCGCGAGCAGCAGCACGAGTAGCGCCACGAACGCACCGAGCACCACTTGCGCGCGGCGCGAGTGGGCGTCGGGGTTCGGATGTTGGTTCGGGGTGTTCATCGGGGCGCGCCGGCGGAACGGTCCGCACAACCCCGACAGTTTATCGCAGAAAGCAACGGCGCGAACAGGAAAACCCGTTCACTATTGCGTGGCGAGCAGGTCGGCCCAATCGGTGGCGGTGAGCACGCGGGCGGCAATGCGCTCGAGCCGCGCGGGGTCCGCGATGCCGCGCACCGCGTCCTCGGTGCCGGTTGGCGGTGCGCCGAACCGCTGACCGCCCAGCAACAAGACAAGTGACTGCGCTTCCATCGCGCGCCCGCGCGCTTCCCCGCGCGCCTCTCCTTGTTTGAGGCCGCGGTTCAGGATGAGTTGGTAGGTCGAAGAGTCTTCGAGGGTCATGCTCAACTCCCGATACAGTTCTTCCACTTGGTCCGAGTTGTACCGCAGGCCGCACAACACGAAGGTGGACCCGACGAGACTGCGCTCCACGTTACTCGAAACCGCGTCGGCCTTCAATCGCTCCCGAAACTGCGCGAACGCCGCCGACAGGTTCGCCGCGGCTTCGTTCGTCAGCAGCGCCAGAGGCGCGGTGCCCGGTGTCGCCAGCAGCGCGGCAAACGATTGCTCCCACACGCGCAGCACGCGGTAGCGGAACGTGAGGCACGGCACGCCGTCCGCGCCGGGCACTTCGAGTGTGCCGGTCAGGTCGCTCGCGTTCGCTTCGGGGCGCAACAGCACCAGCACACTGTGAACCGGCAACTCCACCACCGCTCGCGCGGCGACGTTGTACCGCAGCAGGCGCTCCGGGAACCCGAGTCGCCCACTGGTTCCCATTTCCAAGTGGATCGCGGCTGGCACGTCGCCGTCGATGCGAAACGGTCGGTCGGCTTGGAGCGTGGCGGAGAGGTCGGTGTCGAGCGCCGACGCGGGGCCGGGCGGTACCCCGCAGTGGGCCGCGAGGAAGTCGGCCCAGTCGCTCAGGTGCTCGTCGATCAAGATGTTCAGCGCCGAATCGAACTGCTTCGCCATCACTTGCCCCCATTGGGCGGCCCGCTGATGCGCTTCGCGGCTTCGTCCGCTTGGCGCTGCAGCGCGTGTGCGCGCCGGGCGCGGGCCGCGTCGTTGGTGCGGGCCGCCGCCACCAGTTCCTCCCAACCCTGCTCGCGCAGCTTCATGTACCCGCTCACTCCGGTCAGGTGGTTACCCAGTTCGCCCGGCGCGTCCGCGTGTGCCGCCAGTCGCTCGCGCTGCGCGCGCCACTCGGGTAGCATCTCCCGCTCGATCAGTTCCACGAGCGCCACCTCCGGCAGTTCGCCGCGCGCCACCTTCGCGTAGGCCGCGTTGTAGTTCTCGATCACCCGGCGCTCCAGTGCCACGAAGCGGTCCAGTTCGCGCACCGCGGCGACCGGACTCGGGCGCGCGACCGCTACCACGAGCGCGAAGGCGACCGCGCTCACGGTCCCGACCCACGTGCCGACGAACACGCGCCCGCGCCGCCCGGTCGCGCCTTCGGCCGTCAGCGGGCGACTCACCAGCGCGCCGAGGGCGAAACCGAACGCGAGGCCGCCGATGTGCGCGGCGAAGTCCACGTTCGGCAGGAGGAACCCGAACACGAGGTTGTAGCCGAGGAACCCGAGGCCGTTCTGCTTCAGCACCGCGCGCGCCGCGGGCGGGACCGTGTGCCGCTGCACCAGTAGCACGCCGAGCAGCGCGCCGAACGCACCGAACACCGCGCCGGACGCGCCCGCGGACACCCGCACCGGGTCCCACAGGAGGCTCGCGAGGCTGCCGCCCAGCGCGCTCGCCGCGTACACCAGCGCAAACGCGGGGCCGCCGAGCATCCGCTCCACCAGCGGCCCGATGCCCGCGAACACCAGCATGTTGAGCGCGAGGTGAACCGCCCCGATGTGAACGAACGCGCTCGAGAGCAACCGCCACCATTCGCCGTCCAGCGTTTGCGGGCCGAAGTTCGCGCCCCAGTTCACGAGGTCTTCGTTCTTCGGGTTCAGCGCGTCAGCACCGGCGGCGGTCATCGCGACGAACGCGAGCACGTTCAACAGCACCACCGCGGGCGTGACGAACGCGCGCGGCGTGAGCGCGCGGAGCGCCCGTGCGAACTCGAGTGCAGGGTTCGGCGGGTCCGGCGGTGAGGGCGGTTCGGGCGGGGGTACGCGCAACTCCGGCGGCTGGTCGCCGCGGCAGTGCGGGCAGTACCCGTCAATGATCGCGGGAAGAGCGGCGGAGCAGTGCGGGCAGGTGCGCGCCATGGCGGAACCCCGTGAGGGTGGTGCGCGCAACCTAAGCGCGCCCGCGCGCGGGTTCAAGCGGAAAGTGCTTCGGCGCGCAGTTCGATCACCGCGTACCGGCACCAGTTGTGAAGCGCCGGGAGCGCGCGCAGCAGGCGGGCGTCGAGGGCGTCGAGGGTGCGCAGAACGCGCGCGTTCGGTCGCACGCGGCGCACCATGCCGAACAGTTGAAACCCGGTGACGCGCACCACCGGGAACAGCGCGCGGAGCGGCAGCAGGTCGCGGCGCGTGAGCGGTTGCTCGTCCGGAGTGCGGTCCTTCCCGGGGTACGGCAACCGGCGGCGCGCGAACCCGAGCAGCGGGTTGCCGCCCCACGGTTCGCAGAACACCGCGCCGCCGCCGGGTTTCAGCACGCGCTTGAGTTCGCGCCCGGCACGCGCCAAATCGAGGTGGTGGAGGATCGCGTTGCCCCAGACGGCATCGAAGCTCGCGTCCGCGAACGGCAGGTCTTCGCCGTCGGCGGTCACGCACTCCACGCGCGCGCCGTTCGCCGCGGCGCGCGCGCGGCACTCGGCCACGTAGCCCGGTGAGAGGTCGAACGCCGTCACGGTCGCGCCGGCGCGTGCCAGCGCGACCGCCGCCATGCCGTGCCCGCACCCGTAGTCGAGCGCCGTTTTGCCGCGCAGGTCGCCCAGCGCCGCGAGCGCGGGCCGCACCCACGTTTCGTGATCGAGGTATTCGTTCACATCGAAGCGCAGGTGTGCCGCGCCCGCGGCGAAGCTTTCGGCGCGGTGCGCGGCTTGCCGGTCGTGGAACTCTTGTTCGCTCGTGCGGCGGTCCGTGCCGGTCATGGGATCAACTCAAGCCGGGGATGAGCGGGTTGGCGCTCGCATAGGTGTACACTCCGAAGCCGACGCCCGCCAGCCCGACCAGCAGCGCGAACAGCACCAGCGCGAATCCGCGTTCGCCCGCGAGCGCCGCGATCCCCGCGCCGGCTTGCACGAGCAGCATCGCGTAGAAGAAGTACAGGCTCTTCAGCCGGTGCACGTCGGCCCGCACGTCGCTGACGAACACGCGGGCCTCGTAGCGGTCGCCGGTCGCTTGGCTGACTCGCGTTTCCTGTTCGTAGATGCGCTCGTCGAGCGCGTCCAGCGCGGCCCGCGTGCGCGCGAGGAGTTTGGTCGCTGCGCGCGCGCCTTGCGCGTCCGCGTCCGCGCCGGCGTCCAGCGCCGCCACGAAATCGTCGAGCTTGTGCTGCGCGCTCACGAGCGGTTCGAGGGCGGTGTCGTACTTCGCGGCGTACAACTCGATTTCGCGGATCGCGGCGTCGGCGGTGTCGCGCTCGACGCGGGCCGCGAGCGCGCGCACCTCGGCCGCGGGCTTCTTCGCCTTGAGCGCGTGAAGCAGTTCGTTCAACTGCGCGTCCGCAATAGCCGGCGGGGAGGCGGGCGGCGCGACCGGGCGGCCGAACAGCGCGCGCACCGCGGGATCGGCGAGCAGCGCGTTCAGATCGGGGCGCGGATCGGCGGCGGGGAACCCGGCGAGCACCGGTTCGGCCGCGGTGCGGAACGCGTCGGCGCTTTTGAGCGCGCCTTCTGCGCCGGCC
>JALHNS010000224.1 GCA_022843445.1 Gemmata sp.
GGTGGCGGCGGCGCGGGCCTCTTGGCGGCGCAGCGCGGCCACGGCCTCGGGGTCGTGCGCCAGTGCCGGGAACCGAGCGAGGTAGTCGTTCGCGGTGCGCGCTTCGCCCGCGGCGGTCGCCAGTTCCAGTTCCACCAGCGCCAGTTCGCGGAGCGCTTCGGCGAAGTGCGGGGCGGCGGGGTCGGGGAGAAAGGCGCACAGGTCGGGGCGCTGCCCCGCGGCCCATTCGGTCTCGAAGGCCCAGACGAGCGCCTCGGTGTCATCCGGCGTCGGGCGGCGGGTCATCGATTCGGTCCTCTAACACGTCCGAAAGGCGCGCGCGAAACTTCTGCAGGCACCGCTCCACCGACCGCTTCGAGCACCCGACCCGGGCCGCGATGTCGTCCACCTCGAAGCCCGCGACGCGGTCCTCCACGATCGCGCGCTGCGGGGCGGGCAGTTCGGCGAGCAACTCTTCGACCGTGAGGCGGAGCGTGGCGAGCGCGTCGGCGTCGCGGCCGTCGGGTTCGGTGGCGGCGTCCAGTTCGGGGGTACGGCTCACGTCGCGCTTCGCGGCCCGGTGGAAGGTGGCCGCGGAGCGCACTTTGTTTAGTGCGATCACGAGGAACAGTTTCCACAGGTCTTCGCCGTGCGGCACCTCGAACTGGCCGAGGGCCGCGCGGCGGAAGAACGTGCGGAACACCGATTGAACGATGTCGTCGGCGTCCACGCGCGGGGCGAGGTCCGGCGCGAGGCGCGCGGCCGCGAGCGAGCGCAACTGCTCCGCGTAGCGGAAGTACAGCAGAGTGGCCGCGTCCGCAGTACCGCCTTGGAACCGTTGTAGCAGCGAGCGATCAGACGCACTGGGATCGGTGGGTTCCATGGTGACCACACTCGAAGAGCGGAACGGACCGGGTGGAACCGCCACACGTCGAACGAATTGTACTTGAGCGCCCCGCCATGGTCATTGGATGCGGTCAACGGTGCGTATCTGAACTCCTTGCATCCCAAGTGGATCGACCGCTTCGCTGAACGAGCACTCGCGCGGCGTCGCGGGGCGCGCAAGGGCGTTCGCCCAAGCGTGCGGCCCCGACGCGGAGCTGTACGAGCAGGCCGGCCCGTGGCACGACCTCGGCAAGTTGGACCCGCGGTTCCAAGCGATGCTGCGCCAATCGTCGCCGCGCACCGCGGTGCGCGAACCGCTGGCGAAGAGCGCGAAGTAGCCGCGCACGCGCGAAGAGGCCGACGAACTGCGCACGGTTCACTGGTACCCCAAGGGCGGGCGGCACGAACTGTTCTCGGTTGCCGTTGTAGAAGCGAAGTGTGCGGCCGCAGGTGCGGACGACTTCTTCTTGCGTTCGGCGTCGTTCTCCGCGACGATCAGTCGCGGCCGAATTGAAGCATCGAAGCGTGGGAGAGTTCGGCAACGGTACAGGAGGGTTCTCCGCGACGATCAGTCGCGGCCCACTTAAAGAACCGGCGCACGCGCTCGACCGCCGCGTTCACTTGCTTTCGCACCCATCGCAAGCCGACCATGTGCTCGCGGAGCGTCTTGAGCGCTCTCGGCCCGAACTCCCGCGCGAGCGTGTGCCCGTAGAGTTCCCGGAGCGGCTTCAGCGCCATGCGAATGCACCACACTTCGGACGTGTGCGTGCCATCGGTGTGGCGGTAGTGAGTGCCGGCGAAGTGCAGGTACGCGAGCAGCGCTTCGTTCAGCGTCAGATCGGAACCACGTGCAACAGCGGGCTTGCCGCTGGCGAAGTCCACGAGGAACCGCTTGTACTCGGCTTGGGCTTCTGGGCTTCCCCACGCGCCGAGCGTGCGGGTGCGTCGGGTTCCGTTCTCGTACACGTCGAGAACGGCGCGGCCCTTGTGCTGGCGGGGTTGGGGAACTGCGTTCTTGGGGCGCGGCATTCTAATCACCCTCGTATTGCGGGAGTTCCCGCAAAACCTAGGCTTTCGAGTCCGCACTCCCGAACACCGGGAGGTAAGCTGAACTGCTTCGGAAATCAGCCTTTGCGTGCAGTAGCGGGGGTGGGAATTGAACCCACGACACCTCGCTTATGAAGCGCTCGTCGCCGCACCGCTGAAACGGGTGCAAACGTCCTGGATTTCTTGCATTCTGCGCACGTTCGCAACCGTTGCAAGTGAACCGAATTGCACCGAAGGAAACCACTTGAATAGTGGTATTCGGCCGAGGTTTGGGGTGTTTCGGGTGCGCGAGCGCAACCTTGTAATCTCGTGGATTGGTTCACGGGTCGCGATTCGCTGGGGGGCGCCGCTGATTGCAGCCACTCGCCGGCCACGAACTCGTTGAACGGCGTGGCCCGCAGGTCGCGCTTCCCGCCCCGCGGCAGCCAGAACCGGAACTCCGCGTACAGCGGGGCCGGGCCGTCGCCAACGCGCCGCTCCGTCATCTCCCACAGCGTGACCAGCGCGGCGAAGTCGTCGCGCCAGCCGAGATCCAAGCCGCACCAGCACGGTTCGCCGGCCAGTTCCTCGCGCGCGGGCGGGCCGATCTTGCACCCGTCCCACAGCGTGAGGTCGATCGCGCTGCCGGCCGTGCGCTGCACCCGCACATTGGTGTGCAGTCGCCGGAACTCGACCAAGAGCGCCGGGTTGTCCTTCGCCTCGTTGGCCAGTCGCCGCAGTTCGGCCCGGCTCACGCTCACGCCGAGGTTCGGGTTGCACTTCTCCCACGTCGCTTCGGCGTCCCACGGGTCGTCCGGCGCGGCCTCGTAAATCACGGGCAGGAACGCCGGGTCGTACGCGGGATCGGCCTGCACGCGCTTCGCGTACTTGTACCGCTCGTTGCACACACTCGGGCGGTCGAAGTCGGCCGTAGTCAGGTAGATCGTCAGGCCCTGCTTCCGGTTCGCGGACGTCATCGAGGTCCGCAGCGTGTCCAGCAACTGGCGGTCCGTCTGCTCGTGCAACTCGTCCACGATCACCAAGTGGGGCGTGCCGCCGTGCTTCCCGCTGGCCTCCGCGCTGATGACCTTCAGGAAGCTGTTGTCGCTCTTCACGAGCGACTTCGAGACCCCGCCCGGCGCGTTGCCCCCGTACGCGCGGCACGCGTTCTTCAGCACGGGGTTGGCGGTCACCATTGCCTGCATCTGGCGGAACAGTAGCCCCGCTTGGTCCTTGTCCTTGGCGAGCAGGTAGCCCTGAAGGCCCGGCTCGTGGTCGCAGAAGAACACGTACAGCCCGAGGCCCGCGGTGGTCGGCGTCTTCCCGTTCTTCCGCGGCACGTAGAGGAGCGTTTCCTTGTACCGCCGCACCTCGCGGCCCTGTTCGTCCTCGGTCTTCCAGCCGAACAGGTTGGCGATCCACGCCTGCTGCCACACGCCGAGCACGAACGGCTTGCCCGCGGCGTCGCCCTCGATGTGCCGCAGCACCTCCGGGAAGAAGTCCAGCGCGAGCGCCGCGGCGCGGGCGTCGAACCAGCAGCCCTCGGCCCCGAAGAACGGGTCGTAACCGGGGATCGCCCGCAAGAGCGCGACCAGATCGTCCGGCAACTGCTCGGGGCGGTTGGGCCGCTCAGTTGATGCCGAACTTGAGCGCGAGCCGGCCACTGTCGTCGCCCCCGTCGTGCAGTTTCGGCCCGGCCTCGGTCAGCGTGCGGATCCGCGTGCGCGCCGACGGCGACAGCCCGAACCGGTCCTCCGCGTCCTTCAGGGCCTTGTGGAGCCGGTGGGTCTCGCGCACCTGCGGGTACTCCTCGAACCCGACGATGTACTCGCCCGACGGCAACCGCCCCACGTACGCGGTCGGCGGTTCGGCCCCGTCGGCCTTGAGCGGATAGCTGATTCCGTTCTTCGCAACGAACTCTTCGCACGCGCGCCACCGGACCAACTGGCGCACGTACCGCTCCAGCGCGAGCGCGTCCGCGAGCGTGAGCACGTCCATGTCCGCGAGCACCTTGCACACGGCCCGCCACGCCGCCTTCTCGGCCGCGCCGAACCCGCGCGGGCACGGCGGCTTGCCCGGCTTCGGGCGCGGCTCGTACGCGTTCACGGTCGCGCGCCAACTGCCGCGCGCTTCGAGCACCTTCGTCGGCGTCGGCACCGGCCCACGCTGGCCCATCGCTGTTCTCCCGCGGGTGTCCACCGGATTCTAGCAGCCCGTTGGAATAATCGCCATTTCCGATTGAACGGAACAATTGAATCGGCAACGACTTTGGCAGCACGGGCGGAAAACACTCGAAATCCGGGCGAATCCGCCTTGAGACGGCCCCGGCCCGTCGTATTATCACTCTGTCGAACGCCAGACCGTCAGACCGAAACGAGCGAGGGGAAAGCCGTGAGCAAGAAGACGAACCGGCCCAACGGCCAACCGCGGGTGCTGAGCAAGGGCACGTGGGAAATCACCGAGTGGGCCACGGGCGAGGTGCTCGGTCGGCTCCGCGCCATCGACGAGGGCAAGGCGCTCCGCAAGGCGGCCCGGATGTGGGGCGTGCCCGCGGACCGACTCGAAGCGCTCGCGGTGCTCCCCACCGTGTTCACCCGCAACGACCACCGCTAACCCCCAACCGGAGCACCGCAATGAACGCGGCACACACGAACGAGCGCGGGGCATTCGTCGGCGGCACGTACGCGGCCTTCTGCGTGGCCGGTCGCTGGTACGTGCGGCTGCCCAACGGGCACCGCAGCGCGGCCGGGGACCGGGCCTCGGCCGAGAAGATCGCCGCCCGCGGGAACGAACTGCTGGCGCGCCGCAAAGCGGCCGGCTGAACCCCCTGACGAGGCCCGCGGCGGCGGGCCGAAACGCGAGCGAACCAACCGCTCGCGTCGGGGACGCACCTGAGACGGACCCCACACACACTCCCGAGGACCCGACGATGAGCAAGGGCAACAACCTGTACGCCGCGAACGCCCAGTGGAAGACCCGCCCGGCCGACCAGCGGTTCTGGACGCTCGAAGAGGCCCGCGACTTCGCCGCCGGCTACGCCGCGACCGCGGAAGAGATCGAAGTGGACTTCGGCGGCTCCGCACTGGTCGCGGGCGCGGACGACAACATCAAGCTGGCCCTGCCCGGCGGGCGCGAGGCCACCCTCACCAACTGGAGCTTCGGCCAACTGGCCAAGACCGCGAGCGCCCCGACCGACTACCTGCGCAAACTGCCCGCGGACCTCGCCATCCGGTGCGTCGAGCACGGGCTGGACCGGCACTTCGAGGGCCGCGACGACATGATCCGGCAGGCGCTCGTTCACGCGAACGGCACCACCGTGCTGCGGTCCCTCACCAGCGACCGGTACGCCCGGTTCTGGAACTGGAAGGTGTTCGACCGGCTCATCGACCTGCAAGGGCACGGGTGGCGCGTGCCGCCGGCGCGCCCGACCGGTGACGCGAACACGCCGAACGCGCGGCCCGCGACCAAGGCCGACGTGCTGGCCGCGAAGAGCACCGGCGGCGGGCTGGCCGTGAAGGTGGGCGACCCAATCGCGCCCGCGGGCATCTACGCGAGCGATCACGACCTGTTCGCGTTCATGGTCAACGAGGACGCGCGGCTCGACGACGGCAGCGACGGCGGCCTGTCCCGCGGGTTCTTCGTGTCCAACAGCGAGGTGGGCGCGGCCGCGCTGCGGGTGACCATGTTCCACTACCGGCACGTGTGCGGGAACCACATCGTGTGGGGCGCGGAGAACGTGCTCGAAGTGTCGGTGCGGCACATCGGCGACGTGGAGGGCCGGTTCTCGGTCGAACTCGCGGCCCGCGTGAAGGAGTACGGCGAGGCCAGCGCCAAGGAAGAGAAGGCGCGGCTCAAGCGGGCCAAGGCGACCGTGCTCGGCGCGACCGACGACGAGGTGCTGGACGCCGTGTTCAAGGCGTTCACCAAGACGCGCAAGTACAACCTGCCGTCGGGCCTGTCGTCGAAGGTGTTCGTGCAGGCGCTCGAAGCGGCGAAGGTGCACGAGGACACGGACGGCAACCCGTACAGCGTGTGGGGCGTGGTGAACGGGATCACCCGCGTGAGCCAGCGCACGCCGTACGCGGACGAGCGCAACTTCCTCGACCGGGCCGCGACCGCGGTGCTGGCCCTCGCGGTGTGAGTGCGGGCGGGGCCGGGAAGTGAACCCGGCCCCGCCCGTCCGCGGCTGATGTCGCCGCGCTGACGAGGGCCCCAGACAGGGCCGAAACGGGCACTCCCGACGCACCACACACGAGACGCGCCATGCACCTGCTTCCCACGAACTTGGGCCGACTGGCCGACCTGACCCAAGAGGGCAACTCGCGCTTCGCGCTCGGCGGGGTGAAGCTGCGCCTCTACTCGGACAACCACTTCGTCGCCGAGGCCACCGACACGAAGGTGCTGCTGCGGCTGATGGGCCCGTGCGTCGCGCCGGCCGAGGATTACCCCGACTGCGTGCCGGGCTTGGCCGACGCGCCCAACGGGAAGTGCGAGGCCCTCGTGCCCGCGGCGGCGTGGAAGAAGGCGTTCGCGGGCGCGAAGAAGCTGACCGCCCGCGTGCGGACCGCCCACCTGAACGCGGTCGCGGTGAAGGTGGGCGAGAAGGTGGCTACGCTCGCGGCCACCAACGGGACGGCGCACCAGTGCGAGACGGTAGGCAATCTGGAGGGCAAGTTCCCGCGAACCGAGGACGTGCTCGCGGCCGCGGAGAGCGGCGCGCCGCGGGCGCGGTTCGGCGTGGACCCGCTGCTGCTCGCGGACCTGCTCCGCACCATCGCGGACACGACGTGCGACCCGGAGCACATGCGCGTGGACTTCGAGGTGCGCCGCCCGGACAAGGCGATTCTGCTGAAGGCCACCAACGGCACCAACGGGATGGAGGCCCGCGCCATCATCATGCCGTTGATGGCCGAGAAGGAGCCGGCCACTGCACCCGCGAGCGAGGGCGCGGAACCGCTGCCGACGGACGTGGCCGAGCTGCAGAAGCGGAACACGCTCCTCGCGTGCGAACGGGACATGGCGAAGGAGCTGGCCGAGGACCGCGAGAAGCGGTGCCGCGAAGTGACCGAAGAGAACGACGCGCTGCGGGCCGAAATCCGCAACTTGCGCGACCTGCTCGCGACCCGCGAGGACCGAATCGCCGAACTGTCACGGGGCACACCCGCTCACGCGACCGCGCACCCGCACCCCGCGCCGGCACGGCCGCTGACGCGGGCGGAACGTCTGGCCGCACTCAAGGGGGAGACCAAGTGAAAGCCGTCAGCATTCACCAGCCGTGGGCGTGGGCGATCCTGCGCGCGGGGAAGAGCGTGGAGAACCGCAGTTGGGCCACGCGACACCGCGGCCCGCTGCTGGTCCACGCGGCGCTCTCGCTCAAGAGCCTCGACGCCCAGCGCGCGGCGCACTGGCGCACGGCGTTCGGCGTCGAACTGCCCCGGCGCGAGGCGCTCGTGTTCGGCGCGCTGCTCGGTACCGTGGACGTGATCGACTGCGTGCAGGTGGGCGCGGGCGGCGCGATCGGCCCACACGGGCACTCGAAGTGGGCCGAGTACGGCTACTACGGTTGGGTGCTCGCGAACCCCAAGCCGTTCGCGGAGCCGATCCCGTACCGCGGCGCGCAACTGCTGTTCGAGGTGCCCGACGAGCTGTTGCCGGGCGGAAGGGCGTAGCGCTCGGCAATCGTGCGCCCCGCGGCGGCCGGCGCGCCCGGCGCGCCCGGCGCTCACTTGATGATCCGGCACATCGGCAGCGCTTTTTCGAGTTCCCGCACCCCGGCGGCTGTGACGCTCGTGCCGGTCAGGTCGAGCGTGAACAGGTTCTTCAACTGGGCGAGCTCCTTTAGCCCCGCGTCCGTCACTTTCGTCCGGTTCAGGGTTAGGATGGTGAGTTTGGTGAGCGGCGCGAGTTCTTTCAGCCCGGCGTCGGTGACCGCGGTGTTGTGCAGGTACAGGGTGTGGATTTTGGTGAGCGGCGCGAGTTCCTTCAGCCCGGCGTCCGTGACCGCAGTGTCGTACAGGTAGAGTTGCAAGAGGTTCTTGAGCGGGGCGAGTTCCTTCAGCCCCTTGTCCGTGACCTTCGTGTTGCTCACGTTCAGGACGGTTAACTTTGTGAACGGGGCGAGTGCCTTGAGTCCCGCGTCCCCGACCTTCGTGCTCTCCAGCAGGAGCTTCTCCAGTTCGGTCAGCGGGGCGAGTTCCTTCAGTCCGGCGTCCGTCACGGCGGTGTCGCCCAGCGCGAGGTAGGTCAGGCGCTTGAACCCGGCGACCCGTTTCAGCCCCGCGTCCGTCACCTTCGTCTTGGTGAGGCCGAGGGCGGCGAGGCGCGTGAGCGCCGCGAGTTCGTTCAGGTCCGCATCCGTAGCGGCGCAGGCCCACAAGTTCACTTGAACGATCGGTTGCCCGGGTTGCTTCTCGTCGCGGGTGACGCCCCCCTTGAGCTTGCGCACCAGTTCAACGGCCCGCTCTTCGGGGGCCTCGGCCCGAACGACGGGGGCCACCAACAGCACCGCGAGCGGAAACCACCAGAGCCGCCGCCCTGCGGGGCGCACCCACAGACCACTGCAAACCGACATCAGCGATCCTCCGTTGTCCGAGTGCCCAGGCCCAGTTGAGCATGGTGCCCCCGAACCGCGGACAGTCTACCTGCCCCCGGTGCCTCCCGCAGCGCCGGTTGCGCCATGACCGACCGCGGAGCGAGGAGGCGATGCCATCTGCGCCGCTTACTCCCCGGCGGCCGGTGTCTTCCATCGCCCTTGAGCCAATTTCGCCCACGCGCCGGTCGGGCCGTCCGTGTGGACGGCCGTGTATTCTGCATAGATCCGGATGGTGACCTTCCGCTCCGCGTCGTACAGCGCGACGTACTCCTTGGTGCGATCGGTTTCCTTGAACTTCGACGGCTTGCCCAGTTTGCGATAGGTCAACTCGTTCAACTCGTACCACGAGCCGTCCTTGGCCTTCGCGAACCAGCCGCCCTCGTAGACCCAGTACGCGCGGGTGTCGGCCGGCTCGTCCGCCGGACTCCGAGCCGCGATCCCGACCACGACCAGCAGTGCGACGCACGCCACGAGACGCATAATCCGCTCCTAAATGGTATCCACAGAACCGCACCGCTCACCGCCCGCTCCGGCTTTGGGCCCCGGGTCCGGTGCGGCGCGCGGTTCGGCGCGAGCACCTCCCGTCGGACCGGCCGCGTTCCACTCCAGAACGCCCAACCCGCCGACGAAAACGGCTTCACCGACCAGCCCGACGAGCCCGAGCGCACTCGCCCGGTCCAGCCACACGACGGCCAGTGCCGAACAGACCAGCGCCCACGTGACGTTCGCGACCGCCACCACCCGGAGGAGCGGAACCCGGTCGCCACGGCTGAACGTCGCGAGCGCAAAGGAGACGCAGGCGTAGGCGAGGTTCGCCGAGCCCATCGCCAGCAACAGATCGGTCGGCAGCCCGTACAGGTCGGCGAGCCAGCCGCGGAGGGACAGTCCCAGTGTGCCCACGACGGCCCCGGCGATCCAATCCACACGGATGAGGTGCCGCGCTTGGATAGCTCCGCCCTCCGCCACCGAGATGAATCTGTGCAAGCCTCGCGTTCGAGAGGGCGTCGCCCACGCCGCTTTGGGGCCTGCGATAACCAGCGGCGATTATCGGCATCGATCCGGCGCAGAACAAGCGCTTTATCCAAATGGCGCGCCGGTCTGCAACCTAATGCTGCCGTCCGAGTGTGTCGTCTTTTCGAAGACGCCGGATGAACGGAACCGAGTCGAGCCAAGCGCCGAGGAATGCCACTCCGAATAGCCCCGAAAAAAGGGCCACAAGAAAGAGTGAACCGGACCAATTGCTGGAAGCGCTGGTGGAAGCGTCGTTGCCCGGATGCTCTTCTCCCCGCGCGCGCACAGAATGAACTCCCGGCCTGCTCGGGTGGGCAACCACGGTGAGCGCTTCGCCACGGGTGAACAGCTTACCCCTAAGCCGCTTATCTTGCTCCTCGCTGATGCGGCGAAGCCGCTCGCGGTCAACATCCGATTCGCCCGGAACCGGCGAACGCGTCAGCGAGCGTGCAACTTGTTCCCGCGGACTCAACAGCTCGAAAACGAGAGTCGCCCTGCCTCGGTACTCCGTGCCGCCGACCGTGTACCGGTAGTTGAGCACGTACGTGGTTGTCCTCTCGTTGAACTCGTGATCAACGTCCGTAACCGTCGCGGTTGCGGTGACGTTGTTGCGCGCCAACTCGGCACGACAGGCGTCGCGACTCCTGCGATCCGAATCGCTGATCCTCAGTCCAATCGTAGCGCTCGCGAGACAGCACGCTGCGAGTAGCACACCGGCAACCAGCATTCGCCGGGAACCCCACCGAGATACCGGGGGTGGCGGCTGCACCGCACCCGGTTGCGAGTGATCGGACCTTGGCGGGCTTTCCGAGTGTGGCGAGTCTCCCGTGGGATTCGGGGGATCACCGCCTCGAGATGCAACTCGAACAAGAACGAACACGGGAATCTTCTTGCCGCACTCACACCAACCGTCGGTCAGTTCGGTAGCGGTCAGTTCGTGATCGCAAAATGGGCATTTCACGGTCTTCACCACGCCTCCGCCGAAAGAATCCGTGCAAACCGTGTGAGAGAGTGGGCAGTTGGACGGAAGGCTTGCAGTGTCCAGCGCGGCGGTTATCGCCATCGATCTGGCGCAGTACAAGAGCACGGCGTGCGTTTTCGACCGGGGCACCGGTGCGCACGCGTTCCGCGAACCGTGACCTCGGATAGTCGAGTGCGGTCCTCGCGCGTACGGTCGACGTGTTGCGCGGCGGGTCCCGGTCGGCGACCGGGGTCGGGGGTCGTTTCGTTCCGCGCGCGGCCCCAACCGCCGGTGAGGGCCGCCCCCCCACACGACTCAGAAAAACAGTATCAACGGACTTGACACACACACGGCTTCATAGTCGACACAGCTCAGCAGCCCCGCCGGGACCAGTGTGCCACAGAGATACGAGGTGAGCCACCAGAAACCAATCACTTGGCGGGGTATGCTGCAGCGACTGGTTCGGCGTCTGTCATTCCCGCTGCAACATAAAGAACACGACGTGCGTACCTTCTTCCCCTTCGGCCTGAGTGAGCGTCACACTCACCACTGTTGGCTTCGAGTACGATATTCCGAGGCCCACTTTGACCCGACGCGGCTTCTTCGACCCCGCGATGAACGAGTCGCCGTACGTCGCGACATAAGAGCCTTGGCGATCGTACCTGCCATCGCTTGTTTGCTCCACCAGGATAGGCTGACCGAGTTTCTTGCCGTACCAGTCGGCGACGGTCGTGATGTCTTCACGAGCAATGAAGTGACATATGGTTGTGCCCCCGGTCAT
>JALHNS010000225.1 GCA_022843445.1 Gemmata sp.
CCAGCACGCCACCGCGCAGTTCGCCCGCGCTCAGCCGCACGAGGTCGCCCGTGCGGTACCGGAACAGCGGGCTGCCGGTGCGCCCTAGGTTCGTGAGCACCAACTCGCCGACCGCACCTTCCGGCACGCGGTCACCGGTCTTCGGGTCGATGGCCTCCGCGACGAACGCACTCTCTAGAACGTACATGCCGCCGGGCCGGTCGTCCGCTTCGTATGCGACCGGTCCCACTTCGGTGAGCCCGTAATGGTCGAACACCCGCGCGCCCCACGCGGTTTCGATGCGCTCGCGGGTGGCCGGGACGTTCCCGCCGGGTTCGCCGGCCACGACCACCGCACGGACGGAGCTGTCTTTGATATCGAGTCCCTCTTGCGCCGCGACTTCCGCCAAGTGGAGCGCGTAAGTGGGCGTCGCGAACAGGACCGTGCAGGAGTGATCGAACAAGCAGCGCAGTCGGGCGGAACTGCTCATGCCGCCGCCGGGCACGCACAGGAACCCGGCGCGCGACGCGGCTTCGAACGCGCTCCAGAACCCCAAGAACGGCCCGAACGAGAACGGGAAAAACAAACGGTCGCCGCGCCGCAGGCCCATAAAGTCGAGGCGCGCCTGCCAGCACGAGAGCACCCAGTCCCACGATTCCGGCGTGTCGAGCCAGCGGAGCGGCTTCCCGGTGCTGGTGCCGGAGGTTTGGTGAACCCGCGAGTACCGTTCGACCGGGTACGTGAGGTTGGTTCCGTAGGGCGGGTGCGCGGCCTGATCCGCAACCAGTTCGGCCTTCGTGGTGAACGGCAGTTCGGCGAACGTGCGCGGCGCGGTTCCGTTCAACTGGCGCGCGTAGAACCGGTTGGTGGGCAACACCTGTTGCACCAACTCCAGCGCGCGGCGGTGGCTGTCGGGTTCCATTGTTACTTCGCCGACACGTCGAAGCAGAACAGCAGTTCGTGGTCGCGCAGGTACAGCTTGCCGTCGGCGATCACCGGGTGCGCCCAGATCATGCCGCCGCCGCGCGGGAACCGGCTCTTCGCGGGCAGTTCCAACCGCCCGGTTTCGTTCCACTTCGTCGGCGTTGCTTCCGCCAGCACGCACGTCCCCTTTTGTTGACCGAAGCAGTACAAATAGCCGCCGGCCGCGGAGATCGAGCCTTTGTCCAGCGCCTTACTCTCCCAGAGCAGGTCTTCCGGTTCGGTGCCGAACGCGAAACACACCCACTTGTTCCCGCTGTCGGTGTGACCGTAGACGTGGTCGCCGACGCGCACCGCGCCGCCGTGCTGGTTCACGACCAGTTTGTTTTTGGTGAACACGGTCTCAGCGGTCGTTTTGTCGCCTTGCGACGTGAGTTTGAGCAACTCGCAGCCGGCCCCATAGCCGGCGGTTAAGAAGACCATGTTCTTGTGAACGACGGGCGTCGGGATGACAGCGACTTGGCGCTTCAGGTCGGCCTTGCGCCACAGGAGCGCGCCGTCTTTCGCGCGCACGCCCACCGCGGCTTGCTGCGTCTGCGTTACGTACTGGCGGACCCCGCCCACATCGACGGGCACGAGCGAGGCATATCCGGCCCCGTCTTCGAGGTCGGTGCAGCGCCACCGCTCTTTGCCCGTTTTCTTGTCGAGCGCGAGGATCGCGCCGCTCTTGCCGCCGGGCGTGCAAATCAGCGCGTCGCCGTCGATCAGTACCGATTCGCTATAGCCCCACCCGGGGATACCACCCTTGAAATCGATGAACAGGCTGCGCGCCCATTCTTCTGTGCCGTCAACGGCCTTGAGGCGCACCAGTTCGCCGCGCGCGCCGAGGTGGTAGACCGCGCCGCCGTCGACGGTGGGCGTGCCGCGCGGCCCCGCGCCCCAGCCGTTCAGGTAGCCGCCCTTCGACTCGGGCACGTCGGCCTTCCACACCTTCTTGCCGTCAGCGGCGCTGAGGCAAACGACGAACTCGTTCTTCCCGTCTTTGTTGTCGGTCGCCCCTGCGATGTACACTTTCCCGCCCACGACAGCCGGACTGCCGTAGCCGACGCCCCCGATGTCGGCCTGCCAGAGCAACTTCGGGCCGCCCTCCGGCCACTTCGTCAGCAACCCGGTTTCGGCGGAGACGCCATTGCGGTTCGGCCCGCGCCACTGGGGCCAATCGGCGGCACCGAGTTCGGGCGCGAGCAGCGCGAGCAGCGCGAGTCCGAAAAGTGGGAAGGAACGCGGCATGAACGCGCCTCCGCGGTGCGGGCGGTCGGGACGGGTTCGAGAAGTATAGGCCGGCCCGACGGCGCGACAAGCCGCCACCTATGGCACCAATACCGCGCGCGAGGGGCGGGCTTTCACAGAAAGTGCGCAGGTGCTTTTGTGAGCGGTCCACTCGCTCAGCGAGTGGCGCGGCGGGCACCAGAGCTTGGCACATTGCGCACGTCTCAACTCGTTGCGAAGCGCCGCCCGCGGACGCGCGCACTGCTCCAGATTGTCCAATCCTGACGACCAGCAACCGAATCACGCGCACGCGGATGCTGGGCCCCGATCCGTGGTGTCTCGCAGTTGGTCGTGCTTGGTGCGCTCGGGTGTCGCGGCCGGATCGACGGGTCGATAGTCGTACGGCAACAGGGCGTACCCGTCGGTTCACACGGCGGTGACAAGACCGATCCCGCGCGCAACCGGTTGGTGATCGCCTGATCGGAACGAGCCGTCCAATCTCATTTGCCGCGCGGGTGTCGTGTGGGTGTCGTGCGTCGGGGGGCGGGTCGCACGGGCTGATACCGGTGCATCGCGGCTGCCGTCCACACTCGTGAAGGTAGCCAGCAACGCGAGGTCATCCTCGGCGGTGGTGCGGGGTGGATTGGTGTGTGCAATAGCGCACCATTCCGCCAACGACTGTCACCACCGCCAGCCCAACCGCGTAAGTCCGATAAAGGGTCGTCACCACCCACCGTTTGTTCGCGGCTTGCCATCAACCCGTCTGGGTTCACAGCCCTCACAGACCTACTGCACAGTAACGCTCGGGTCCGGGCCAACAACGGCCGTAGTCGAATACATCCAGCTTCCGTCCGCGCGTACTTCACGCACAACAGCCTGTCACATGTTCGCCCAGTCCTTCGGCTTCAGCCAGTAGTCGGTGAGTTCGGCTTCCGGCGTGCCGGGCGCGGGCTTGTAGTCGTACACGTAGCGCACCACCGGCGGCAGGCTCATCAGGATGCTCTCCGTGCGGCCGTCCGTCTTCAGGCCGAAGATCGTGCCGCGGTCGTACACCAAGTTGAACTCCACATAGCGCCCGCGCCGGTACTCCTGAAACGCGCGCTGCTCCGGAGTGTACGTCACCCCCTTCCGGCGCTCCACGATTGGGACGTACGCGCCGAGAAACGTGTCGGAGGCGGCCTTCACGAACGCGAAGGCTTTCGGCGTTGCGTCCATGTAGTCGAAAAAGATGCCGCCCACCCCGCGTGCCTCGTTGCGGTGCTTCAGGTGGAAGTAGTCGTCACAGTCCTTCTTCATCTTCGCGTAGTCCGCGACCGGCGCGTGCACGTCACACACCGCCTTCCACGCCTTGTGGAAGTGAACCACGTCTTCTTTAAACGGGTAGTAAGGCGTCAGATCGCCGCCGCCGCCGAACCACGCCTTCGACCCGTGCGTGAGGAACCGGAAGTTCGCGTGTACGGTGGGCACCAGCGGGCTGCGCGGGTGCAACACCAGTGACACGCCGGCTGCGGTGAAGCGCAGGCCGTCGCCGGGCATCTGCTTGGCGAACTCCGGTGCGAACTCGCCGTACACCTCCGAGAAGTTCACGCCGCCCTTCTCGAACACCGCGCCGTTCTCGATAACACGCGAGCGCCCCCCGCCGCCGCCGGGGCGCTGCCACGTGTCCTCGCGGAACGTCGCGCCGCCGTCGGCACGCTCGAGGTTCGCGCAGATGCGGTCTTGCAGGTCGCGGAAGAAGGCGACAGCTTCGGCGTGCATGGTTCGCTCTCGATAGGGGCTTTGCGGACAAGTTACTCCGATTACTCGCCCGCGGCTATCGCGGTGTGTATGATGGGGCCGTTACGTCACCCGGTGCGGAGGAAGTGCCCATGCGGTACGCAGTCGTTCTCGCTCTCGCGCTCGCCGTGCCTTTCGGCGCGCGCGCCGCAGAGCCGGCGCTCACGTTTCAGGCGCACCCGCTCGACCGCGTGTTCGGGGAGCTGCGCGTCGCGGCCGACCTCGTCGGCGGGCCGAAGGCGGTGCAGGCGTTCAACAAGGGTCTCGAAGAGTCGTTCGGCAAGAAGGGGTTGGAAGGGCTGGACATCAGCCGGCCCATCGTGGGCTACGTCACCCTCGGCGCGAAGCTCGAAGACACCACGGTGGTGATCGCGCTGCCCGCGACGGGCGAAAAGGAGTTCCTCGCGCTGCTGGACCGCGTGAACTTCGCAGAGCACAAGCCGCTGAAGGACGGGCTGTACGCGGTGCCGTCGCTCACGCCGGAGTTCAAGGCGCGGCTGCGGTTCGCCAACCGGCACGCGTACCTCGCCTACGGGCTGAACCCGGAGCCGGCGCTGGAGCCGAAGGCGCTCGCCGACCCGGCGAAGCTGTACGACGCCGGCGAGCGCGGGCTGGTCGCGGCCAAACTGCACTTCGACCGCATCCCGGCCGACTTCAAGACGGCGCTGCTGGCGAAAGTGGTCGAACTGAAGAAGCTCCTCGAAAAAGAAGCCGACCGCGACGCGGTCGCGGCGCTCAAAGAGGTGCTGCCGGAACTGGAAAAGATGTTCGTGCGGTACGCGCTGCTGTCGGCCGGGGCCGACACGCTCGCGCTGCGGTTCGGGGTGGACGTGCCCACCGCCGACGTGCTGCTCGAGGCCGAACTGAAGCCGAAGGCCGATACCGCGCTGGCGAAACTGCTCTCGGAGCGCAAACCCACCACCAACAAGTTCGGCGCGCTGGTGACGCCGGACACCGTCGCCGGGTTCAAGACGCGGCTGCCCTACTTCAACGACGAGTTGCGCAGCGCCGCGGTGAAGGGCCTTGAGGCCGCGAGCAAGGAGGCCGGCAACAACGCGCCGCCGAACGCGAAGCCGCTGCTGGACGAACTGTTCAAGGGGCTGGGCCGCACGGTGAAGACGGGCGAGTTCGACCTCGCCGGCGCGATGCGCGGGCCGGACAAGAACGGCGACTTCACGCTGGCCCTGGCGGTCGCGTTCGAGGACCCCGCGGCGCTCGAGAAGGAGATCAAGAAGGCGATCCAGAACGACCCGCCGCCGTTCGAGATCAAGTGGGACGCGGACAAACTCGAGAAGGTGAACATTCACACGGTGAAGATGCCCGGGGGCGGCGGGTTCTTAGACGTCTCGAAGCCGTTCGGCGGCGACGCGGCCACCGTGGCGTTCGCGCTCGCGCCGAAAGGGCTGTTCGTGATGGTCGGTCCGGACGCGGTGAAAGACCTGAAGGCGGCGCTCGTGGTGAAGCCCGAAGAGGCCCCGGTGCTGGACGTGCTCATCAACCCGGCGCGGGTGGCGAAATTCGCGGGCAAGATGGAGCCGCTGGCCGCGGCCGAAATCGAGAAGGTGCTGGGCAAGGAGGACAAGCTGATCTCCGCGGCGTCGCTGCGCGTGACCGGCGGGAAGGAACTGAACGTGAAGTTCGCGCTGAACCTGCGGTTGCTGCCGCGGGTGCTCGCGTTCGGAGCCCTCGAGCGCGGCGAGCCGTTCGAGAAGGTGGAACCGAAGGCTGCCGAAGCGAAGCCGGTGGAGAAGCGGTAAGGGTTCGGATCGGGCGAGGGTGCCGGTTGATTGATTGTAGTTGCAACGACCGGCACGCTCTTGCGTGCCGGTCGCCCTTCTCACTCACTTCGTGAACCAACCCGGGCACGCCGGGGTTTCCACGGTCGGCGTCAGCACGACGAACGTGACGCGCTCCTTGTCGCTCCAGTTGCACACCACGAGCGCCTCGCCCTTTTTCAGCTCGGCCGTCGATTTCACAGTGGTGACCGTGAACCCGGGGCGCAGCTCGTTACCCACCTTGATACCCAAACCTTCGCACACTTTCGTGTACTCCGATTCGACCGCGAGCGCGACCGAGTCGTTCGTGCCGCGCTGCTGCGTCACCGTCAGGTTCGTGCCCACCGGCACGCTGACCGGCTTGTGAACCGCAACCGTGGTCGCGCCTTCCACCTTCGTTTCGGTCGCATTGGCGAGCACGATGTCCTGCCCCGCGCGGAAGATCACGCTGCGGCCGTCTTGCGTTGCCGCTGTGGGTTCCGCGAGTACCTTCAACTTGCCGGCCTTCCTCTCGGAGCGAATCAGGCCGCTGAGCATGTGGGCTTCGCGGGCCGAAAGGGTCCACGCCACTTCGCCCTTCTCGGTGCTCAGCCCCGCGGTGGCGAGGAACTCGCGGGGCACGTCCACCACCAGCGCGCTGAGGATCAGTTGCGCGTGCGGTTTTGGCACGTCCAGCGCGTGCGCGAGGTCCAACACGCGGCGCACCTGCTCCGGTTCGCCGCTCGCGAGCAGCGTGTTCGACTTCGCGTCCACAACCAGCGTGCAGCGGTCGGCCTTCTCACCGCAGTGCTTCTGAATCGCACTCGCGGCGTCGGACGCGGCCACGTTCCGCAACTGCACGATGTACGACGCCCGCGCGCCGGTCTCGGCGTGAAGCGCGGCGAGTTTGCGCATCCGATCGAGCGCGGTGGGCGGTGCCCAACTCTCCGCGCAGCACACCGGCGCGGGTACCGGCAGCGCGAGGGGAGCAGGCGGCGCCGCGTCGCTCGACGCGGCGACCGGGGTCAGCCACTTGTTCACATCGGTGCCGGGCCGCCGGAACGCTTCGATCAGGTCCGCGACTTCGGCCACCACGTCTTCGCTGTTCGTGACCACGACCGAGCTGCCGATGTCGAAGAACTCGATCTTCCCGGCCCCGCCGCTGCCGTCCCACGAGTACGGGCGCACCATCTGGGTGACGGTCTTCATCAGGCGCTTCGAGCGGTCGGCCGCTTCGCCCTTCGTCGCGGCGACGATGTCGCCGACCGCGAACGCTTTCGTGACACACGGCTTGGACGGGTCGGCGGCGAGCGCGTGCGCGGCGGGCACCGCGAACATGGTGAGCGTGACGGCGGCGAACGTGCGGAACCTCATGCGGCACCTCCGAAACCGGGAACGGAACCGGCGCGGAGGATAGCGAGGCGGGTCGGGCGAACAAGGCGAACCGCGCTGTATGATGCACTCATTGCGCCCTCACCCCGGTTCACGACATGCTCAACATTCCCGCCACGCGCATCGACGGCTCCGACGAAGCACCCGCCGCGGTTCGCGCCGACTGGCTCGCGGTCGGCGCGTGGGCCGACGCGCCGTACACCGGTCCCGCGGCCGAACTGCTCGCCAAGCTGCGCGAAGCCGGCGACTTTGCCGCCAAGCCGAACGAACTACTGCCCGTGCTGAACCCGACCGGCGTCGCGGCGCAGCGGCTGCTGGTCGTCGGTCTCGGGAACCGCGCGGACGCGAAGCGCAACACGCTGCACGACGCCGCAAGCGCCGCGGCGCGACACTGCACCGCGCGCAAGTTCGGCACGATCGCGTTCGCGGTGCCGGAGCCGGAGTTCACGGTCGCGGCCGGCGTCGGCCTCGCGCAGGGGTGCCTCGGGCCGGGCATTCGCAAGAGCGCGCCGTCGCGGTTCGCCCCGGAGCGACTCCTCCTACTCGGCGCGCCAGCGTCGGACCTACCGCGGGTGCGCGCCGAGGTCCGCGGCATGTGGCTGGCGCGCGAGCTGGTAAACGCGCCGCCCCGCGAACTGTACCCGGAGACGTTCGCGAGTGTCGCTGCGGAGACCGGCCGAGCGAGCGGGTTCGCGGTCGAAGTGTGGGACGAATCGCGGCTCGCGGCGGAACGCATGGGGTCGCTGTTGGGTGTGGCCGAAGGCTCGGCGCGCCCCGCACGGCTCGCGGTGCTGCGCTACGAGGGCAAGCCCGGTGCGCCGTTCTTGGGGCTGGTGGGGAAGGGGGTCACGTTCGACAGCGGCGGCCTTTCGCTGAAGCCGAACGACGGCATGGTGGACATGAAGTGCGACATGGCCGGGGCCGCGGCCGTACTCGGCGGCGTGAGCGCGATCGCCGAACAGAAACTGCCCGTGAACGTCCTCGGGGTGCTCGCGCTGGTGGAGAACATGCCGAGCGGGACCGCGCTGAAACTCGGCGACGTGCTCACGGCGCGAAACGGGAAGACCATCGAGATTCTGAACACCGATGCGGAGGGCCGGCTCATCCTCGCGGACGCGCTGTGCTTCGCAACGGAGCAGACCAAGCACGTCGTGAACTTCGCCACGCTCACCGGGGCGTGCATGATCGCCCTCGGCACCGAAACGAGCGGACTGATGACCAACGACGACGGGTGGGGCGACGTGGTGCTGAGCGCCATTCAGCGCGCCGGCGAGCGCGCGTGGAAGTTGCCGATGGATGCGAGCTTCGACGGGCTGATCAAGAGCAAGGTCGCGGACATGCGGAACACCGGCGGCGGGCGATACGCGGGCGCCATCGCGGGCGGGAAGTTCCTGCAGCAGTTCGTGGGCGACGCGAAGTGGGTCCACTTGGACATCGCCGGGCCGGCGTTCGCGGAGGGCGAATCGGCGGTACAAGACGCCGGCGGAACCGGGTGCATGGTCCGCGCGATCGTCGAAATGGCGAAGGGCTTCGGTGTGTAATTATTGCCGTACGATCAACGCAGACAAAGACACGACCAGAACAAGACAGAAAGCAAGTGGGCCACAAAGAGGCACAAAAGAAGGCAGAAGAGTTGAGTTCAAAACAACTCTGATCTTGATCTTCCTCTTGTGCCTCTTTGTGGCTATTCCGGTCTTTGTCCTTCTCGGATCGTGCCTTACTCGGCGTTCATCGTGCGGCAAAAGACTACGGCTTGTCGAACGCCTTCGGGTCGATCTTCGCACCCCACTTCTGATCGCTCAGCGTGGTTTCGATCATCGTCTTGCCGTCGCGCACCACCTTCAACTTCGTGAACACCTTCATCCCGCCGACTTCCTTGTAGTCGCCGAGGAAGGTCTCATCGAGCACCGGCTTCCACTTCTGGAACTCGTCCTTCGCCGTGTACTCGGTCTTCACCAGCAGACCGGTGGCTTTGTCGAAGTAGAGCGTGATCGTCGGGCGCTTCTCGCGCGCCACGGTCACGGCCGCGGTGGGCTTGCCGTCCACGTCTTTGCCCTTCGCCGTTGCGAGGGTGAAGCCCTTTTCGGTGGTCAGCGGCAAAAGGCCCGTCACCCACAGCGCGTACACTTCGTTCTTCGTGTATTCGAGTTTGTCGCCGGTGATCTCTTCCGTGGCCTTGCCGTCGCTCTGCCACGCCTTCTCGCCGTTCACGACGGCGGTGATGGTGAGTTTCGCTTCGCCGAATGTGCCGTTCATCGTGAACCGGTACTTGTCCGGTCCCTGAAAGGCCCAGTCCGCGGTGTAGTTCATGGCGAACCCGCCGCCGGTGAACTTGCCGCTGTCCTTCCACGTCAGCGCCGGGAGCTGTTCGCCCGGCTTGTCGCCGCGCGCTTTGATTGCCTTCTCGACCAGCGCCTTCGCGTCGGCCGCGTCGTCGGCGCGCGAAGTGAGACCCAGCGCCGCGACCGCCGCGACCGCGAACAAACAGCTACGCATGTGTGTGCCTCCGAGCGAGAATCCCGGCGCGAGTGCCGGGTGCGTTTCAGATGATGGTAGTGATTCGCGCGCCGCGAAAGGTCGGTTGTCCCGCTGGGACCGCGGCCGTCCCGGCCGCGCGATTGGCAATTGTGTGAGCGACACGATCAACCGCAGCGCCATTGCGCGCGTTCGTCGTACGGCCGAGACGGCCGCGGTCCCGGGGGCGTCAGCCGCGGGCCAGCGCCTTCAGCACCTCGACGCCGCGCGCGAGCGTGTCGTCGCTCGCGGCATACGAGACGCGGAAGTGACTGTCGCGCCGGCTGAACACGCCGCCGGGAATCACCAGCAGGTTCTGTGCGACGGCCGCAGTCACGAACTCGGTGCCGGTGCCGCGCGGCGACTTCGGGAACAGGTAGAACGCCCCGCCCGGCACGGCGAAGTCGTAGTCCCCCTTTAGTTCGGCCATCAGGAAGTCGCGCTTGCGCTTGTAGTCCGCCACAATCGCGCTCACGTCGTAGCCCATCGCGGCCGCGCCCGCGTGCTGCACCATGCTCGGCGCGCACACGAAGGTGCACTGCTGAATCTTCGCCATCTCTTGAATCAGCCGCTTCGGGCCGTGCGCCCACCCGAGCCGCCACCCGGTCATGCCGTAGGTCTTGCCGAAGCCCTCCACCACCAGCACGTTCGGGTCGTAGCTCGCGGGGCTAGCGTGCGGTTCCCCGTATTGGAAAGCGCGATAGATTTCGTCGCTGATGAGCAGCGCGTTCTTCGCGCGGCACAGGTCCGCGAGTTCCTTCTGCGTGCCGGCGTCGATCACCGCGCCGGTCGGGTTCGAGGGCGTCGAGAGCAGCACCGCTTTCGTGCGCGGCGTGAAGGCGTCGGCGAGGCGGTTCAGGTCGAGCCGGAAGTCTGGGTAAGTATCGACCGTCTTCAGCGTTCCGCCCGCGAGCGCGACCATGTTCGGGTACGCGACAAAGTACGGGTCCGCGGTCAGCACCTCGTCGCCGGGGTTCACCGTCGCTAGAAGCGCGAGCAGCAACCCGCCGCTGGTGCCGCTGGTGGCGAGCACGTCGCGCTCTTGGCCGGGGAACCGCGCGGCCACGTCCGCGCGCAGCGGGTCGAGCAGTTCGGGGATGCCCTGCGTCACGGTGTAGCCATTGTGCCCTGCGTCGATCGCGCCTTTCGCCGCGGCCTTAATCGGTTCCGGCACGTCGAAGTGCGGCTGTCCGATGCTCAGGTTGATCGGGTTCTTCAGCGCCTTGCCCAACTCAAATATTTTACGCACCCCGGACACTTCGACGGCCCCGCACCGGTCCGCGAGCCACTGATCGGGAAACATTTCGTGAACCTCTGGAAATTCGCGCGTCGCGCGTCTGGCGCGAGCGGTCCTCCGGTGGTAGAATACGAGACTCGCCCGCGAGGTCGCTCCCGTGTCCGTTCTGCTCAACCTGTTCGACCAACTGCCTCAGCGCCGCGCAATCGAAGACGACGACCTGTGGGCCGCCGGGTTCGGTCCGGCGCTCGCCGCGTTCGAGGCCGGCGTGCGCGCGAATTACACCGACGGCACGCTGCTCCGGTTGCTCGACGCGCCGCACGCGCGGAGCCGCCGCGCCGCGGCGCTGGCGC
>JALHNS010000226.1 GCA_022843445.1 Gemmata sp.
CACCGGGATCGCGCGGGGCGGCTTCGGCGCGGGCGCGGGCGGGGCGACCGGCGGGCCTTCGATCTCGTCGATGAGCGCGCGCGCCGCGGGGTCGGCGGGCGGGTCGGTCACCTCCACGGCGTCCAGCGGCGGCAAGCCCTCGATCTCTGCGACCAGCGCGCGGAACGCTTCGTCTTCGAGTTCGGCCGGCGAGAGCTGTTCCACCAGTTCGGCCTCGAGCGGTTCGAGCGGCGGCGCGGCCGGCGGGAAATCGCCCCAATCGCCGAGCGGCGCGGCGGGCGTGTTCGGGGCACGGTCTGGGGGCATGGCGTGCGGTTCCGGGTGTGGGGGAATTGTACCGCCGCGCGCGGCCCGCGCGCCACCGGAAACCGCGCGCCGTATCCTAATCGTCAGTACCCCGCGCCCAACCTAGGAGCCGGCATGTTCGCGCGCCGCGACTACGTCCGCGATTACATGATGATCCCGCCGGGCACCGGCGAGGCCAGCGTCGTGAACGTGATCGTCGAGATCCCGAAGGGCAAGCGCAACAAGTACGAAGTGGACAAGGTGACCGGCCTCATCAAGCTGGACCGCTACTTGTACAGTTCCGCGGTGTACCCCGGCGACTACGGGTTCATCCCGCAGACGCTCGCCGAAGACAACGACCCGCTCGACGCGCTGGTGATGGTGAACGAACCGACCTTCTCCGGGTGCCTGATCGAGGCCCGCGTGGTGGGCATCTTCCGCATGCGCGACAAGGGCGCGAACGACTTTAAGGTGCTCGCGGTGCCGCACAAGGACCCGCTGTTCGCGCACATCAAGAAGCTGGCCGACGTGCCGGTCCACTTCGTGCGCGAGGTGGAGTTCTTCTTCTCCACCTACAAGCAACTGGAAGGGGTGACGGTGGAACCGCTGGGCTGGGCGTCGAACGAAGAGGGCACCGCGGAGGTGCGCTCGTCGGTCGATCGGTTCCGCGCGTCGCTGGGGAGCGTGTACGGCTGATTTCTCGCGAGGTGCTCGCGCCCATGAACACCGATCCGAACCGCACCGTGCCGCGCAGCGCCGCCGCGAGCGCGACGGCGACGTTCGCCCCGAGCGCGCCCGGCGAACTGGGTACCGTGGGCCGGTTCCGCGTGCTCGGCGAGTTGGGCCGCGGCGGCATGGGCGCGGTGTACCGCGCGCGCGACCCGGAACTGGGCCGCGAGGTCGCGCTCAAGGTGCTGCTGCCCGATCTCGCCGCGGACCCCCGCGCCAAAGCTCGCTTCTTGCGGGAAGCCCGCGCGCAGGCCCGCGTCGAGCACGACCACATCGTTCCCATTCACGACGTGGGCGAAACCGAGGGGTTCGCGTACCTCGTCATGCCGCTGCTCAGGGGCCAATCGCTCCGAGACGCATTGAAAAAGAACTCGCGGCCCCCGGTGCCGGAACTGGTGCGCATCGGCCGAGAAATCGCCGAGGGGTTGGCCGCCGCGCACGCCGCCGGGTTGATTCACCGCGACATCAAACCCGGCAACGTGTGGCTGGAGGGCGACCGGCGGCGCGTGAAGGTTCTCGACTTCGGCCTCGCGCGCCACGGCCGACGCCCCGGACCCGGTGTCCGCGTCGCGCCCCAAACTGGTGAGCGCCGAACTGACCGGGGCCGGCGGTATCGTGGGCACGCCCGCGTACATGAGTCCGGAGCAGGCCCGCGGGCACGCGGTCGACGCGCGGTCCGACGTGTTCAGCCTCGGGATCGTGCTGTACGAGATGGCGAGCGGGCGCAAGCCGTTCACCGGCGCGACCCCGTTCGACGTCATGGCCGCCGTTGCCGCCGACGAGCCGTACCCGGTGGCACAGCTCGCGCCGCACCTGCCGCCGGCGCTGGCGAGCCTCATCACGCGCATGCTGGCGAAGGACCCGGCGGCGCGCCCGCAGGGCTGCGCGGAAGTGGCGGCGGAACTGACCGCGCTCGCGGTGCCGCAGGTGGTGGTGCTCCCGCTGGAAGGGAGCGGCGCGCCGAACGTGTGGGAAGACCTGACCGCCGCCGACGGCGAACCGGCACCGGACGAGGCGCGCACCGAAGCGGACGCACAGCCCGTTGCGCCGCGCGGCGCGCGCCCGCGGTGGCTGTGGCCGGCTGTGGCGGGCGCGGTGGCACTGCTCGCGGTGTGCGTGGCACTCGCGCTGCGCGGCAAGCCCGCGGATCAAGTGCAGAAGGAACCGGTGCCGCCGAAGCCCGTGCCGCCGGGCGAGAAGAAAGATGACAAGAAAGATGACAAGAACGCGGGCGGCGCGCAGGTACGGCCCGCCCGCGACGAAGTGATCCTGTTCGACGGTCGCGATCTGTCGGAGTGGCGGTCGTTCAAAAACGGCGGCCCTGCGCAATGGCTCGTGGAAAACGACTACATGGTCGTGATGCCGGGCCGCGGCAGCATCTATTCCGAAAAGAAGTTCACCGACCACACGATCTCCCTCGAATACTGGTTGCTCCCAAACGAGAACAAGGACGGCAACAGCGGCGTGTTCGTGCAGGGGCGCTACGAAGTTTCGATCGCGGAAGACGCGGGCAAGCCGGTGACGAACGCCACCAGTGGCGGCATCTACGGCCAGCACGCGCCGCTGAAGAACGCCTCGAAGCCCGCAGGCCAGTGGCAAACGCTGGAGATCACGTTCACCGCGGCGCGCGGCAAGCAGTTGCCGCGCATTTGGGTGGTTCACAACGGCGAGAAGGTGCTCGACGGGGCGGAACTGACCGAGTACTCAAAGGGAGCCGTGGGCGGTGCGGGCTGCGGCGTACTGCTGCAAGACCACGGCGCACGGGTGCGGTTCCGCGACATTCGCGTGCGCCGCCTCGGTGCCGCGCCGGTGGCGACGCAGACGCGGGACCAGTTCGTCGCGGCGGTGGTCGCCCGCGGTGGGGAGTTCACGTGGAACGAAAAGCCCGTGCCCACTGAGGCCAAGTTGCCCGACGGCGTGCCCGGCTACAAACTCAAACTCATTAGCGGCACGTATCGCCCCCCGGTGTGGCTGGGACAACCGAATTGGGCACCGGGTCAGACGGTTCGGGGTACCGTGATGTCGCCGTTCGGTGACGGCGAACTGGCACCGCTTGAGACGTTTCCCCCCGGTTCGTTTGCGTGGCTAATCCTCTCGCGCCAACAACTGACGGACGCCGAACTCGCGCGCGTCATTGGGTACCCCTCAATGCGCGCCGTCGTCACGCTCCGGGTGCTGGACTGCGACGCCGGCGCGGGCACCGTGCGCGCCGCAGCCCGGCTGAGCGATCTCCAGTTTCTAGACTTGGACTCCACCGCCATTACCGACGCGGCCCTCGCGCCCTTGCCGGGCGAAATCAAATGGTTGGAGCGGCTCTCGCTACGCGACACGAAAGTGACAGACGGGGCCGTGAAACACCTGAAGAGCCTCCGGCGCTTCGGCAAACTTGAGTCGCTGGACCTGCGCGACACCGAGGTAACTGAAGCCGCGGCGCGGGAACTGGCCGCGGCGCTACCCACCTGCTGGATCGCCTACGGGAAGGACCAGCGCATTGCACCGGCGAAGAAATGAGCGCGCTAACGTTCGGATGCGCCGCGCGCGCCGGTTCGCGCGGGTGGCGCGGTTTCCGCTTGCCCGGTGCGGCGCGCGCGGCGAAAATGGTTCCCGTGCGTTCGACCGGCGCGCCCGGCCGCACGATACCACTTTTAGCGCCGTCCCGCTCGCGACGGCCCGGACACCGTTCGTACCGTCTAGGAGGGTTGCGATGGCCGATTCGCCTTCGCCGGCGCGCCGCGCGCGGCTGAACGTCGAGTGTTTGGAAGACCGCACGGTGCCCGCGTTCCTCACGCGCCCCGGCGGCACCATCACCGTGAACGGCGCGCGCCAAGCCGCCGTGGGCCTGAGCCTCGCCGCCGGGAACCTGCTGCCCGACCCGTTCTCCCCGATGGGCCAAGTGCGCAACGAGTACGTGACCGGCACCGGTCCGGGCACGCCGGCGCGCGTCAACATCTTCGATTCCAACGGCCTGAACAGCGCCGGGCAGGGCATCCCGATCGTCTCGTTCGACCCGTACCCCGGGTTCAACTTCACCGGCGGCATCAACGTGGCGGTGGGCGACGTGCTCGGCGACCGGCAGCTCGAGATCGTCGTCACGCCCGCCTCGAACGCGCCCGGCTTCGTGACCGTGTACGACGCGAGCGGGAACCTGCTCTCGGCGTTCCTCGCCACGCCCGCGGCCTACACCGGCGGGCTGACGGTGGCCGTGGGCAACGTGCTCGGCGGGATCGCGGCCGGCGGGTTCGCGGGCGGCACCACCAGCGGCAACTTCAAGCAAGAGATCGTCGTCGGTACCGCGACGCAGTTCGACTTCGTCGGGGTGTACAGCGGCGCAGGCGCGCAGCAGCGCGCGTTCCTCGCGTTCGCCGGGGCGCGGAGCGGCGTGAACGTGGCCGCGGGCACCGTGGACAGCACCCGCGTGCCCGGCTACGTCGTGGGCAGCGGCCTGCCGGACCGCAATGCGTTCGACGAGATCATCGTGGGGGCCGCGTCCATCGCGCCGGCCGTCGCGGTGTACAGCGTCGATCAGACCGTGACGCTGCGGCGGTTCTTCTTCGCGTTCGACCAGTTCGCCGGGCGCGGGGTGACCGTAGCCGCGGGCAGCACCGACGGCCTCCGCGGCGCGGAAATCTACACGAACCTGCTTGGCACGTCCCTGCTCCGCGTGCACAACGGCGAGACCGGGCAGCTGCGCGGCGAGGTGACCGTGTTCCCGCCCGACTACACCGGCGTTCTGAACGTCGCCCTCGGGCAGTTCGGCGGGTTCTTCGGGTTCGGCAGCAGCTACGACCCGCGCGACGACGACGCGTTCCCGCCGATGATGATGGGACCTATGGTCGGCGGTAACCCGGCGTTCCTCAACCTCGACCTCGCCATCGTGACCGGCGACGGCCCGGCGTTCCAAGCGCCGCGGTTCTATCGCGGCACGAACACCATGTTCAACACGCCGGCCCCGTTCAACGGCCCGTGACCGGTTCGCAACGGGCCGCGCGCGCGCCGGACTCGGTCCGCGAGGACGAAGACCCGGCGCTCACGCTCGCGGCCCGCTTTCCGCGCGCAACTCGGCCCTCAGTTGCATCAGCAGGTGGCCGAGGCGGTTCTTGCCGCTGCCGTCGCCGCCGTCGCCCCAGTACGCATCGTTCGCGGTGTGCTCCACCAGCACCGCGTCGCCGGTGTCCAACAGAATCGCTTTCAGTTCCTCGTGCTGCGTGAACTTGGCGCGGAGCGCGTCCGCCATCACGCCCTCTTTCACGCTCTCCCAGTCGCGGCGCAGTGGCAGTTTGCGGTCGCGGCCCATCGCGGCGGCCTCTGCCGGGCGCTTGCACGCCCGCACCCCTTCTTCGTGCGGCGTTCCCGCGAACTTCTGCGCCTGAAAGTAGTGCTCGCTCGTCGGCCACCGCTTCCCCTTGAGGAATACGGCGTGCCGCGAGAAGTTGGAGAAGCAACCGTACTCGCCGGTTGTGGAGTAGAAGTTGATAACGACGGGTTCGGGCACGGCGCGCCTCCGAAGGGTTGAGTCGAAGGGACACCACAGCGCGCGCCGCGGTTCGCGCCTCGCCTGATCGTGGCACGACGCTCCGCGTTGGGCGAAAAGGAGCGCGGAGCGCGTTACGCCGCGGCGCTTTCCGGCGGCGCGCCCCAACCCTGTGCGGCCCACTTCGCTTCGGCCGCGGCCTTGCGCTCCGCGGTCAGCGGCGTGCTGAACGACCACTCGTGCCCGAACGGGTCGATCACCTTGCCGTACCGGTCGCCCCAGAACATGTCTTCGGCCGGCATCGCCACTTCGCCGCCCGCGGCGCTGGCGCGCGCGACGGCCGCGTCCGCGTCCGGCACGCACAGGTGCAGCGTGATCGGCGTGGGGCCGTTCGGCGCGCGGCTAACGCCCCCGCACTGGTCGGGGAAGTCGTCGCACAGGAACAGCGTAGCCCCGTCGATCAGCAGCGTCGCGTGCATCAGGCGGCCGTCCGGTGCCGGCACGCGCACCAGTTCTTCGGCCCCCAGCGCGGCCTTGTAGTACTCGATCGCAGCAGCCGCGCCCTTCACCACGAGGTGCGGAATCAGGCCCTTCGGTTCGCTCACGACAGTCCCCCTGCGGAAGAAATGCCCCACGCGGATGATCGCCGAGCCGCGTGCCGCGCGCAATGTCGGTTGCGCCAAATTTTGTTCGCGCGTCCAGTTCCGATCGGCCGTTCGCAGGGCGCACATGAACCTTTTTCGCGCGGCGCGCGTCCGAACCGGCATGGACGCCATTCGCAAATACCCGCGCACGCGGCACCTCGTCGGCTCGCGGCTCCAAGAGGGAGACGCGGACCTCGACGCCGTGCCGATGCGCGAACTGGAAGGCAAGTCCGTCGTCGTCGAAGAGAAGATGGACGGCGCGAACTGCGGCGCGAGCTTCGGCCCGGACCTCGAACTGCGGCTGCAAAGTCGCGGGCACTTCCTCACGGGCGGCCCGCGCGAGCGGCAGTTCGACCTGCTGAAACAGTGGGCCGGTTCGCTCAAGCCGCAGCTGCTCGACGTGCTCGCCGACCGCTTCGTGATGTACGGCGAGTGGCTGTACGCGAAGCACTCGGTGTATTACGACGCGCTGCCGCACTACTTCATGGAGTTCGACATTCTGGATACGCTCACGGGCGCGTTCCTCGACACCCCGCGGCGCGCGGCGCTGCTCGCCGGGCTGCCGGTGGTGCCGGTGAAGGTGCTGTACGCGGGCGAGTTCCCGGGCGAGGAGGCGCTGCGCGCGCTGGTGGGGAAGTCGCACTTCATCACGCCGGACGCGCCGGCGCGGTTCCGTGCGGAAGTCGAGCGCGCGGGTTGGGACGTGGAGCGCGCGGTGCGCCAAACCGACCTCAGCGGCGTGATGGAAGGGCTGTACGTGAAGGTGGAAGAAGGCGGCGCGGTGACGGAACGGTACAAGTTCGTGCGCGACGAGTTCCTGCAAACGGTCACGGCCGACGGCCACTGGCAGGACCGCCCGCCGATCCCCAACCGCCTCGCCGACGGCGCGCGGCTGTTCGAGTGACGAACCGCCCGTCGAACCGCCGGGGGTGAGCCGGCGGGCGGTTTCTCGGCGCCCCCCCCCGCGCACCCCCGGCGGTTCGACCGACCCGGGCGCGTTGGTAAGTCCTTAAACCCGTTGGTGCGGTATGTGGCGATGTGTGGGCTGCCCCGAAGGGCCGGACTGGTGCGTCGATACGGACGCGCTCGTCGCGGCGTGCCCGTGGCTCGCGCCGTTGGGCGAGTGCCCGCAAGACCCGATCTTCCACGCCGAAGGCGACGTGCTCACGCACCTCGGCATGGTGCTGCGCGAACTCGCGGCGCTCCCGGCGTTTCGCGAACTGCCCGAACAAGAGCGGCACATCGTCTTCGCGGGCGCGCTGTTCCACGACATCGCGAAGCCCGAATGCACCCGCGTCGAAGAAGGCGGCCGCGTGCGCTCGCCGGGCCACGCGGTGAAGGGCGTGTACAAGGCGCGCCGCATCCTGTGCGACGAGATGGACCCGCCGCCGTTCGCGGTGCGCGAGCAGGTTCTCGCGCTCGTGCGCTGGCACGGCATTCCCGGCAACTACCTCGACAAGCCGGACCCGGTTCGCGCGGTCATTCTCGCCGCGGTCACGGCGCGCACGGACCTGCTCGCGGTGCTGGCCGAAGCGGACCACCGCGGGCGAATCGTGAAGGCCGACGCCGACGACACCATGACGCGCGTCGCGCTGTTCCCGGACTTCTGCGCCGACGCGGGGTGCTGGGGGGCGCCGCGCGCGTTCGCCAACGACCACACGCGGTTCCACTACTTCCGCACGCCGGGCGAACACCCGACCGCGGAGCTGTTCGACGACACGCGCACCGAAGTAACGGTGCTGAGCGGCCTTCCCGGGAGCGGCAAAGACACGTGGGTGCGCGCGAACGCGAACGGCCGCGCGGTGATCTCGCTGGACGACATCCGGCACGAGCTGGACGTGGAACCGGGCGACGATCAGAGCGCCGTGGTGCGCGCCGCGTACGACCGCGCGAAGGCGCTGCTGCGCCGCGGGGAGCCGTTCGTGTGGAACGCGACGAACGTGTCGCGGGTGCTGCGCGGGAAGGTGATCGACCTGAGCGCCGCGTACGGCGCGCGCGTTCGCGTGGTGTACCTCGAACCGCCGGTGTCGGAGATTCGCGCGCGCAACGCCGGTCGCACCGCGAAGGTGCCGCAACCGGTGTGGGAGCGGCTGTTCGACAAGCTCGACGTGCCCACGCTCGCGGAGGCGCACGCGGTGGAGTTGCCGGCGAGCGGCGCGTGAAACAAAACGGGCACGCCCCCGCGCCGGGGCGCGAGGGGCGTGCCGCGGGCGCGTGCCCGCGGCGCTACTTGATCCGCTCCACGTACGGTACCACCGGGCGGAACCGCGGGTCACTGTAGTTGAACCCGGCCTGCGGCCCCGCGTAGCCGGGCCGCACGTTCGACACGCACGAACCGCCCCACGCCGGCCGCGTCAGCCCGCTCACTTCGATCGAGCCGCCGCCCAACAGCGCCTCGACGCGCACGATCTGCTGATCGGCCCCATAGCCCACCACCAGCGTCGAAAACTGCTGCACCGCGACCTCTGTGCCGTCCGCGGGGATGTACACCGCGGTCGCGTCGGAGCGCGACACCGTCAGGTCGAGCCGGTCGCGGCCCATTCCCGCGGGTCGCGCCGTCGCTTCCAGTGTGGTGAAGAACGGCGTCGCGTTCGCGGGCTGGTTCGCCACCGGGTCCAACCCCATCGCGCTCGTGTCCACAACGCTCACGAACTTCTGCCGCATGTCGCCGGGCACGCTCAGATACGTCTCCGCGCCGAGTTGGGCGTAGGGCACGCCCGCGGGCCACCCGGTGGGCGGGGTTTCGCTGGTCACGTCGAAGTACCCGACCGTGAAGAACACCGCGTACTGGTGGTTCACGGTGGTCGTGGTGTTGAACACCTTGCGCAGTGGCTCCGCTTGGAAGTAGGTGCCGGTCGCGCCGGTGTTGAACAGGTACGGCAGCGGTTGGGCGTCGTGCCGCAGGATCGTGTCGTTCTCGCTGCCGCCCGCGCCGAACGCGAACGTGCTCCCGCCGGCCACCGCGGGCGCGCCGAGCGCGAAGAACGGGCGGTTCTGGCCCGGCGCGTTCGCGTCGTAAACGCTCTGACCGGGCGCGCTCGCGGTCGGGTACGTGCCCCCGTTCGCGGCGGTTTGCTGGCCCACGCCACTGCGCGAACCCAGCCACGCGCTCCACGCGCCGTCCACGAACGCGGCGTTGAACAGGTTGCCGGGCTGCGGGTCGAACTGCGCTTGCAGCACGCGGCGGTCTTGGACCGCGTTGGGGTTGATGCGGCCCGGGTCGCGCCCGCCGTGCGGCACGCCCACCGTGTACGGCCGCACCGTCAGAAACTCCAGCGCTCGCGCCAGCCCGTTCGAGGCGCGCCACGCACCGACGCCCTCTTCGTACAGCAGGGCGTCGAAGGTCGCGTTCGTGCGCAGGAACCGCTCGGTGACGTGGTGCGCCGCGGAGTCCCGCACGTGGAACAGCTCGACCGCGTTCACCAGCGGGCGGTCCATGTGAACGAACCAGTCGAACGGGGCCATGATCGTGTCGTTCAGCGTCGGGCCGGCCGCGAGCGTGGAGCCCGCGGGCGGCGCGTTGCCGCTGCCGTTGTGCCGGCCGAACGTGTGCTTGGGCTGGTTGCCGTTCGCGGTCGTTTGGGCCTGCACCATCGAGCGCGGGAACGCGCCGTACTGGTTGAAGTTGCCGTTGCCGTTGGCGACGGTCGCGGTCGCGAACCCGGCGAACGGCTGCACCTTGCCCACCGAGAACCGCTCGCCGGCCGGGTCGAAGCCGTTCATGTTCGCCATCATCATGCCCCGCGGGCTGCGGTTGAGGCCACCGCCTTGGAGCCGGTTCACCGCGTCGAACGAGGGCACGAAGTCCATCACGTCCACGGTGACGAACGGGTTGTTCGGGCCTTCCGGCAGGTACGGGTTGGCGAGCCGCCGCAGCAGCACCACGTTCCGCTTGAACTCGGTGGTGTTGAACGTGTTCGCGCCGAGCGGCACCGTGTAGGCCATCGAGTTGCTGGCCGCGTCGCCGGCCCCGCGGGGCTGCGGGTCCATCGCCATCGCGCCGCGGTACGGCGAGAAGATCGCGTTCTGCCACACGCCGGCCGCGGCGGCGGGCGCGAACTCGTCGGACCCGTTCTTCGGCGGCACCTCCGGCCCGACCAGCAGGAACCCGCTCGCGGGCAGGTTCGCCCCCGGGGTGTACGCGCCGCGGTTCGGTTCCACGGTCGTCGTCGCTTGGCCGCCCAGCGCGAACTTCAGGTCCGGTTGGCCGAGGGCCGTGTCGAACGCGCCGAGCGCGTTCGCGTGGTAGTTCGGGTTCGCCGGGTCCAGCAGCGGCGCGCCGAGGTCGCCGCGCTGCGCCGCGGGCACGCCGGTCTGCCGGTTGTAGCGCGAAATCTCGATGCGGTACGCGCTCAGCGGCACCGATCCGTCGCCGAGGGCGAAGCCCGGCGCGGCCGGGGTCGGCAGGTTGGACGGGTTCACCAGTTCCACCCAGAACCGCGCGTGCGCCGGGCCGCTCGGCGGGTCGTTGCCGCCCAGCCCGTTGCCGGGGCCGTTCGGCGGGTCGGTCGGGTCGTTCGCGATCTCACTGTACGCTTCGTTGATCAACAGCCGCGGCTTCTCGACACCGTACACGCGCTCGTTCGGGTCGGTCGGGTGCCACGCGAACGCCGTGCTCACGTCGTCGTTGTCGACGTAATCCACCACGTTCGCGGCCACCTGTGCGAGGTACCGCAGCGCGGTGTACTCGGGGGTGCCGGGGGCCGCGTTCACCGCCGTGATCGTGCCGTTCGCGGGGTTGATCGTCGCCGCGCCGCCGGTCGCCGCGACCAGTCGCACGAACACGTCGCGGGCCAGCGCTTGGCGGTCGGAATCCGCGTTCGCCGCGTTGCCCGCGTTCGCCGCGGACAGCGGCGCGGTCGTGTCGGTGCGGTAGTCGGCCAGCGGGCGGTTCAGGTCCACGCACCCCAGCGCCGCCAGCGCGTTGGTCCAGCGGTTCGGGGCGGCGAAGTCCGCGCCGGGGCCGGTCGCGCTGCCCGCCGCCGGGTACGGGCGACCGTGCTCCGGGTTCGTGGGCTT
>JALHNS010000227.1 GCA_022843445.1 Gemmata sp.
CGGCCTTCGGCGCGCCCCTCGGCGCGCCCCTCGGCGCGCCCCTCGGCGCGCCCCTCGGCGCGCCCCTCGGCGCGCCCCTCGGCGGCATAGGCTTGGAACAGATCCAATTCGCGGAGGCCGGGGATGCGGTCCAGAAGGTCCTTTGCGGTACTCATACCGTACCTCAGTCGGAGTAAGATACCAGCGGCGGCGAACAACCGTGAAGTCGTAGTCGGGTCGGCGCTTTGTGCGGCCCGCTCGTTGAGCCGGAGCAGCACGTCCGGCACCGCGCTGAGTTCAACTTTCGATACGGGCGCGAGCGGGGCCAGCGCCAGCGGGCCGCGCAGCAACTCGTCGGCTGATGCTTCCCACACGCGCACCACAGTATAACGGAACTCCCACCCCGGGCCAAAGGGCGGTTGGAACGACAGCACCCCAGTGTACGACGGCAGGCACATTTCTTCGGCCAGCACCACCAGCACCGACGCCACCGGGCATTTGTGCTTTTCGTGCAGCAGCGCGTTGTACTTGAGCAACTGGCGCGGCGCGTTCGGGTCGCGCCACGACTGGAACTCGATCTCCAGAACCCACGGCTCGGCGCCGAGTACGCGAATCACCTTGTCGGCGGCAGCCGTGATCGTGGACAGTTCCGAATCGATCAGTTCTACGCCGACGGGCGCGTCGGCACCCACGAACCGGGTCCACGCGGCCGGGTCCAACTCGAGCAGGTCTTTCGCGGTTGCGTCGTAGGGCTTGCTCACGCGGGCTTCTCCAACTGCGCCACCAGCGCCCGCAGGAACGGTTCGGCGTCGCTCACGATGCCGACCGTTTGCGTGGTCCCGCGGTCCATCAGTTTCGTCACGGTCGCGGGGCTGATGTCCACGCACGCCACTTTCACCCACGCCGGCAACAGGTTCCCCACCGCGACGCTGTGCAGCGTCGTCGCCACCATCAGGCAGAACCCGACGCCGGGGATCAGCTTCCGCATGGCGTCTTGCGCCTGAAGCGCGTCCGTCACCACTTCCGGCAGCGGACCGTCGTCGCGGATGCTACCCGCCAGCACATAAGGCACGCCGCGCGTCACGCACTCGTACATGATGCCGCCCTTCAGCTTCCCGGCGGCGATGGTCTGCGAGACGCCCCCGAAGCGGCGGATCGTGTTGATCGTGCGCAGGTGGTGTTCGTGCCCTTCGTCGGTCGGCAGGCCGTGGTCGAACGACACGCCGAGGCTGGTGCCGTAGAGCGCCTGTTCCATGTCGTGCGTGGCGAGCGCGTTGCCGGCGAAGAGCACGTTGATGAGGCCGTCGCGGATCAGCTTCGCCACCAGTTCGCCGCCGCCGGTGTGCACGACCGCCGGGCCGAGCACCGCGAGCACCTTCTCGCCCGCGGCGCGGGTCTTGCGGATCGCGTGCGCGATCTCCCGCACGCTCACCGCCTTCGGCCGCTCGCTGGAAACCGGACTCGCCATGAACTCGAACAGTTCGTGCTTGCGCATCTCCGCTTCCGGCGGGAACACGCGCGTTCCCTTGCGCCCGACCACCACCAAGTCGCCCACTTTCACGGCGGTCATCGGCACGCACCGGGCCGCTCCGCCCTCGGGATCGACCACGATGCCGCAGTCCATCTCTTGGTCTTCCACGTCCACCCACTCGCCGTTCAGCCGCAGTTGAGTGCGGAAGTTGGTGGAGCAGTAGAACCCCTCCGGGAACGCGCCGGGCACGTCGGCGGCAACCGTAGTGCAGTCGGTCGGGTGCGCGGGCACCGCGCCGTGCGGGTGAACTTCGGCGAGGATGCTTTCGAGCTGTTCGGCACTGTCGGCGCGCACCTCGATGCGCGCGAAACTCGCGTCGTCTTGGCGCTGCCCGAGGCGCAACTGCTCGATGTTGTAGCGCCCCCCCCGCGAGAGGATCGCGTCGAGCACTTTGGGCAACAGCAGCGAATCGACGATGTGCCCGGTCATCTCGACGTGTTCGACGAACTCCGCGGACATGATGAACCTCCCGGTGCGGGCGCGCCTCGCTTCCACTACTGTGATACCGCGAGCGGGAACCGAAAACGAGGCGCGCCGTGTCCGACGGGTTGGCCGAGCGCATGAAGCTGTACGAGAGCGCGGAAGCCGGCCGGCGGCTGATGCCGCTGTTGCCGGCGCTGGCGCGGCTCGACGGCCGCGCGTTCGGCTCGTTCACCCGCGGCCTCGCGCGGCCGTTCGACGAGCGCCTGTCGCGGCTGATGATCGAGACCTGCGCGGCCCTTGCGTCCGAAACGTGCGCGACGGTGGGCTACACGCAGTCGGACGAACTCACGCTCGCGTGGGTGCCGGAGGCGTTCGAGAGCCAAATCTTCTTCGACGGGCGCGTGCAGAAGATGTGTTCGGGCCTTGCCGCGCTCGCCACCGTGCACTTCGCGCGCCGGCTGCCGGCGTTCCTGCCGCCCGAGTACGCCGAGCGGGTGCCCACGTTCGACTGCCGCGTGTGGAACGTGCCGACGCTCGAAGAAGCGGCGAACGTGTTTGTGTGGCGCGAGCTGGACGCGACGAAGAACTCGATCGCGATGGCAGCGCGGGCGCACTACCCGCACGCCGCGGTCCACGGGAAGAGCGGCGCGGAGATGCAAGAGCTACTGTTTCTGAAGGGCGTGAACTGGAACGACTACCCGGCGCTCTTCAAGCGCGGCACTTACGTTCGGCGGTTGAAGGAGCCGCGACCGTTCACTGCGGCGGAACTGGACGCGCTACCGCCGCAGCACGCGGCGCGGGGGAACCCGGCGCTGGTGGTGGAGCGCACCGCGTACCGGCCGGAGGAACTGCCGCCGATTCTGCGCGTGAAGAACCGCGCGGGGGTGTTGTTCCGGGGCGAACCGCCGGACCCGACGCCCGGCGCGGTTGACGCCCGGCCCGCCGCGGTGTAAAAAGTGGACACATGGTGGCTGTAGCTCAGTTGGTTAGAGCGCCAGATTGTGGATCTGGATGTCGCGGGTTCAAATCCCGTCAGTCACCCTCACCTCACCCCGCGCTTTTGCGCGGGGTTGTTCGTTTCCAGCTCGTGCCGGCTCGGTGCGGCGCACACAAGCGGCGCGCGAACCGCGCGTAGCGAAACAACGGTGCCCGCGAAGTGGGCCACGCGCCCGGAATTCCGCCGCGCCGCGCCCGATTGTGCCCGTCCGAGAAATGAGTTTCTCTCGATTTTTCTTCGCTCGTTTGCGTCGGGGTGCGTGGTGTTCCACATCTGTGTAAAGGCTTCTTCACACCGTTCGTGCCCAAAGGTGTCTCGGTGGCAGCCAGACGCCCCGCGCTCGGCCCGGACGTGACGCCCTCGCGTACGCCCGAACTGGTGACCGAGTTCGCAGTCACAACCTGTTCGCGAAGGCGGTCGAGTTGGACCCCTCGAACGAGGCCGCGTGGCTGTGGTACGCGAACACCGCCACCCCCCCAACTCGCCGCGCGCGGGTTGCGCATGGCCCTCCGCCTGAACCCCACCAACTCATACCTAATCGGGTGGATTCGTAACTGTAGCCGGCCTCTGTGAGGCCGGAGCTACCTTCGTCGTACAGCACCGGGGTCACGGACCCCGGCTACAGAACGGAAACGAATCCACCAGACTTGGTATGACCCTCCCCTGTAACCTTCGCCCCTCCCGGTGCGCCGGCGCGCACGCGAACGCTGACGACGGCGCGCGCAGTCGGTGCCGGATACCGAGGCTCTGTCCGTGGTGCTCCCCCCAGTGGGACCTGCAGTTGGGCGAATGAGTAGTGCGAGAGTTGACACTTCGACGCCGGGGGGATAGATAATTCACTTCCCGGTCGCGCCGCCGCGCGCCCGGCACCGAACACACCACACCAGAGCCGCGTGCGGCTCGCCAACGGGGTAATGCGAATGGGTCTGCGGATGCGCGTTCACGACCGGGAGCCGATCGGGGCCGCCCTGCGTCGGTTCAAGAAGCTGATCGAGCGGAGCGGCATGAAGGGCGAATTGCGCGCCCACGAGTACTACGAGAAGCCGTGTGAGGCCCGCCGCCGCAAGGAAGCCCGTCGCAAGAACGCCATCCGCAAGGCCGCCAGCGCGCCCCGCACCTGAGTTCGCAAGCGCGAATCGGTACCGCACTCAGCCCGTCGCGCGAACGTGCGCCGCGGGCTTGTGGCGCTTTTACGGACCCGAACCACGAATACGAGCCGCGAACGCGAGTGAGAGGCCCTCTTGGGGCGCTTCGCTTTGCCGCTCACTCGCGTTCGCGGCTCGTAGAGTCCCACTTACACGTCCACGTCCCACACGATCACCTTGCCGTCTTCGGTGCCGGCGGCGGCGAGCGCGCCGTCCGCGGAAAACGCCACCGCCTCCAGCCTACCGGCTTTCCAATTGAGTACGCGAGTTGCGTTGAGCGTGTCGGGGCTCCAGAGTGCGACCGTGCCGTCCGCCCGCGCGCACGCGACGGTACCGTCGGGGTGAACCGCGATCCCGGTCACGAACGCGCGCCCGGGGTGAACCAGTTCGCCCGCCCGCGCGCCGGTGCTCGCGTCGAAAACGTCCACGGTGTGCGCCGAGGAGCGCGCGAACAGCTTCGTGCCGCACGCGGAGTACGCGAGTTGCAGGACGGCACCGGTCGGGTCGAGTTCCCAGCGCGCGACGCGGTCGCCGGTGCTCGTGTCGTGAGCGGTCACAAACTGTTTGCACGGGTCCGAACCGACGTTCGTGACGAATGCGACCCGGGTGCCGTCGGCGCTGGTCGCGGCCCCGGTGCGGAAGTAGGTTCCCGGTTCCCACCGCTCCACGCGCCACGGCCGTTTGCGGCTCGAGGGCGTCCAGCAGACGAGCGCCGCCGCCCCGCGATCGGTGTAGCCGACGACGACCCGGTCCGCGAGCGGCGCGAACGCGGGGTGGGGCCAACTGGCCCGGCTCGCGGTGACGGGCGCGCGCCAGTTGGCCGCGTTCGGGTCGGGCAGTTCCGCGCCGGTGCTGAACCCGACGAGCAGGCGGGTGCCGAGGAACGCGAGCGCGCGCCCGCCGTAGCCGGTGGTGGTGTACGACCAAACCGGGGTCGGGCCGGTGGCGTCCCACACTTCCGCGAGCGCCCCGGTTTGGAACTCGGCGCTCGCGGCGGCGACGAGGCCGTTCGGCCCGAACGCGAGCAGGCCGAGGGATCGCGGGTACTTGCTCTGCAACACGCGCACGCCGCGCCTCCCAAATCGTTACTCCGCGTCCCACCCCCCACCGCGCCACCCGAAGGGAGTGTGAATTACACCCGAAGCGGCGCGCGGACGCAACGCGCGTAACGGCGGCGCGCCGCGGGGCTTGCACTTCGGGCGCGCTTGCGGAACAATATCGCCAATCTCACCCGTAGGTGCCCGCCGATGCCGCAAGACGCCAGTTGCCCGCAGTGCAAGCACGCGTTCCCCGTTACCGAGGCGCGGCACCCGTTCACGGTCACGTGCCCGCGGTGCGAGGGCGACCTCACCGTCGAATTCAAGAAGCCCGCGACCGCGCCCGAACCGGGCGATCCGCACTACGAACTGCTCGTGAAGCCCGGCGCGCTGCCCGGCACCGGCGGCCCGCCGCCGGTTCCCAAGCGCAAGTCCGACGACGACGAGGTGCGCGGCGGCGGGTCGATGGTGGTGGTGCTCCTCAGCGGCGGTTTGGGGCTACTGTTCGTGCTGCTCGGCCTCGGCGTCACCGGGTGGTACCTGTTCACGCAAGTGGACACGTCTTCGGGCTACACGAACCGCAACAACTTCAACAACACGAACCGACCGGGGAACACGTTCAACCCGAACCCCGGCGGCACGCGCCCGAACCCGAACCCCGGCGGCTTCAACCCGCCGAACCCGTGGCCGGAACCGAAGAAGGTGATTGACACCTTCGACCTGCGCCCGGTGAGCGGGCGCGTCGAGCGCATCACCCCGCCGGTCGGGTTGCAAGTCAACGATCCGAAGACGATCCTGCTCGACGGCACGGCCGAGGCCGTGTCGGTGGGCGGCGGCGGGCGCTACATCGTGTTCGCCTATCCCGCCACCGGTCGGTTGCAAGTGTTCGACGCGAACACCGGCGAAATCACGAACTCGGTGAACGTGCCCAACGAATACGGTCGGCAGATCGCCGCGGGCGCGAACAAAGTGGTGGTGAAGACCAACCAAAGCAAGCGGTACCGCGTGTACTCGCTGCCGAACCTGCAACAGGAAGGCGAGTTCGAACTGACCGGCGCGTTCGACGCGGCCGGCATCGCGATGGGCTCGCGCACCAACGGCCCGCTGCTCGCCATCGACCCGTTCGGCGACGCCCAACTCGTCGATCTCACCACCAACACGGTCGTCGAAGGCTCGAAGGCGAAAGTGGACGCGCCGCGGAACCGCCTCAGCGCGAGCGCGGACGGCAAACTGTTCTTCGGCGGCGACAGCTACAACGACCGGGACCGGTTCAAGATGATCGACGAGTTCGGCAAGAAGTGGCGCGTGCGCGACCCGAACGCGACCGCCGCGTACATTGCGCCCAACGGGCAGAAGATTTACGCGAAGGACCAGATTCTGAGCACCGCCGGCAACCAACTCGCCGGCAAGCCGACGGGCGTGACCGAGAGCGTGTGGTACGTCCCCGCGGTCACGAGTACCGGCGACTACTTCCTCTCCGTGTACGAGCGCCGGCGGCAGGGGCGCAACCCGGAAGCGGTCGTCTTGACGCTGCTAAAGGGCACGAACGTGAACGCGCCGGTGCTCACCGCGTGGGAAGGGCTGGAGGAAACCAAGGGCCTTGCCAGAGCGTTCTTCAACGCGACCGACCCGCTCGACAAGCACCTGTTCCTGATTCCCGAAGCGAAACTGCTCGTCATTCTGAACAAGAATCGCACCCAACTCGTGGTGCGCAAGCTGCAAATCTGATTGTCTGCTATAATGTTCACATGCAGCGCCTCAACAAGTTTCTCGCGCACGCGGGCGTCGGCTCGCGGCGCTTCTGCGATCAGCTCATCGCCGCCGGCCGCGTCAAGGTGAACGGCGTGCGCGTCACCGAACTCGGCCTAAAGATCGACCCCGCGAAGCACCAGATCGCGGTGGACGACACCCCCGTGCGCGCCGAAAAGCTCGTGTACTGGGCGGTGAACAAGCCGGTCGGGCACCTCTGCACCAATCACGACCCCGCGGGCCGGCCGCGGGCCGTCGATTTGCTCCCGCACGTCGAACAGCGCGTGTACACGGTCGGCCGACTCGACGAAGGCAGTTCCGGCCTGCTGCTGATGACCAACGACGGCGACTTGGCGCAAGGGCTGATGCACCCGCGGTACGGCGTACCGAAGACCTATTACGTCCTCGTCGCGGGCAAGCCGACGAACGACGACCTGCAAAAGCTCCTCGACGGCGTGTGGCTGAGCGACGGCAAGGTGAAGGCGAAGAGTGCGAAGTTCCTCAAGCCGCAGGGCAACGGTACTTGGCTCCGCGTGGTGCTCACCGAAGGGAAGAACCGCGAAATCCGCCGGATGCTGGCGAAGCTGAACCACAAGGTGATGCAGTTGAAGCGCGTGGCGATCGGCCCGGTGAAGCTTGACAAACTGCCGAAGGGCAAAGCGCGCCGCGTCACGATGGAAGAGCTGAAGGGGCTGCAAGCGTTCGTCGCGCGGTCGCAAGAGAAACTCGCGGCGGCGCGCGCGCGCGCCGCCGCGAAGAAGCCCCCACAGGCGTGAGCCGAGGTTTCACACCAAACCCAGTACGCCGTCCACGACCCAGCACCCGCGAACGTGCGGCCCGGCGGCGCGGCAGTGGTTCAGCACGTCTTCGTTTTCGCACCCGGCGTCTTGGAGCGCGTCCGCCAGAATGGGCATCGCGCCGAAGTCGCGCGACTCGTATATCGAGCGCGCGAGTGCGACCGCATCGGACGTGCGCCACGCGGGATCGAACGCGACCGGGCGGACCGGGTTGCCCATCAGTTCGCGCACCGCATCGGCGTGCGCTGCCTCTTCGGGGGCGCGAGCGGCGGCGTACGCGGGGCCGTGATACGCGCCGGATGCCACGCTCGCGCGTGCGTGCGCAAAGCTGCTCAAGGGGTGCAGCATGTTCGGGACGTACTCGCGCGCCACGAATTCAAAGAGGTTGCGAATGTGTCGCGGGGTGCGCGCGTGAGACGTCGCGCTCAATCGCGCCTCGTCCGCTTTGTCCAACTCGCGGCGCGAAACGGCGTCGTCGGCGTACCGCTCGGCGAGATCGAGACACACCAACTGCTTGCGCGACAGTTCCGCTTCGAAGCGGCGCAGCACGGCGCAGCCGAGGAGCCGGTCCTTGCGGTGCGACCAGAGCGGGTGAACGTCCGGGTCCGGGTACGCGAATCGGTACACGGCCTCGAAACTCGCCGTGAGCCACCACTCGGCTTCTTGCTTCTTCGAGCGCCGCGGCACATTTCGGCCCTCCGCTACCCCGCGGCGTACAGCTTGCGCTCGCGGACGTACTCTTCGACCGCGCGCGGGACGAGGTAGCGGATGCTCAGGCCGTCGTGCAGCGCGCGGCGCAGCTCGCGGCTCGCGATCTCGATCATCGGGCACGCCACGAACTGCACCCGCACCGCTTCTTCGGGAAGGCCCAATGCGGCGGCGAGGCGCTTCGCGGTCCACAGCATCACGCCGGGCCGCGGCACCACAATCAGCCCGGCTTGCGCGATCACGCGCCGCGGCTCGTACCAACCCGGCAGGTCCGGGAGGCAGTCCGAACCCAACAGCAGGTGGAACTCGTGTTCGGGGTGCCGCGCGTGAAGTACTTCGAGGGTGCGCGCGGTGTAGCTGGGTTCGGGCAGTTCGCTTTCGATGCGGCTGACGCGGAACGCCGGGTGCCCGGCGGTGGCGAGTTCGAGCATCTCGCACCGCTGCTCGAACCGCGTGACGTGCCCGCCCTTGTGCGGCGGGCTGTGACTCGGCACGAACCACACCTCGTCGAGCGCCGCTTGGGTGCGGCACTGCTCCGCGAGGATCAGGTGCCCCATGTGAACGGGGTCGAACGTGCCGCCGAAGATGCCGATGCGCATGGTGTGTTCCGCCGCGGTGCGGGGCGCTACTTCACGTCCCACACCTTGACGTTACCGCTGCGGCTGCCGGCGGCCAGCGTGGTGCCGTCCGGCCCGAACCGCACGACGTGGAACCCGCGCGGGCCGCGATAGCCCCACACTTCCTTGCCGGTCGCGATGTCCCACACCTTCACGTGCGCGTCCGAGCCGGCGCTCGCCACCCACTTGCCGCCGCCGCCGAAGCTGACCGACCACACGTCGCCGTCGTGCGCGTCGATTCTCTGGAGCTGCTCGCCGTTCATCGCGTCCCACACGCGCACGGTGCCGTCCCAGCCGGCGCTGGCGATCTTGGTGCCGTCCGGGCTGAAGGCGAGACCGTACACCGGGCCGCGGTGGTCGCTCATCTGCATGCTCGGGTCCGGCCCCTTGCGGTCGTCCCAGTTGATACCCTTGAGTTCCCATTCCTTAATGGTGCCGTCGGAGCCGGCGCTGGCGAGGCGGGTGCCGTCCGGGGTGAACGCGAGCGCGTGAATCGCGCCGCGGTGCCCGGTCAGCTCCACCGGGATCTGGTTCTCCCAGTCCCAGACGCGCACCGTGGACGCGCGGTCCCCGGTGGCGAGGAACTTGCCGGTGGGGCTGAACGCGACCGACCGCGTGGACGACGGGTGCGGGAACTCGAGGCCCGCGGGGCGCAGCGACGCGAGGTTCCAGAACGACACCTTCGCGTTGTCGCAGGCGAACACTAAGTACTTGTGGTCGTGCGACACGTCCATCGCCCACACGCTGCCCTCTTGCCGCGGTTCGAGCGTGCGCACCACCGCGCCGGTGCGGTGGTTCCAGAGGCGCACGGTGCCGTCTTCGAGGCCCGCGGCGAGGCGGTCGTCGGAGAGGAACGCGAGCGACCACACCGCACCGGTTTCGCCCTTCAAGACGTGCCGCGGCTCCGGCCCGACTTCCGCGGCGGGCGGGTGCGGCTCGCCGGCGGGCACGAGCGCCCACAGCAGCCCGATCAGTAGCCCGCCGAGCACCGCGCCACCGGCCCACGGCATCACGCAGTGGCCCACACTCTTCCAGCAAATCGGCTTGCGCCCGCGCGCCTTCAGGTACGCGGCCGGGCACACGTCGGCGGGAATGTCCAGCGGCGACAGCTCGCCCATTTTCACCAGCTCGCCGGCGAACAGTTCGGCCACCTCGCGGGCGGTCTGGAACCGGTCTTCGGGGTTCTTGGCGAGCAACTTGTCGACCGCGTCGGAGAGCCACTTCGGGATTTCCGGGTTCACGCGGGTGAGCGGCATCTGCGTCTCGTCGCTCAGCCGCCGCAGTACCGCCAGTGGGGTGCCGGCGTCGAACGGCGCGCGCCCGGTCGCGGCCTCGTAGAGCAGGCTGCCGAGGCTGAACAAGTCGGCGCGGTGGTCGACCGGCCCGCCGGCGGCTTGCTCCGGGGCCATGTATAAGGGCGAGCCGGCGACGAACCCGGTGCGCGTCAGGCGCGTGTCTTCGGCCGCCTTCGCCAGCCCGAAGTCGGTGAGCTTCACGCGGAAGTGCTTGTCGTGGTGCGCCGCGCCGGAGCCGACCTTGGCCCGCGGGGCGCTGGCGTCGGAGCGGTCCGCGGGGCGCTCCAGCAGGATGTTGCCCGGCTTGATGTCGCGGTGCGTGAGGCCGGCCGCGTGCGCCGCGGCCAGCCCCGCGGCCACCTGCATGCCCAGCGCCGACACCTCCCGTGCGGTCATCTTGCCGTCGCGCTTGAGCCGCGCGTCGAGCGCCTCGCCGTTCACCAGTTGCATCACGATGTACGGCAGGCCGCTGGCGGCGTCTTCGCTCACCTGATACACGGCCACGAGGTTCGCGTGCGCCACGGCCGCGGCGGCGCGGGCCTCGCGCTCGAACCGCTCGCGGTACTGCGCGTTGGTCGCCAACTGCGGGTCGATCACCTTGATCGCCACCTCGCGGTTCAGGGCCGCGTCGTACCCGCGGAGGACCACGCCCATGCCGCCGCGGCCCACCACGCCGCGCACCTCGAACGGCCCGAACGTGCCGAGGTTGCCGGGCACCTTCGACGGCAGCAAGAAGCTGAGGTCCGGCGGCTCGCGGTCGTCGGTGCCGCTGAGCGGGGAATCCGGTACCGCGGCCGTGCCCGCCAGCGCCCCGGCGGGCACCGGGCCCAGCGCGGTGCTGGTCAGCTCGTGTTCGGCGCGCCGCAG
>JALHNS010000228.1 GCA_022843445.1 Gemmata sp.
GGTCGTGACCCGCTTCAGCGGGGTCACGACCGACGCGCCGCTGGCTGCGTGTGAACGCCGTCACCGCACGGCGGGTTCGCGCAGGTACTGGTGGCACTTCACGCACGTCAACGTCATGTCCACGTAGGCCAGCGCCGCGGCGTCCACGTTCTTCTCCTTTGCGGCCTTTTTCAGCCCCTCGGCGCGGCGCAGGAAGTCGTTGCTGTAGAGCACGTACTTTTCCGTCTCGTTGATCTTCCACGTCGCGTGCTGCACGCACTCGATCAGGCCGTCGCCGCCCTTCCCGATCTTGTCGAAGTTGTTCGTCGCCAGCCCTTCGAGCACCATCTGCGAGAACTTCAACTTGCGCTGCATGACGGTGAGCTTCTTCTCGTCCTTCGGCTTGTCGTCGTTGGGCTTGTCGTCGGCGCGCCCGACGCCGGCGAGTGCGAGGGCGACGGCGAACACGGCGACCAGCGCGCGGCGCGCGCGAGTGGTGATGCGCATGGGGAACTCCCGTTGGCTGCGGTTCGCGCAACCGGCGAACCGCTCGGCACCGCCATTGTAGCCAAAGCGGACCGGACAATCCAATTTCGATTGTTCTGGCGCGCCCGGTTCCCGCGCGAGCCATTTTCGCGCAACGCACATCGCATTCGCCAAACTCAATTTTGTATAGTATACTCACACTCGATCACTATTCAACCCGGAGACCGCCGTGCCCGCCGAAACCGTCGCCCCCCGCGACCCCAACCTCGTCGCCCTCACGTCGGCGCTCGCCGAACCGTTCGAGCCGCGCGAGGTGAAGTTCAAGCCACAGAGTGTGAAGAACAACCGGTGCCTCGCGATGGCCTACATCGACGCGCGCCTGATCCAAGACCGCTTGGACGACGTGCTCGGCGTCGAGAACTGGACCGACAGCTACACGATTCTGAACGACGGGTCGGTGATGTGCCGGCTGCGCCTGAAACTCGGCGACCGCTGGATCACCAAGACCGACGTGGGTTCGCCGAGCGAACAGCCCGACGGCGGCGACCGCCTGAAGGCCGCGTTCAGCGACGCCCTGAAGCGCGCCGCTGTGAAGTTCGGGATCGGCCGCTACCTGTACCGGCTTCCGGCGCAGTGGGTGGATTACGACGGCGTGAAGAAGCAGATCGTTTCGCCGCCGCAACTGCCGCCGTGGGCGCTGCCGAAGGCGAAGCGCACGGCGCAATCGAAAGGGGAAGCGCCGAAGGCCGCGCCTCACGCAGAGGTTGTGAGAACGCCCCCGCCGGGCGGGGCTGTTGTTACAACGGAGAAGCCCGAAGCGCCCAAGCCGAACCTACCCGCGAACGGCACCGAGTTGCACCGCCGGTTGCAGGACTACGACGCCAAACTCGCGGCGCAGAAGCTGTGTTCGCGGGGCGCGCTGCTCGCGCACGTGACGCAGGCCGGGGTGAAGGCCGGGTTCACGGCGAACCTGACCGATTGGACCGGCCCGGCGATCCCGTTCGCGGTAGACGCGGTGAAGGAATTCGAGAAGGGGCTGCGCGCCGACAAGCCGGAACCCCGTACCGCGGCGTGACCTGCGCTCTCACAATTCGCCCGCCGCGCGGACCCGGGTCCGCGCGGAATTTCGCGCGCAATTCTTGCCCGCAACCGCGTTCTACGGTGAGAATAGCGTTACGCTGCTCCGCACCGGTGCGCCACCCATGTTCCCCGCTCGTCGCAAACTGCTCACGTTCGCGGTCGCGTTCCTCGCGACCTGCGCGTTCGTGACCGCCGCCGACGCCGGCTGGGTCACGTTCAAAAACGACACCAAGAACACGGTGGTGGTGCAACAGGTGGTGCTGCTGCCGAACGGGAAGCAGGCGCGTGGCGTGCCGCGCAAGCTGGGCGCGGGCGAATCGTTCCGCGAGTTCCAGACGCAGCCCGGTGTGAACACCTACGAGGTACTCGACGCCGGCAACCCGCCGATGAAGTTGTGGGCCGGCGCGCTGAACTGCAAGACCGATTCGCAGTCGTTCTCGGTGCTCACGGTGGGCGGCAAAACCGGCGTCGTGCAGGTGCCGGAGAAGAAGCCGTAGTCACCTTCGCGTTCTCGCATTCCGCGCCGGCGTCGGGTATCATCTCTCCCGACGCCACTCTCCCCGTGGACCGCCACCATGCTCCGCGTCGCGCTCCTCGCGCTCGTGTTCGCCGTCGCGCCCGCGCGCGCCGACGAACCCAAACCCCCGCCCGAACAGATCGAGTTCTTCGAGAACAAAGTGCGGCCGGTGCTGGTGAAGCACTGCTACGAGTGCCACAGCGCCGAATCCAAGAAGCTCAAGGGCGAACTGCGCCTCGACACGCGCGCCGGAGTGCACGCGGGCGGCAGTAGCGGCCCGGCCGTGGTGCCCGGTAAGCCCGCGGAGAGCCTGCTCATCAAATCGGTGAAGCACGCGGCCGGCGTGGAGCCGATGCCGCCGAAGGAGAAGCTGAGCGCGGAGGCGATCGCCGACCTCGAAGCGTGGGTGAAGATGGGCGCGCCGGACCCGCGCACCGGCGACGCCGGCACACGAAAGATTGACATCGAAAAGGGCAAACAGTTCTGGTCGTTCAAGCCGGTGACGCGGCCCAACGTTCCGCGAACGAAGTTCGCCACCGCGAACGCCATCGACGCCTTCGTGCGGTCGAAACTCGAAGCGCAGAACCTCTCCCCGTCACCGCGTGCGGACAAGCGCGTCCTCATTCGCCGCGTTACCTTCGACCTAATCGGCCTGCCGCCGACGCCGGAAGAGATCGACGCCTTCGTGACGGACGATTCGCCGCGCGCGTTCGAGAAAGTGGTTGACCGACTGCTCGCGAGCACGCACTACGGCGAGCGCTGGGGCCGGCACTGGATGGACGTGATTCGCTACGCCGACACCGCCGGCGACAACTCCGATTACCCGATCCCGCAGAACTACCGCTTCCGCAACTGGATCATCGACGCCTTCAACGCGGACCTGCCGTTCAACGAGTTCGTGCGTCAGCAGATCGCCGGCGACTTGCTCCCGGCGAAGGACGAAGCCGACCGGCGCGCGAAGCTGATTGCCACGGGCTACATCGCCAACACGAAGCGGTTCGGCAGCTACGAGGACGACCGCTACCCGTGGCACCTCACTTACGAAGACCAGATCGACAACTTGGGTCGCGCGTTTCTCGGCGTCACGATGGGCTGTTGCCGGTGTCACGATCACAAGTTCGACCCGCTGACGCAGGCCGATTACTACGCGCTCTACGGCTTCTTCAGCAGCACGCGCTACCCGCGGCCGGGCATCGAACTGGACAAAGTGCAGCGCGACTTCGTGCCGCTCGCTTCGGCCGCGGAAGTCGCGGCGTTCGAGAAGGAGCGAAAAGCGAAACAGGACGAACTCGACGCCCGCGTGAAGGCGCGCACCACCGAGTGGCGCGCCGCGGAGAAGGAACTGACCGCGCTCGACGCGAAGAAAGACTCCCCGGACCACAAGGAGCAGGTCGCGGCGCTGAACAAGCGCATCGAAGAGTTGAAGCGGCAGCAGCGCGCGGCGCAAGCCGAGAGCGAGAAGCACGCGAAGCAACCGGTGCCGTTCGAGACGGCTTACGCGGTGGCCGAAGGCAAGACCGCGGGCAAGCACCGCGTCGGGAACGCGCGGATGCAACTGAAGGGCGACCCGGAGCGCCTCGGCGCGGAAGTGCCGCGACGGTTCCCCGAAGTGCTCGGCGCGTCGAAACTGCCCGAAGGAACTGAAGGCAGCGGCCGACTGCACCTCGCGAACTGGCTCGCGGACGCGCGGAACCCGCTCACGGCGCGCGTGTTCGTGAACCGCGTGTGGCACTGGCAATTCGGCCGCGGGATCGTGCGCACTGCGAGTAATTTCGGCGCACTTGGCGAACCGCCGACGCACCCGGAGCTACTAGATTGGCTCGCGTCCGAATTCGTTTCGCACAACTGGAGTGTGAAGCACCTGCACCGGCTCATCGTGTTGTCGCACACCTACCAGCAATCGAGCGCGGACAACGAAGCCGCGCTCAAGCGCGACGCCGGGAACGCGCTGTGGTGGCGCTTCGACCGTCGCCGGCTCGACGCCGAAAGCGTGCGCGACGCGCTGCTCGCCACGAGCGGCGCGCTCGACCGCGTGCCGGGCGGCCCGCACCCGTTCCCCGAAGCGAAGACGTGGAACTTTACGCAGCACCACCCGTTCAAAGCGGTGTACGAGACGAATAAGCGGAGCGTGTACCTGATGACGCAGCGGTTCGCGCGGCACCCGTTCTTGGCGCTGTTCGACGGCGCGGACACGAACGCGAGCACCGAGCGCCGCATTACCAGTACGACCCCGCTTCAAGCGCTGTACTTGATGAACGACCCGTTCGTTCACGCGCAAGCGAAGGCGCTCGCCGCGCGCGTCCAGAAAGACGCCGACACCGACGCGGCCCGCGTGCGCCGCGCCTACGAGCTGCTCTTCGCGCGTACGCCGACCGCGGACGAAGTGACAGCTGCGACCGCCTACGTCGAGAAACTTCGCGCGAAGTTGAGCGCGCAAGCCGCGTGGGAGAGCCTCGCCCGCGCCCTCTACATGAGCAACGAATTCGTGTACTTGGATTAATGTGGTCCGGTTACTCCGTGACCGGATTTGAAACGCTGTCCACCTGAATTTGCTCGTACGTCGCTGTGCTCTTCGCTTTGTAATCCGGTCACGGAGTGACCGGACCACAGAAAGGCAACAATGACCAACCAACACCCCACGCGGCGCTTTGCACTGCGCTCCGCCCTCGCGGGTAGCGCGCTGTTTCCGGCGCTGCTCTCGGAGTTGATCGCGGCCGAAGACCCGCTCGCGCCCAAGAAGCCACACTTCGCGCCCAAAGCCAAGCGCGTCATCTGGCTGTTCAGCACCGGCGGCGTATCGCAGATGGACACGTTCGACCCCAAGCCCAAACTGTTCGCGGCCGACGGCAAAACGCTCGGCGTCGGCGGCGGGCTGTCGCTCGAAAAGCGCCCACTGCTCAAGCCGCGCTGGGCCTTCAAGCCCGGCGGGAAGTGCGGCACCGAAGTCAGCGACCTGTTCCCGCACTTGCGCGAGAAGATGGACGACGTGTGCCTCGTCCGCTCGATGAGCACCGACAACAACGAGCACTTTCAGGCCACGCTCGCCATTCACACGGGTTCGTTTTTCGCGGCGCGCCCGAGCATCGGGAGTTGGCTCAGTTACGGCCTCGGCACGGCGAACCGCAACCTGCCGTCGTTCGTGGTGATCGCGCCGCACCTCCCGTACGCGGGAACGCAGGTGTTCGCGAACGACTTCCTCCCCGCGTACCACCAAGGCACGCGCGTGCTGCCGGGCAAAGAGCCGGTGCCGAACGTGAAGCCGCAGAAGGCGACCGCGGAGTTGCAAGAACTGGAACTCGGCTTCGCGGACGCGCTGAACAAGAAGCACCTCGCGGCCCGCGCCACCGACACCGACCTCGCGGCCCGCGTGCGCACCTTCGAGACCGCGTACCGGATGCAGACCGAGGCCCCGGAAGCGTTCGACGTGAGCAAAGAGAGTGACGACACGCTGTCACTGTACGGCGTGACGCGCGGCGACACCGAGAGCTACGGGTGGCAGTGCCTCATCGCGCGCCGGCTCGCGGAGCGCGGCGTGCGGTTCGTGGAAATCATCGACAGCAGTTCGTCCAACAACTGGGACTCGCACGCGGACATGGGCGCGCACGAACCGCTGGCGAAGATGATCGACAAGCCCATCGCGGGGCTACTCACGGACCTCAAGCAGCGCGGAATGCTGGACGACACGCTCGTGGTGTGGACGACGGAGTTCGGGCGCACGCCGGGGCAAGACGGCGCGAAGGGCCGCGGGCACCACCCGGCGTGCTTCTCGTCGTGGCTCGCGGGCGGCGGTACGAAACCCGGCATCGCCTACGGCAAAACCGACGACATCGCATCGACCGTGGCCGAAGACAAGGTCCACGTTCACGACTTCCACGCGACGATTCTGCACCTGCTCGGCATCGACCACGAGAAGTTGACGTACCGGCACGCGGGCCGCGACTACCGCCTCACGGACGTGTACGGGAACGTCGTGAAGGGCCTTCTGAAGTGAACCGCGCGCTGGCCGACGGATGTGCCGTGTTGTCGAACCGCCGGCGGAAGCCGGCCGGGTTCATCCAAGCAAAGCGGCCGGCTTACGCCGGCGGCTCGACAAATCACTTCGTTGGAGGCGAGTGACGCACGATGCACTGCGCCGACGACTTGCACGGGCAGATTCAGCTCGTGTGCCAATACTTCCACTCGCGCGTCGGGCTGCAACTCGAACAGGAAACCGTTGAGTTCCTGAAGCGCGGCTTTCGGAGAGCACTGCCGAGCTACGAACCGATCCCAGTACATATTGGGCCAAGCGCACCGATCACGATCGCGTGGTTACGCCTCTCGGAATTGTGGATCAACCCGGAATGGGGCGAACCAGCGCCACTCGAAACGAGTGAGTCGCTTCACACGGCACACCCACAGCCGAACGGACAACTGCTCAGTGGAGCGACCTTTCGCGCGGCTTGGATCGGTGGCGGGCCGGTCTCGCTCCCTCTTGAAGGTTGGCGGGAACTCGCGATTCGGGACTACGTGCCGTGTGGGTTCGACTGGTGGACGGCGCTGTTGTTGGAGTTCGACCGCGGATTCTTGGAAATAGCCAAAGGCATCGGCACGAACCGCTACGCGGTCCACGCGGCGCGACCGGACGGCGAATGGGTGCGCTGCGCGTCATGCGCACAGTGCCCGAAACGAGCCGCGAACGCCAGTGAGCGGCAAGCGCTCGCAACGCGGTGGGGAATGGGCTTCTAAAGTGACGCGCGAACCTGCCGCTGGACGAGCGCCTCCGTCGGGTCATGAAGCTCTACATTCGCACGCAGGCCCCGGGCGACCGCCGCGACCACGTCCAGTACGATCAGTGCTTCGACGTGACTTCGCAAGCCGAGTGGCGCGCACACATTGCAGCGGTCGGAAAGAACATCCTCACGTCAGTGCTGAAGCCGACCGGCGAGCGGTTCCGGTTGAACGGCCGGCACCTGTACACAAAATCGCACCCGCACGAGACGCGGTACGTCTACGACGTGACGATTCACGACAGTTACCGCGAAGCGGCGGCGAAGCTCGCTCCGCGGATCGAAGCGGCGCTCGCGGGCAGCAAGCGGTGCCTCGTGTACCTCCCGCTGCGCGGCGCGCTACCGATTTGGCGCGCAGTGAAGCGGCACTTCACGGACGTCCGCCCCGAGCGGTTCGAGGAGTACCACGCGGTCACGTCGAGCTTCGTGTCCTACCCGGACGAACTGGAGATTCGCGGCGCGGGCGTTCGTGCCAGCGGCCGGTACGCGAACGTACTCGAACTGCGCCGGCTCCGCGACTGGTGCATCAAGCAGATGGGCTTCGACCACCTCCTGTATTTGGACGAAATCGTCTCCGGTGGAATGATGCGCGGGCACGTCAACGAGATGATCGACCTCGGAGTCACGCGAGTGCTCCCGGTGACGGTCGCGGCGCTCGCGGACTCGTTCGGCACTCGCTCGAAGGCGAACGGCTACCTGAATAACCTAACGAAGGAGCGCAAAATCCATGCGTTTCTGTGGGAGGGTTGCCACACGCTGATCTCCGAAGACCAGAAGTTCACGCTCGGCGCGCACTACGTCGATCACGGGTTCGGCCCGCACGTCGTCCCGGTGTTGACCGAGACGAACGATTGGTTCGACGAGAAAGTGCGCTTCGATACCGACGTAATCGGCGCACCGGAAACGTTTGCCGAATAGTCGCGCCCTACTTCGCCACGTCGATGGCGCGGCTTTCGCGGATCACCGTCACCTTGATTTCGCCGGGGTAGTCCAGTTGCTGCTCGATCGCGCGGGCGATGTCGCGGCACACGCGCACCGCGTCCGCGTCCGTCGTGCGGCCGGCGTTGGCGATCACGCGGAGCTCGCGGCCCGCTTGAATTGCGAACGCTTGCTCCACCTCTGGGAACCCGCACGCCACCGCTTCGAGGTCCATCAGGCGCTTAACGTACTTTTCGAGCGTCTCGCGGCGCGCCCCGGGCCGGCTCGCGCTAATCGCGTCCGCGGCGGCCACCAGCACCGTGTAAATGTGGTCGATGGTCACGTCGTCGTGGTGCCCGGCGATGGCGTGCAGCACTTCCTCGCTGCGCTCGCCGTACCGCCGCGCGAGTTCCGCGCCCACCTTGGGGTGGCCGCCTTCCATCTCGTGGTCGGCGGCCTTCCCGATATCGTGCAAGAGGCCGCACCGGCGCGCGAGCGCCGGGTTCAGCCCCAACTCCGCCGCCATTACGCCGCACAGGTGCGCGACCTCGATGGAGTGTGCGAGCACATTTTGGCTGTAGCTGGTGCGGAACCGCAACCGGCCGAGCAGGTACACGAGCTTGTCGTGAACGCCCGGTACGTCGGCGTCGATGAGCGCCTTGTTTCCGAGTTCCTGAATGTGCTTCTCCATTTCGGCCTGCGTTTCCAGCACCACCTCTTCGATGCGCGTGGGGTGAATGCGGCCGTCCTGAATCAGCTTTGTGAGCGCGATACGGGCGGTCTCGCGGCGCACGTTGTCGAACGTGGACACGATGACGACGCCGGGGGTGTCGTCCACGATCACGTCCACGCCGGTGAGCTTCTCGAAGGTGCGGATGTTGCGCCCCTCGCGCCCGATGATGCGGCCCTTCATGTCGTCCGACGGGATGTCCACGGTGCTCACGGTCGCGCCGGCGGTTTGGTGCGCCGCGTACCGCTGGATGGCGACCGTGATGATTTCGCGGGCCTTCGCCTCGGCCGCCTGCTTGATGTGCTCTTCGTGCTTGCGAATGCGGGCCGCCACCTCGTTCGAGAGCTCGCGCGCGAGCTTCTCTAGCAGCATCTTCTCGGCGGCCTCGCGGCTGAGGCCGGAAAGTTGGTTCAGAACCTTCGTTTCTTTTTCGATCAGTTCGTCGAGTTGTTTGGCCTTCTTGTCGAGCGCCTCTTTGCGCTCCGCGGTTTGCTGCTTGAGGGCGTCGAGTTGCTTGGCCTCGCGGGCCAGTTCCTTCTGCTTCTGTTCGGCGGCGTCCTCGCGCTTTTCGGCGCGGCGCTCCTTCTCGCGCAGTTCGGCGCGGGCCGTTTCGAGTTCGCGCGACAGTTCGTCGCGGCGGCGGGTGGCGTCGTCGCGGGCGCGCAGTTCGGCGTCGCGCACGATCTGGTCGGCGTCGCGGCGCGCGCGCTCGATCAGCTCTTTGCCGTGCTCTTCGGACCGGCGCACGGTATCGGGATCGAGCGCGCCGCCGGCGTTCTGCGGCGGCGGTGGGGTCTTGCGGCGCGCGAGCAGGAACGCGCCGCCGGCGCTGAACAGCGCGACGGCAGCGGCCAGCCCGATGGCCTCCGGGGTTAGCATCTGGGCCACTCCAAGCGGCGGCCCGTCGTACTTCGGCAGAGCGAACCGGCAGTGAGCGAGGGTTCGGGTGTCAAGCGCTCCGCATGAATCTTCGGCGCGGCGCGGGCCGCGGTCGTCGGTGTCAAGCCCCGGGGCGGGGTCCGAGGTGCGACGGGCGAACCGGTTCTGTAGGGGAGGTTCGGTCGTCCGAAGCGGGCCGTCCGTGGCACCGGCGGCGGAACGCCCGCGGCCGGTGTTGTCCCGCGCGCGCGGCCGTGCGGCGCGGGTGAATGGGTGTATTATGGCGACGGGCGGCGCGCGCCGCAACGAACTTCGCCCGCACACTCACGGAGCGCGAGATGGAGTACCTGTGGTTCGCCCTGATCGGCCTCGCGGCCGGCTGGCTCGCCGGTCAGTTCTTCAAGGGCAGCGGGTTCGGCTTGGTCGGCAACCTGATCGTTGGCGTGCTCGGCGCGCTGTTGGGGGGCTTCCTGTTTTCGCTCGCGGGCGTCAGCGCCGGCGGACTGGTGGGGGCGCTACTCACCGCGACCGTCGGCGCGGTGGTACTGCTCTACCTGATGACCTTCGTGGCGAAACAGCGGTAGCGCCGGTGTCCCAACCTGTAGCTGGCCTCTGTGAGGCCGGCGCTGTGCGACGCGCGCAGCGCCGGCCTCACAGAGGCCAGCCACAGCACAAAAACCCTCAGGCGGGGTCCGGGAGGCGGTGCAGTTCGGGGAACGCGGTCACGGTCTGTTCGGGCGTGTGGTTGAACACGACGCGGCCCGCGGTGGTCCAACCGCCCGCGTGGAACGTGAACACGGCGGTCGCGGGGCGCGGCTCGCGGGCCGCGGGCACGCCCTCCATGTCCGAGCCTTCGACCGGCTCGAAGTCGATCTGCACCGGCACCAGCGCCACGATGCCGCCGGTCGCGGAGTCGCGCACGAGCACCGCCTCGCCGGTGATGCGGCACGCCACCCACCGCAGCCCGCGCGGCAGCCCGGTCGCGCTCGCGGCCTTCACCAGTTGCTCCTCGAACCGCTCGTGCTGAAGGCGGAACAGTTCGCGGCACCGTTCCACGTGAACGGCGCGCCCGAGGTGCCACAGCCAACGGGCCGCGAGCGCCGCCACCAGCGCGACGGCCGCGCCGCCGATCAGCCACCACTCCAGCGACAGGTCGGGCACCGGTTCACCTCCCCGCGAAGATGCCGATTCGGGCCTTGTTGAGCAGCGGAATCGCGCGCACCGCCGCCGCCTCGCGCCCCTGATGCGCGCCCGCCGGGAACGGCCGGCGCGGGTCGTCCTTGTTCGTCAGCTGCTGCGGCGTGAGGCCCGCGGCGAGATCCGCTTCGATGGCGAAGTACTCGTTCTTCACCCGCGAGCCGTTCACGATCCCGGTTCCCACGTTGCCGGGGAACGCGACCGCCGCCGCCGCGCACAGCAGCAACGGCACCCACTTGCGGCCCGCGCGCGCCCACGCCAGAAACGCCGCCGCCGCCAGCGGCCACACCACAATGCTGTACCGCGACCAGATGCCGCCGCCGGGGCCCCACGCGCCGCGCCCGATTCCAATTGCGAGCGCGAGGCCGAAGAGCCCCGCGGCGATCGCGATCAGCGCCAGCGCCGACGCGCGCGCGTCCGGGTCCGAGTGCTTCCACAACAGCGCGAGAGTGGCGCAGCCCAACACGACCAGCGCCGGCGCGACGAGCCACCACAGCTCGCACAGCCCGATGCC
>JALHNS010000229.1 GCA_022843445.1 Gemmata sp.
CTCTTGGGCGACGACGTGGCGGAAAGCGAGGTCGAACGGAAGGGCGCGTGGTCGGACTGAATCGCCGGCGCGGTGAAGGGGCGGTCGCTCCTCCAAATGCTCACCGAGGCCGGGTTCGCCGACGCGGTGTTCCACGGCTGGACCGGCTACGTCACGTCGTCCCGCACGCAGGGCGGACTGGTAACCGCGCGCAAGCCGGACGGGTCCACGGAGTCGTCCCAATGACAAAGTTCCTCGCGTTGGCCTACGGGATCGCCTGCTACTTTGTGTTCTTGGGCACGTTCCTTTACGCCATCGGGTTCGTCGGCAACCTCGTCATCCCGAAGGCCATCGACTCCGATACGGTAGTGCCGCTCACCGAAGCGGTCGGCGTGAATGTGGTGCTACTTGGCCTGTTCGCGGTCCAGCATAGTGTCATGGCGCGGCCGGCGTTCAAGCGGTGGTGGACGCGGGCGGTGCCGCCGCAAGTCGAGCGCAGCACCTATGTCTTGGCGAGCAGCTTGGCGCTGATCTTGTTGCTCTGGCTGTGGCGGCCGATGCCGGGCGCTGTGTGGTCGGTCGAACCGCCGTGGTCGGCCGCGCTGTGGGCGGTGTTCGGCGTTGGCTGGCTCACGGTGCTGGTCTCGACGTTCCTGATCGACCACTTCGATCTGTTCGGCCTGCGGCAGGTGGTCCTGTTCGCGCGGGGCCGGCCGTATACCCCGCCGCAGTTCCGTGTTCGGGGTCTGTACCGACTCGTCCGCCACCCGATCATGCTCGGCTTCTTGATCGCCTTCTGGGCGACGCCGACGATGACGTGGGGCCACCTCTTGTTCGCCGGGATGACGACGCTCTACATCTTCGTCGGCGTGTGGTTGGAGGAGCGAGACTTGCGGCGCGCCTTCGGCGACACTTACGACGAGTACCGTCGCCAAGTTGGGATGCTCGTCCCACGCCTCGGAGAGAATCGTCCGGCGGGCTGCTCGTGACGTGCAACTTCGCTGCTCGGTCGCGTCCCCTTGGTTGAACTTGTCTCGTTGGGCAACACGGACTGTCGTCCCAAGGTGATCGCGTCACTTCTTCCGACCCGTGCCAGCCCGTTGTTTGGCCTTGCGACCCGTCTTCGGCGGCCGACCCTTCGGGAGTTCCGGCGGCTCGGCCTCCGGCTCCTCGTCCGACTCCACCTCGGTGAACAGTTCGGCGAGCGTCAACCCTAGCGCCGTCGCGATCTTCAGCACGGCGACCATCGACGGCACCTGTGCCTTGCGCTCCAAGACGGAAATGTGCGTCCGGTGCAGCTTGGCCTTTTCCGCGAGTTCCTCTTGGTTGAGCCGCGCGAGCAGCCGACGCCGACGGAGGACTGTTGCGAAGCGGGTTTGGAAGTCGTTGAGTTCCACAGGGCACGACCGGAGTAGGGTGGTGCCCATATCACCCGGTCTGTACCCTGAGAAACCACATTAACAAAACACTACGTTTTCAGAGTTCACGTTCTGTTATGATCACATCATGCGTGCGCGGGGGTGAACGACAGAGACCGGCTTCCGGCGACACACGCGACGCAGCCCATCCGCCCGAAGGTGGCTTATGCCGCGTGTCACTTGCCCGAGCTGTTCCGCGTCCTGTGAGGTCGCGGGCGACCTTGCCGCAGATGCCCGCATGCGGTGTGAACAGTGCGGGAAGCGGTTCTCGCCTTCCTCAGCCCCGGCCGAGGACGCACCTCTGGAACTTGACGACCTCGCTCAAGAATCGGGTGGCAGGCGCTCGCGCGTGATCTTCGTCGCCAGCGGGCTGGTGTTTCTTCTCGCCGGCGTCGCGGTCGGGTGGTTCGTGTTGCGTCCGGCAAAGCGGGACGAACCGCCGGTCGCCGTGGCTCCGCCCGCCGATCCGCCGCCCACCAAGAAGGAACCCGACCCGCCGCGTGTCCCGAAACAACCGGAACCCCGCGTCAGCAGCGTGCGGTACACTGCCGCTGATTTGCTCGACCGCTACCGGCGAGGTCCCGGCTACGACGGGGTGATTTTCACCGTCACCGGAACAGTGGTCCACCCACCGGGCCGCCACGCGAACGGCGAGGTTGTACTTCAACTCGCTGGCTCCCGCTCCGGTGGGCCTGTGGTTTGGTGTCGCATGGACCCCAAGTCGGACACCGTTGCGGCTCGGCTGCCAGCGCGTGCCGAAGTGGTCGTTCGCGGAAAGTGTGTTGGAGCGGGTGCCGCGCGGGGGGCGGGCGGGTTGCCGGCTGCCCACAACGAGGTGGTTCTGGCGGATTGCACGCTCGTTGGCGACCCGGACCTACCGGTCCCGGCTGGCGTGGATCACCCAGAGGGGATCGAACACCACGGCATCGCGGTGCGCGTCACCGGCGTCTACGTCGGTCGGCCGGTCATCGTCCTCGGTCCCAACGGACCCAACCCCGGCGCGACGGCCCGCACCCGCGACAAGTATCTCGTGGTCAAGTTGGAGGTGAAGAACAAGCGGCAGGAAATGTACAGTTTCGCGCCCCCTGCCGGTGGCGGCGAAGCGTGGATTCACGACGAGTGGCGGACCCCGTTCGACTACGGACGGTTCGAGGTCCCGGTAGCGCCCGGTACCGTGGTCGCCAACGAGTTGGCCGCGACCCCGACTCGGCGGTGGCGGTTCGAGGGCGAGACGCCCGCCGGGCCGTTGGCCGAGCGGCAGACCGGCACCTACTACCTCATCTTCGAGTCCAAACATCTGGGCGAAGGAAAGAAACTGTACCTCACCCTGCCGCCGGCCGTCTTCGGCCTGCGTGAGGTGGATCAGGTCATTCGCTTCGACCGGTCGGTGGTCGAGTCGCTCCCGGAGAGTGCGTCCCCTGATCTGACGCCGACGACCGCCCTCGCGATTGAGATTGCGGCCGTGACTGCGACCGCTGCGGGGAAGGCCGCTGTGGACGCGCAGGTTGCGGAAGTGGTCGTGCAACTGAGCAAAGGAAAGACGCCAGCCGACCGGATGAAAGCGGCAGACGAACTGCTCAAGATGGGGACGAAGGCGAAGACCGCGACGGGGCCGCTCTGCCGAGCGCTGTTCGACCCCTCTACGCAGGTGCGGGTCGCAGCCCTCGACGCCCTCAAGAAGGTGAACCCCGGCGTGCACGCACCGGTCGCAGCGCTCGTTTCGCCACTGAGCGAAGCCGACCTTCTCTTCATGGGATCGTCGGGCCGGCCGGAGGCGGTGACCGCCCTCGCCCAACTCGGTGCCGAGGGGCGGGCGGCGGTGCCCGTTCTTGTGTGGTACAAGACCCAGATTAGTCAGCCCGGCGGATGGCCGCAGGTGCCGGCGGTCGTAGACACGTTGGCAGCGCTGGCCCCAGATGACCCGGCGGTAGCAGCTCTGCTCGTGCAGGGGCTGTCGAAGGACGGTTTCGCGGCGGCCCGGTTGTCGGCCGCAAAGGGGCTGGCGAAAACCAAAGCGAGCAAGGAGTCGGTCGCGGCCCTAGCCGCCGCCGTGCGCGGGGACCCGGTGGCGGAGGTGAGGTTGGTTGCCGTGAACGCGCTGGGGGTGTTTGGCGCGGACGCGAAGGCGGCCCTGAAAGCAATCGAAGCGGCGAAGATGGACCCCGACCAACGGGTGCGCGAGGCGGCGAGGGAGGCTATTGAAAAGGTGAAATAACGTCGGGCAAAAGAACCGTGGTTCGCTCCCGACGGTGTATGGGAAGTATAGCGGAACGCGTGTTCCCCCGTAAGCGGCAGCGGAGGATGCCGGGCAACATGACGGAGGGTTTCGCCATTCAGCGAATCCACATCCTCTTCCTCGGTTGCCTCGTGAAGGTGCGGTTCGCCCGCACCGCCGAGGACGTTGTGCGCCAGTGGGACGTGCTGCAACCGGGTCAGGTGCATGGTCCGACCGGACTCACCTATCGCGCCCTGCTGCGGCTCGGCGACGGCGTCCACTCAATTCGGTAGTCGGCGACGTGGAAATGGCGACGGGCGACCCAAATGGGTCGCCCGTCGCCATTTCCCGAACTCGCGCTGGTTCTTGCTGGGCGCGCGTATGTCGCTGCGTCCGTCGGTAGTTCAAGTTGAATCAGCCCGATGCCCGACGCGGGTCGCGCGCTTCCGGTGAGAGTCGGGGCCAACAGATGCACTCGACGGCCGAAACTCTCGGATGTACAATAATAGGTGGCGGGGAGTCCTCTCGTTGAATGCTCGCGGGGTCCGGGTGATCCGCATCGTTACGACAATTCTGGTCACCGTTCAGGCGCTGCTACCACCCGGCATGTGTTTCTGTCAGTTCGTTCACTTCGGGCAGGTCACACCACACCACGCGCACGAATCCACCCTTGCGCCGAAGACCGTCGCCTCCGCCGATGAGTCCGGCTGCTCGTGCCCGGCTTGTCGTCCGGCGGCTTCGGCCGCAACGTCGCAAATCCACGAACGGGTTGTGGCGAGTACCGAGACCGCGCGCGAACGTCACCCGCCCTCGGCACCGACTTCACCCTCGCCGAATCCGCAATCACCGTGTTCGGGTTGCCCCGTGGTGGCGGCCGGTCCCATCGGGCGGGTCGTCATCCCGACCGTCACGGAGCAGGCCCCACTCGGTCTCGCCGCTCAGTTCGTTGAGCGGTTCGTTGAGGTCGTCGCCCCGCGCGCCAACCGACCGGCCCCCGCGCTGTATCCGACCACACAGCCCCTTTTCGTGCGCCACTGCGCGCTTCTGATCTAGCATCGCCGCGCCCGTTCTGGGGCGAGTCCCTTCCGATCTCCTCAGCATTACCCGTTCCGGTTCACGCCGCCCTGCGGCGCTTGAAACCGGACGCGCGAATCGTTCCGAGGCGACCCCGTTTCCAGAAGCACTGCGAGGCGAGGCAATGACCGACAGTACGACGCACGCCACCGGCGCGGGGACATCCGCTGCCGCGCCCACCGGCTTGGTCAGTTGGCTTCGGCGGACGGTGCCGTTCGTCTTGGTCGCCACCGGGTTGATTGGGGTCGCGTTTTGGGGGCACCGTACCGACTGGACCTTTGGCACTACCCAACAGACTGAGCAGCCACGGTCGGCACCCGCCGAACTCGCGCGCGTGCGGGTCGGTGCGCTACTCTCGGCGCGACACGACATCCCGACCGCCCTCCGGCGCGAGGTCACGATTGAGTTCGATTCGGCCGACGCGGTGGACGCTGCCGGGATCGCAATTGCGCCGGCGTGGCCGGGGGGTATCGCCGAGGTGGTCGAAGCTCCCGGCGAAGTCGGGTTCGACCCCGCGCTCGTTGCGCGGGTCGGGCCACGGGCGGCCGGGACGGTGTGGCGGGTGACCAAGACGGCCGGCGATCCGGTCGCGGCCGGCGAGGTGATGGCGCTGGTGGACGCGGGCGATGCGGGCCGAGCGAAGGCCGAGTTCCAGCAGGCACTTGTCCACGTCCGGCTTCACGAGCAGACGTTGGCCGGTCGGCGTGCCGCCGCGAAGGCGGTCTCCGCGCAGAGCGTGCGGGAGGCGGAGGCCGCCGTTGCGGAGGCCGAGACCAAACTCCTAGCCGCTGCCCAAGCTCTCGCCAACCTCGACATCACGGCAAAACCCGCCGACTACCGCGACCTGCCCGTCGAAACAGTCGTTGAGCGGATGCGGCTTCTTGGCGTGCCGGCGGGCACCCCCGGACTCGACCCGAAGGCCGCGACCGCCAACTTGATTCCGGTTCGCGCGCCGTTCGCCGGCGTGGTGCTGTCCGCCGACGCCGTGGCGGGTGAGGCTGCCGAACCGGGCCGCTCACTGCTCGTGGTCGCCGACCCGCGCCGCGTCTGGGTCACCCTTCACGTTCGAGCCGGAGACGCCGGACGGGTTGCCGTCGGGCAGACCGTTCGGTTCCGCACCGACGGCTCGGTGGACGAGTTCGGCGGGAAGGTCGAGTGGATCGGGCGAACGGCAGACGCGGCAACACGGACGGTGCCGGTTCGTGCCGCGCTGCCCAACGACACCGGCCGGCTTCGCGCCGGGACGCTCGGTCAGGGTCAGATCGTCCTGCGGCGGGAGTCGAAGGCGATCCTCGTGCCACACGACGCGGTGCAGACGTTCCGGGGCCACCCCGTCGCGTTCGTGCGGCACCCGGACTACTTGAAGCCCAACGGCCCGAAGACGTTCCGCGCCCGGCCCGTGCGCATCGGCGCGAAGGACGCGGAGAACACCGAGATCGTCGCGGGCCTCAAGGCAGACGAGGTTGTGGCGACCAAAGGGAGCGGACTGTTGCTCGCCGAACTGACGCGGGGCATCGACGGCTTTGACACAGGCCACTGACCGCTTCAGGGACCAGACACACATGAAGGGCGACCGATGAGCGATACACACGCGGCGCACGATCCGGCGGCAGCCCCGACACCGAGCGGCTCTCGAATTCGGCACGCCGTTGGCCGGCTGTGGCGGTGCGTCCCGGCGGTCGCCGCCCTTGCCGGATTGGTCGGGGTCGTCTGCGCGGGCGGGGCCGCCGGTTGGCAAGTGCCCAAGTCGTCGGCCCTCTGGGGCGAAGAGCGGCGCGCGGCCGACGACTGGTGCAAAGAACACAACGTACCGGAATCGGTCTGTGTCGAGTGCGACCGAACCCTCCTCCCGCGCCCGCCGCGCACCGGCTGGTGCGCGGAGTTCGGCGTCCACGACTGCCCGTTCTGCGATCCGGCGGTGGCTCAGACCCCGGCCCCGGCCAGTTTCAGCCCCGCCGACGCCGACCGCGCCCGGCGCGCGCTGGCGTTCGTGCCGCGCCCGCCCAACGGCAAGAAGTGCAAACTGCACGAGCGGCGCGTCCAACTGGCGTCCGCCGAAGTCGTCGCTCGGTTGGGCATCGTGATCGAGCCGGTCGGCACGGCCCCGGTCGTCGAGGGCGTCACCGCCCCCGGCGAGGTCGGCTACGACCCGACCCGGCTGGCACGACTGTCCGCACGGTTGCCGGGTGTCGTCCGTCGGGTCGAGCGTCAGGTCGGAGACCAAGTAAAGGCCGGCGACGTTATCGCGCTGATCGATGCGGTCGAAGTCGGGAAGGCGAAGGCCGAGTTCCAGCAGACCCTCGCGCTCGTCGAACTCCGCGCCCAAGCACTCGCGCAGAAGAAATCTTTGGAGGGTGCCACAGTCACCGGCCAAGAGGTGCGCGAGGCGGAGGCCGCGCTCGAAGAGGCGCAGGTGCGGCGGCTCCTCGCCGAGCAATCGCTCGCCAACCTGAACTTGCCCATCCGCGCCGATGAGGTGAAGGGGCTTTCGCCCGCCGAACGCGCCGACCGGCTGCGGTTCCTCGGCATTCACGACCCGCTCAAGGCCGAACTCGCAAAGGAGACCGCTTCCGCCAACCTGTTACCCGTTCGCGCGCCCTTCGACGGCGAGGTGGTCGCGCGGGCGGCGAACCCCGGACAAGCGGCCGACCCGTCGAAGCCGCTGCTCGTCGTCGCCGACACCGGCCGCGTGTGGCTGACCCTGCGCGTGCGGTCCGAGGACGCTGACCGCGTAAAGGCCGGACAACACGTCCGCTTCACGCCCGACCAAGGCACTACGGTCGGCGGGACCGTGGGGTGGATCAGCCCGGCCGCCGACGAGAAGACGCGGACGGTTCCCGTGCGGGTGGAACTGCCCAACCCCGACGGGCGGCTCCGCGCCGGCACGTTCGGCACCGCGTTCGTCGTCCTGCGGCGCGAGCCGGACGCGGTGGTCGTGCCGTCGGACGCGGTTCACTGGGAGGGCTGCTGCAACGTCGTGTTTGTCGCGGATCGAGGGTTCGACCGGACGGACGGGTACAAGGTGTTCCACGTCCGCAAGGTGCGACCCGGCGCGAAGGACGTGACCCCAGTCGGCACACCGGTGACGGAGGTTATTGCCGGCGTGCTGCCCGGTGAACGGGTCGCGGTCGAGGGGAGTGGTCTCCTGCGGTCGGAGTTGCTCCGCAACAACCTCGGCGCGGGGTGAGCGGACTGCAAACACTAACGGCCCGGTCGGGCCGTCCGCCGAACAGAGTAACAGACTGAGCGCCCCGAAAGTCGGAGTCTCGACGTGCTGAACTGGATCATCGACACCTCGCTCCGCTACCGCCTCGTGGTGGCCCTCGCCGCCGTCGGGTGCGCGGTCGCGGGGGCGTTCGCGCTCGCCGGCCTAGACATCGACGCCTTCCCCGACACCACGCCCGCGCAGGTCCAAGTCAACACGACCGCACCGACGCTCGCGCCCGAAGAGGTGGAAACTCAGATCACCTTCCCGGTCGAGCAGGCGCTCTCCGGTCTGCCGAAACTGAAAGGGCTGCGGTCGGTATCGAAGTTCGGACTGTCGCAGGTGGTCGTCACCTTCGAGGACGGGACCGACATCCACTTCGCCCGCCAACTGGTGGACGGGCGGCTCAATTCCATCTCCCTTCCGCCCAACGTGCAGCGACCCAAACTCGGCCCGGTCTCGACCGGGTTGGGTGAAGTGTTCCACTACACCGTGAAGCTCAAGGGCTGGAACTACGAGAAGGCGACCGAGGTCGAGCGGGTCGAGAGACTCACATACCTGCGCACCGTACAGGACTGGACCGTCCGCCCCGCCCTCCGCACGGTGCCGGGCGTCGCCGAGGTGAACTCGTGGGGCGGCTACGAGAAGCAGTTCCAAGTGCGCGTTGATCCCGACCGGCTCCTCAAGCACGGGATCACCTTCGCCCAAGTGGTGACCGCGCTCGAAGAGAACAATCAGAACGTCGGCGGCGGGGGTGTGCGCCAGAACACCCAGTTCCTCCTCGTTCACGGCCTCGCGCGCACCGCCGACCCGGAGCAGATGCGCGGGATCGTTGTGACTTCCAACCGCGAGGGCGCGGCGATCCGCGTGCGCGACGTGGCCGAAGTGCAAGTCGGGCAGGAACTGCGACGCGGGTCGGTGACCGCCGACGGGCGCGGCGAGGCGATTCTCGGTCTGTGCTTCTCGACAATGGGCGAGAACTCGAAGAGCGTCTCGACCGCGCTGCGCAAGAAGCTCGACGAAATCGGGCCGACGCTCCCGCCGGACGTGGAAGTAACGGTCGTCTACGACCGCACCGAACTGGTGGACGTTGTGATCGACACCGTGCGCCGGAACCTCTTCGAGGGCGGCCTTCTCGTGATCGCCGTGCTGTTCGCGTTCCTCGGCAACCTGCGGGCCGCGTTCGTCGTCGCGCTGGCGATCCCGCTGTCGATGCTCTTCGCGTTCGCCGGCATGTGGCGGTTCGGGATCGCGGCCAGTCTGCTGTCGCTGGGCGCTCTCGACTTCGGCCTCGTGGTGGACTCGTCGGTGGTGATGATTGAGAACTGTGTCCGACACATCGCCCACGGCGACCTCAAGGGACGGTCGAAGCAGGAGGTCGTTCGCGATGCGGCCGTTGAGGTTCGCAAGCCGACCCTCTTTGGTGAACTCATCATCCTGATCGTCTACCTGCCGATCCTGACGCTGGAGGGCGTCGAGGGGAAGCTGTTCCGGCCGATGGCCCTGACCGTCATCTTCGCGCTTTTGGGGTCGATGATCCTGTCCATGAGCCTGATGCCGGTGCTGGCGAGTCTCGTGCTGCCGCGCCGGATCGAGGAGCGCGAGCCGCTGCTCATGCGGTTCGCCAAGGCGGTGTACCGCCCGATCCTCGCCTTCAGCATGACCCACCGCGTGGCGGTGGCCGCGTTCGCGGCGACGACCCTCGTCGTGGCGTTCGGGATGATCGCCCCGAATCTGGGATCGGAGTTCGTACCCAAGTTGTCGGAGGGGGCGGTGACGCTCAACGTCGTGCGCCTCGCGGGGACCGACTTGGGCGAGTCGAACCGCATCAACGGCGCGATGGAGCGGATCGTCCGCGACAAGTTCTCCGACGAGGTGAAGCACGTTTGGTGTCGCGTGGGCACGGCCGAAGTCGCGACCGACCCGATGGGGATCGAACTGACCGACGTGTTCATTACGCTCCGCCCGCGCGAGAAGTGGACGAAGGCCAAGACACAGGCCGAACTGGTGGAACTGCTGGAGAAGGAACTGCGCGTCATTCCCGGCCAGAAGCCGGAGTTCTCGCAGCCCATCGAGATGCGAATGAACGAGATGACCAGCGGCGTGCGGTCGGACCTCGGCATCAAACTCTACGGTGACGACTACACACTGCTGGCGGCGAAAGCGGCCGAAGTCGAGCGCGTGCTGAACGCGATCCCCGGCGCGGCCGATGTGCGGGTCGAGCAGGTGACCGGACAACCGGTGCTTCAGATCAAGGTGAAGCAGGACGAACTGGCCCGCTACGGCATCCCGGCCAAGACCGTGACCGACCTGATTCGCGCGGTCGGTACGTTTGAAGTCGGGGACGTGGTGGAGGGGCAACTCCGGTTCCCGTTCGTGGTGCGGTTGCCGGAGAAGTGGCGAAGCGGCCCAGAGGCGGTCGGGGCGATGCTCGTGGCGGCCCCGTCGGGCGAGCAAATCCCACTCTCGCGGCTGGCAACGATCAAGTTGGCCGAGGGTCCGAGTACGATCACGCGCGAGTGGGGCCAAAGGCGCATCACAATCACCTGCAACATCCGCAACCGGGACATGGGTAGTTTCGTCGCCGAGGCCCGGCAGAAGGTGAACGAAAAGGTTTCGCTGCCGAAGGGCCGGTACCGCTTCGAGTGGTCGGGGCAGTTCGAGAACTACGAGCGCGCCCGCAACCGGCTCCTGATCGTCGTACCGGTGGCGGTGGCGCTGATCTTCGTGCTGCTGTTCTTCACCTACCACAACGTCGTAGACGCATTGCGGGTGTTTACCGGAGTGCCCTTCGGGTGGGTCGGCGGCATCTTCGCGCTGTGGCTGCGCGACATGCCGTTGTCGATCTCCGCAATCATCGGGTTCATCGCGCTCTCCGGCGTCGCGGTTCTCGACGACATGATCCTCGTGAGCTACGTCCGCCAACTGCGCAAGAAGGGAGTGCCGGTCGAAGAGGCGCTGCGCGCCTCGGCCCTGACCCGACTGCGACCGGTACTCATGACGACACTCGTGGCGAGCCTCGGTTTCGTGCCGATGGCGCTCTCCACGGGTCAGGGGGCGGAGGTGCAGCGCCCGCTGGCGACGGTGGTGATCGGCGGGCTGATCGGGGCGATGGTCATGTCGCTCTTGGTTCTCCGAGTGCTGTACTTG
>JALHNS010000230.1 GCA_022843445.1 Gemmata sp.
CGAGCGCCGCGGCGCGCTGCCGTGGCCCGGCCCCGGGCGCTTGCTCGATTTCGGCTGCGGCGCGGGCCGCTTCCTGAAAACGATGGCCGACCGCGGGTGGAACGTCACCGGCCTCGATGCGTCCGTCGGCGCGGTAGAGCAAGTGCGCGAGCAGCACGGCCTCACGGCGCTCGTGGGCACGCTGCCGCACGCGGACCTGCGTCCCGGTTCGTTCGACGTGGTCACGATGTGGCACTCGCTCGAACACGTCCACAACCCGCTGAACATCCTGCGCGAAGCGTACAAGTTGCTGGTGCCCGGCGGGAAACTCGTTGTGGCAACTCCCAACATCGCGAGCGCGCCGTACCGCCTGTTCAAGCAGTCGTGGTTCGGGTTGGACCTGCCGCGGCACCTGACGCACTTCACGCCCGCCACCATGACCGCGATGCTGCAAACGGCCGGGTTCCGCCCGGACCCGGTGCGCCTGTTGCGGCACAGCGACTGGTTGCGCTCGAGCGCGAAGCTCGCGCGCCGGAACGGTACCGGCGGCGCACTGGCGCAGTTGCTGACGTGGAAGCCCGCGGCGAAGTTCGGGGCGTGGCTGTGCTACGTCGCGGGCGCGTCGGACTGCATGATGTGCGTGGCCGAGCGCCCGGCGTGAGCTGTTCGAGGTACAACCGGCGCGCGGCCTCCCGGTGGGTGTGTTCCAAGTCGATCGGCACCGCGCGGAGGCGCGCCGCGGGCTTAGCCCACGAACAGCCCGGCGAACCGGTTCGCGTCGCACGTCGGCTTCGGCGGCGCGACGCTGATCGCGTCCGGCGCGCCCGCCTTCGGCAGGTCCGGCGCGGCCGGCAGCGGTGCGCGGGCCGGCGGCAAGTCGTCGGCCCGCAGTTTCGGCGCGGCCTCGAACTTCGCTTGCAGCACCTCTAGCGCCGACGCGAGGAACCCGAACGCCGGCTTCGCGAGTGCGGCCTTCGCGCTTTCCAGCAACTTCGAGACGCTCAGCACCTTCTTCGGCGGGGCCACGTCGATAATCGTGCCGGTCGCGTTGAAGCTCCTGCCGATCACCGCCGCGTTCGTGACCGCGGTGATGCGCAGTCGTAGCGTCTCGCGGAACTCGCGCAGCCGGTCCGTGTTCAGTTGCACGAACAGGCTCGCCACCGTCTCGCCGTCGGCGAACGTGACCGTGTACGGCCCGGCGACGAAGTCGGTGCCCGCGGTCGCACTGCCACCGACCACTTCCACCGTCGCCGTTACCGCGCCGTTCGAGCCGTTGCGGCGCACCATGATGAACTCGAGCGCCTCGCCCTCTTTCGCGCTCGCGGTGGTGTTGCCGAACGAGATGCTGCCGGCCGGCGCGTCGCCCAGTGCCACCCCGCCGAGCGCCGTCGGGGCCGCGCCGAGAAACGTCGCCGCACCGGTGGCGAGGTCGATCTGGTAGTAGCCCGGCGCGCCGTTGACCGTGAGCACCGCGAACGCGCGCCCCGCGGCCGGGGTACCGCTGGCGGTCACGCGCACGCCCGCCGGGATGTCGAACCCGCTCACCTCGGTGAAGTCCAGCCGCGCTCCGTCCAGCGTGATCGGCACCGGTTGCGTTTGCGTCCCGGTATTCGGCGGGGTCTGGATGAACAGCGTGTCGCTGATCGGGTCCAGCCCGTACTGCGAGGTGACGCCGCCCGTGAGCGACTGGCCGAAGCCGTTCGTGTACGCGGTGCCCCCGATGCCGGTGACGCCGAGGCCGTTGATGCCCGCGTCCGGTTGCGTGCCCGCGACCGCGGTGTTGCCGTCCACCGCGGTGCCGGTGTTCGGGTTCAGACGGAAGTTCAGCCCGCTGCCGGTCACGACGCGGATGCGGTCCACGGTCGGGTTGAAGTCGAACCCGTACCCGCCCGCCGGCAGATCGACCGGCGCGCCGGTCGCGTCCACGAGCGCGATCGCGCCGGCCGTGCCGGGCACGGCCGGGGTCGCGGTGCCGAGTTGCGGGTCGATGAGGTACAAGGTCGCGGTGTTCGCGCCCGCGTTCACGCCGAGGCCGTACAGTTGCCCGGTCGCGGGGCGGTAGTCGATACCCACGAGCGCCTCGCCCGCCGCGAGACCGGTCACGGTCACGGTCGCGCCCGGGATCGTGCCCACGGTGAAGGTGTTGAACCGGATCAGTTGAGAGCCGTCCGCGGTCAGCGCGACCGAGGGGAACCCGAGGTAGTTGTGGTTGATCGCGAGGCCCAGCGACGGCACCTTGCCGTCCGCGAGTGTGCCGACGAACGTTGCCGCACCGGTCGTGAGGTCGATGCGGTACAAGCCGGTGCGCCCGCCCGCTTCGAGTAGCGCGTAGGCGTCGCCGCCGGCGACCGGCATCCCGGAGGCCGGCGCGTTCACGCCCGCGGCGATGTCGAACCCGGTCGCGTTTCCGAAGTCGAACGGCTTGCCGTTTAGCGTCACCGGCAGCGCGTTCAGTTGCGTGCCCGCGTTCGGCGGGTTCTGAATGCGGATCGTGTCGGTGACCGCGTCGAGCACGTACTGCGTGGTGATCCCGCCGTTGTTCGGCTCGCTGTTCGTGTATGCGGCCCCGTCAAGAGTCGCGGGCGCGCCGGCGAGGGTGATGTTGCCGTCCGGTTGCGTACCGGTGACGGCGGCGTTGCCGTCGATCGGGCCGCCGGTGTTCGGGTTGATGCGGAAGTTCAACCCGCCCGCGACCACGCGCACGCGGTCCACGGCCGGGTTGAAGTCGAACCCGTAGCCCACGCGCGCCGGGTCGGGCAGGTCGAGCGGGGCCGCGCCGTCGGTGGTGAACCGCACCGAGCCGGGCGCGCCGACCGCCGTGGCAACGCCGGTACGCGCCGAGATCGCGTACAGCGTACCAGTGTCGGCTTCCGCGTTCACGCCGAGGCCGTACAGGTAGCCGTTCTGCGGGCGCACGTCGATGCCGACGAGCGTTTCGCCCGCGGTCACACCCGTGAGCACGATCGGGCTGACGACCGACGGGTTGTCCAAATCGAAGGCGAACAGCGTGGACCCGCTGAGGGCGAACGCGGTGGGCGGAGCGACAACGGTAGTGGGTGTGAGGCGGTCTTCGAGCCGTTCGACGAGCAGGCGCGCGCGGGCGGGCGCGCTCTTGTGCCGGTTTCGCATGGCGACCTCAGAGGGGTGAGTCACGGGGAGACGGTCGGGGGCCGTCCGAAACACGTTTAGCGAAATGCAAGCACGGGCTGAAGTGAAATTTGCACGCTGAGGTCGGTTTTGTCGGGAAAGCCGTCAAATTCGGGCCGCACTTGCAAGCGCGCTTCCGAAACCGAGCGCGGGGCGCACCAGTTGGCGCGCCCCGCGCGGGCGGTCAGCCCACGAAGACGCCGCCGAAGCCGAAGTCGGAGCTGCCGAGGAACGCGAGGTCGTCGCCGGCGAACGCGAACGCGGTGCCGCCAACGCCCGAACCGACCACCACGTCCGCGATGCCGTCGCGGTCCACGTCCACCGCGGCCACGCTCAGCGGGGTGCTCGCGCCGGGGACGGTAAGCACCTGAGACTGACCGTTTCCGCGGAAGATCAGCAGTTGCGGTGCCCCGCCCTGCGCACCGACCAGCAGGTCCGCGAGGCCGTCGCCGTCGAGGTCGCCCAGCGCCACCGACACGCCCACCGCGCCGAACGGCGACGCATCGGCCACGTTCCCTTGGAGCGGGTCGAAGATCACCACGCGGCCGTTCGAGAACCCGAGGACGAGCTCGGAGAACCCGTCGCCGTTCAGGTCGCCGGCCCCGACGTTGAACCCGCCGGTGAACCCGAGGGCCCCGGGCGCGTCGACCAGCAGCCCCCCGTTGGCGATGTCGAACACCCGCACCAGCCCGCCCTGCGACGAGCCGACCAGCAGGTCCGATCGGCCGTCGCCGTTGAAGTCGCCCATCGCCATCGTCGCGGTGCCGAACTGCGGGGCGAAGACCGGCGCCTCGGCCAAGAGCGCCCCGGTTGCGCCGTCGAACGCCCGCACGACCGGCGCGCCGCTCGTGGGCGTGATCAGCAGGTCTTGCACGCCGTCGCCGGTGATGTCGCCGAACGCGACCCGCACGCCCGCGGCCCCGGGGAACGGGGTGAAGGTGCCGAGTACCGTGCCGTCCGGGTTTAGCACGGTCACGCTCGGGCTGTTCGGCGAGCTGACCACCGTGCCGAACGGCCGCGCGTCCACGTCGGCGATCGTCGCGGTCGCGGTCGTTTGCGCGCCCAGCACCGCGCCGTTGGTGGGCAGCGAGAGCGCGAACGTGACCGTTTCCGCGCCTTCCCGCGTGGTGTCAGCGGTGATCGGGATGCTCACGGTGGCGGTGGGCGCGCCGTCCGCGAAGGTGACGGTGAACGGCCCGGTGCCGGTGAAGTCGGTGCCCGCGGTCGCGGTCCCGCCGGTGACCGTCACGGTCGCGCTCACGGAGCCGCTCGTACCACCGGTGCGCGCAAAGGTGAGGTTCAGCGTGCCGCCCTCGGCCGCGCTGAAAGTCGCGCCGCTGAACGCGATACTGCCGGCCGGCGCGTCGGCGAGGGTCAGGCCGTTCAGCGCCACAGGGGCCGCGCCGAGCAGTTCCGCTTCGCCGGTGCTCAGGTCGATCGAGTACAGGTTGCTGGTGCCGCTCACGGTGAGGACCGCCAGCCCGAACCCGCTGGCGACGGTGCCGCTGGTGGTGACGCGCACGCCGCCGGGGATGTCGAAGCCGCTCACCGCGGTGAAGTCGAGCGGCGCGCCGTTGAGTGTCACCGGCTTCACGTTGGTTTGGGTGCCGCTGTTCGGTGGCGTCTGGATCGCCAGCGAATCGGTCGCGGCGTCGAGGCCGTACTGCGAGGTGACACCCGCGGGCGTGGTGGGGTTGCCGCCGGTGCCGAAGCTGTTCGTGTACGCGGTGGCCACGATCCCGACGATGCCGCCGCCGCTGATCGGCGCGTCGGTGTTGATGCCCGCCGGCGGGTTCATTGTGATGTTCAGGTTGCCATCTACCGGCGCGCCGGTAAGCGGGTTCACGCGGAAGTTCAGCCCGGTGCCGGTGACGACGCGGATGCGGTCCACGGTCGGGTTGAAGTCCATGCCGTAGCCCGCGGTGGACGGCGGCAGATCGACCGTACCGCCCATCGCGTCCACGAACGCGATTTGGCCGGGTGTGCCGACCGCGGTCGCGGTCGCGGCCGGCATCCCCATTACCACGGTCTGAGGGTCAATCAGGTACAGCGTCGCGGTGTCCATCGCCGCGTTCACACCGAGGCCGTACAGTTGGCCGGTCGCCGGGCGGTAGTCGATCGCGACGAGCGTTTCGCCCATCGTAACGCCACTAATCGTCACGCTAACGCTCGTGCCCGGCGTCGCGGTGTTGAACCGCACCAGCATCGTGCCGTCGGCGCTCAGACCGATGGAGGGCGAGCCGCTGACATCGTTCTGAACCGCCAACCCGCTCACGGGGTTCGTCCCGGTGCCGACGGTGCCGAGCATCGTCGCCGCGCCGGTCACGAGGTCGATGCTGTACAACCCGGTCGTGCCGCTGACGGTCAGAATCGTGAACGCGGAGCCGCTGGTCACCGCGGTGCCGCTGGTCGGCGCGTTCACGCCGGCCGGGATGTCGAACCCGTTCACGTCGTCGAAGTCGAGCATCATGCCGTTCAGCGTCACGGTCGCGACGGTCGTCTGCGTGCCCGCGTTCGGCGGGTTCTGGATGCGCAGTTCGTTGGTCGCGGCGTCGAGGACGTATTGCGTCGTTTGCGGAGCCGCGATGGTGCTCTGCACGTTGTTCGTGTACGCCGCGCCGTCAGACAGCGCCGCCATGCCCATCACGGTCAGCGAAGCGTCCGTTTGGTTGCCGGCGATGCCCGCGTTCCCGTCGATCGGCGCGCCGGTGTTCGGGTTCACGCGGAAGTTCAGCGACCCGGCGACCACGCGCACCCGGTCCGCGACGGGGTTGAAGTCCACACCGTAGCCCTGCACCGCGGGGTCCGGCAGATCGACCGTCATCATCATGTCGTCGACGAACGTAATCTGCCCCGGGGTGCCGATCGCGGTCGCGAACCCGGTGCGCGTCGAGATGGAGTAGAGCGTCGCGGTGTCCGTCATCGCGTTCACGCCGAGGCCGTACAGGAAGCCGTTCTGCGGGCGGAAGTCGATGCCCACGAGCGTTTCGCTGTTCATCAGCGGGCTGATCGCGGTGGTCGTGACCGCCGTCGGGTTCGCGGTATCGAACGCGAGGAGGTTCGTGCCGCTCAGGGCGAACGCCACCGCGGGCGTGCAGCGGTCCTCGAGGCATTCAACGGACAAGCGGGTGCGAGCCAACCGGTTCCGGAAGCGCATGGTGAACCTCAGTGGTGAAGAAGAAACGGGCGGGCGTCGGCCGCGAATGCGCCGGGGCGTTTACAAACTGCTCAGACAAATGGGCGCGGACGATCGATCGAGACTGTGTACCGCCGGACGCACCGGCTGCGATGCACAAACTGTCAAAATGCAAGAAATGCGGCGAGTGTACCGCGTTATTTTCGGGCGCGCCGGAACTGTTGGTCGAACAGTTTCAGCCCTTCGAGTTCCCCGTTCGAGCCGAGTCGGAACTGCACCTCGAACGTGCTCCGGTCGAACGACACGACGTCCGCCTTCGGCGCGACCGGCACCGCGGTGAACGTGTCGTAGTGGTAGTGGTCCAAGCGGAACGTGTACTTGCCCCACTTGAAGGACAGTGCGTCGCCGTCAGCCACCACTTCGGCGGTGCCGTAGGCCGGTTCGTCGTACCGACCCGCGTACCCGTTCGCCGCGAGAGAAGGCTTGGTTTCAGGTTTTCGCGCGCCGTCGCGCTTTTTCTTTCCCGCCGCTATGTTGAAATCCAACAGCGCGAGTTGCGCCTTGTGGAAACTCAGCCAATCTTCTTGGGGTAGCCCCAAAGTCACATCCAGAACGGTTTTTGCAACGGCCTCGGTCACGAACGACGGGCGCAGGTTGCACAGCACGAACACGCCGAGTTTCTTCTCCGGCACGAGCATGCACTGCGCGCGGAACCCGGTGAGCGTGCCCCCGTGCGACGCGCACGTCACACCCTTGTAGTCGTGAACGAACCAGCCGAGCCCGTAGGAACTGAACCGCGTCACCTTCTGCGGGAAGTACACCGCGAACGGGCCTTCCGGCTTGAACAGCATCTGCGGGGTGTGCGTCTCGCGCAGCGCCGACCGGGCGACGAGTTGCTTGTCGCCAACCTTCCCTTCGGCGAGTTGGAACTTGAGCCACTCGGCGAGGTCGCGGGCGGTGCTGTTGATACTGCCCGCGGCGCGCGCCGAATCGAGGTTGTCCCACTCGATGGCGCTCACGGTCTTGTCGAGCGCGAAGTAGTGAGGGGTGGCGTGGTCCTTTGCCGCGACCGCTTCGCGCGCCGTGGCACTCGTCGCCTTCATGCCAAGGGGGTCGAAGATGCGGGCCTTCGTCGCGCTCGCCCAATCGGTCTTCTCCAGTTTCCCGGCGATCACGCCCGCGGTGGTGAACGGCACGTTCGAGTACTCCCACGTGCTGCGGAACGACGTGGACGGTTTCGCCTTCACCCAGCGGCGGATGACCGCTTCGCTGTCGCCCTCGCTCGACCCGGCCCACAGCATGTCGTGTCGCGGCATCCCGGTGCGGTGGCTCAGCAGGTCGCGGACGGTGGTTTCGCGGTCGGCCGCGTCGTCGGCGAGGCGGAAGTAGTCGAGGTGGTCGTGAACCTTGTCGTCCCACTTCAACTTGCCTTCGTCTACCAGCATCGCGACCAGTGCCGAGCAGAACGCCTTCGAGCACGACGCGATGGCGAACACCGTGTCCGGCGTGACCGGTTCGCTCTTGCCCTTCTCGCGGACGCCGTAGCCCTTCAGGTGAACCACTTTCCCGTCTTGTACGACGACGACCGCGCAGCCGGGCGCGTCGAACGCCTTGAGCGCCTTTTCCACGACCTCATCGACCGGTTTCGGGTCGAAATCGGCCGCGACCACCGGGCGCGCAACGAGCACGAAAGCGAATACGGCGAAACGCATGGGGACTCCGGGTGTCACTTGGTCGGTTTCAGCACGATTTGGCGCAGGTCCATCACCGCGCCGCCCGGTTTCGTCTTCGCTTTTACTGTCAGGCTGTGACGACCGGCTTTCTCAACCTTCAGCGTGCCCACGTCGCGCGCCTCGAACGCTTGGAACCCGCCGGTGTCCTTCACGGCGAACGTCAGTTTCGAGTCGCCGACCGCGAGTTCCACTTCCGCTCCGCCGCTGCCCTTCCCGCACCCTTGCAGCACTTCGACGGCGAACGTTCCGCGGCCTTCGGTCGTGAAGTCGAACGACGCATAGTCGTCCTTGTTCACCCAGAAGCCGAGCGTCGTTTTGTGCGGGAGCGGTTCGTACCGCAGCATCGGGCCGGTTACGAGCGCCGTGCGCGCGTGCAGCGTGATGACGCCGTCCTTGTTCGGCGGGTTGGGTTTGTAGTCCGGGTTCGGTGTCGGCATCTGTGCGCCAACCTCCTTGCGCCACTTGTCCAACTCGGCGGCCAGTTCGGTCGCCACGTCCGACTTCTGCGCAATCAGGTTGCGCGATTCGCTCAGGTCTTTGCTCAGGTCGAACAGTTCGCGGCGGCCGTCTTCGTAGTACTCGATGAGCTTCCAGTTCCCCCGGCGCACGGCCCCGCCGGGCCGCGACCCCTGATTCGCGTAGTGCGGGTAGTGCCAGAAGATCGGGCGCTCCTTCATCTTCTCGCCACCGAAGATCGGTACGAGCGAGCGCCCGTCGCGCGTGCCGACCGCGTCCGGTTGGTCTTTCGTGCCGCGCGCGGTCGCTTCGAGGATCGTGTCGAACAGGTCGATGCTGCACGCGACCTCGCTCGTGACCGTACCGGGCTTGATCCGCCCCGGCCATTTCATCAGGCACGCGACCCGCACGCCGCCCTCGTACAGGTAGCCCTTCCCCTCGCGCAGCGGTGCGTTGAACGTCGGCGCGTATTGCATCCCTTCGAGCGTCGCCAATCCGCCGTTGTCGCTCGTGAAGATGAGGAGCGTGTTGTCGCTCAGCTTGAGGTCGTCCAACTTCTTCAGCACGCGTCCCACGGCGGAGTCCATGCTCTCGACCATCGCGGCGTAGGTCGCGTTGCTCTGCTTCCCGTGCGCCGGCGTCACCTTGTACTTGTCGACAAGCGCTTGCGGCGCGCGGAGCGGCGTGTGGACCGCGTAGTGCGGGAGGTACAGAAAGAACGGACTGGACTTGTTCGCGTCGATGAACTTCTCGGCTTCCGCGGCGAGCCGGTCGGTCAGGTACTCGCCGGCTTCGGCCTTCTCAAGGCCCGGCATTTGCGCGCCGGCTTTGTTCACGAACGGGGCGAAGTAGCTCAGCGGCGTCCCGGTGTGGTCGCCGGCGACGTTCACATCGAAGCCCTGCCGAGTCGGCTCGAAGCCCTTGCCGCCGAGGTGCCACTTGCCGATGTGCGCGGTCGCGTAGCCGCGCTTCTTGAGCGCTTCGGCGATGGTGACCTCTTCGAGCGCGAGTTCGTTCTTGATTTGCGGGCGCTTGAGGCGCTGTTCGGGCAAGTCCTTGCGCCCGGGGATCCAATCCGTGATGCCGACGCGCTGCGGGTACTTCCCGGTCAGGACGCTCGCGCGCGTGGGCGAGCACACCGGGCACGCGGCGTAGAAGTCCGTGAACTTCAGGCCGTCCTTTGCCATGCGGTCGACGTTGGGAGTCTTGTAGAACGTGCTTCCGTAGCACCCGAGGTCGCGCTGGCCAAGGTCGTCGATGAGGAACAAAACGACGTTCGGCGGCGCGTCCGCGGCGCGCGCCGGGAGCGCGTGGAGCGCGAGCGTGACGGCAACGAGGAAGCGCATAAGGGCACCCGTGCGGCGAGAGGAACCGCAAGGGTACGCGACGCGGCGCGCGAACACAAGCGCCGCGTTATCGTGGTGCGCCGCTCCGCGTCGCATTCGCAGAGCGGTTCGCGCGCTCTCATCGTGATTCGAATTGAGCACCAAAGAACGACGCGGAGCGTCGTGCCACGATCATTCACTTCAACAGCGGCAGCACAACGCGGTCCACGTCGGCCTCGGTGCGCACCGGGGGCACGTTGCCGTGCAGTTCCCACGTCTCCACCAGTTCCGCACTCGCGCCCGGTTGCAGGGTGACGAGTTCGCCCACGGTTTCCATTTCGAGCATGTCTTCGTTCGAGAACGTTTGGTAGCGCGTGCCGCGATCCGGGTACACCGCGCCTTCGCGGTAGTCGAACCGCTTCACGAACAGCACCCCGCTGTTGAGGTACGCGACCCAACCTTCGCGGTGCGCCAGCCCGATTTTCGTCGGACCTTTGTTCACGTCTTGGCGCAGGAACGCGTACTTCGCGCCGAACGTCCAGCGGGTGTCGGCGAAGTCGAAGTACGGCCACAGGATCAGTTCTTGGTTCGGGCCGTAGCACGCGGGCGTTTTCGCGTTGCTGACGTGACCGGGGTGGTTGCGCTTCGGCGGAAGCGGGATGATTTCGACGCCGCCCGGTGCCATCACGGTCGGCCCCCACGGTGCCAGTTCCGTTGCGGCGCTCCCGACGTTCGTGACGCGGAGCGTCACCGTCACGCGGGTGCCCTTCGGCGCGAGTTCGAGTTCCATCACCTTCTGCACGCCGTACTCAGTTTCCGGCGGCGGCGTGAGGCGCACGCCGTGCGCGCCGAGCGGTTCGGCTTTCACCGGGCGGTTGTCGGCGAAGTAGGTGCGCGTGAGGTCTTCCGGGGCGAGCCAGAACCGGTGCCCGCCGCGAATCTGCCACTCGGCCTCACCGGTGCCGCCCATCATCGAGTCGTAGTTCTTCATCACGTTGACGCCGCCGGGCAAGCGGTACGCAATCACCCGCGGCCCCACGTCGAGCGTCGCGATCAGTTCGACGTCGCCGTTGGTGAGCAGCACGTTGTTCTTCCAGCCGCGGTATTCGACGGTTTGCACAGTGCGCCTCGGTTCGGTGGGAGGGGAAAAACGAACGGGGCCGGCATGGTACCATGCCGGCCCCGCGGGTGTGCGAGCGAATCGCGCTACTTCTTGCGCAGGTAACGGGTGCCGACGCGCCACGAGGCGAGGGTGCCG
>JALHNS010000231.1 GCA_022843445.1 Gemmata sp.
TGCTCGCGCTGCTGGGCGGGGCGACCGGGGTGAGCTGGGGCTACGTCCGCGCCGAGGCGGCCCGCGCGCGCGAGGCGGGGGCCCGCGCGCTGGAGGCCGAACAGCGGGAGAGCGCCGAACTCGGCCTCTATTACAGCCGCGTCGCGCTGGCGCAACGGGAGTGGGAGCAGAACGACGTGGCCCGCGCCGAACACCTGCTCGACCTGTGCGCCCCCGCCGAGGGCCGTCCGGACCGCCGCGGCTGGGAGTGGCACTACCTCAAGCGCCTGTGCCGCGCCGATGTGCTGACCGTACGGGCGCACGCGCAGGCGATCTCGGGGCTGACCTTCTCCGCGAACGGCGCGACACTGGCGACCTCGGCCGGCGATCGCGGGTACCGCTCCGATCCGGGCAAGGTGCCCGGCGAACTCACCCTGTGGAACGGGAACACGTTCGAGAAGTTGGGTGCCCTCACCGGCCACACCGGGCGCGTGGACGGCACCGCGTTCGATCCTACTGGAGAACGGCTCGCATCGGTCGGGGCGGACGGCACGCTGCGCCTGTGGAGCGTGACCGGGCGGCACCAACTGGCGTCGGCGCGGTTGCCCAACAACCGCTACTGGCGCGGAGCGGCCCCCGCGTTCGCGCCGAAGGAACCGCTCTTGGCCGTGCCGGTCACGTCCGGGGCGTGGCTCCTCGACGCCCACACGTTGCACCCGCGCCCGGCGGCAACGCCGCACACTCACGCGGTCGGGGCGTGCGCGTTCAGCGGCGACGGCGCGCTGGTCGCGTGCGCGGGAACCTCGGGGCCGGATGCCCCCGGGTGCGTGATCGTCTTCGAAACGGCTACCGGCAAAAAGCTGTACACCGCGCCGGCATCGCCGCAGGCCGCAGCCTTTTCCGCGAACCTGCTGGCGGTGGCGAACGACACCGACGTGCTGCTGCTGGACGCGCGCACCGGCGACCAGCGGGCGGTGCTCCGCGGACACACCGGACCGGTGTACGGGCTGAGCTCGTCGCCGGACGGCAAGCTCCTCGCCACCTGCGGCGCGGACCAAACGGTGCGCCTCTGGCAGGTGGCCACCGGGCGCGAGTGCCGCACGCTCCGCGGGCACCGCGCGCTCGTGACCCGGGTCGCGTTCCACCCGGACGGCCGGCGCTTGGCGAGCGGCGACGCCGAAGGGGTGCTGAAGGTGTGGGACGTGCTCCGCGACCAGCGCGGGCCGGAACTGATGGCGGACGAGCACCTGCGGTCCGTCGCGTTCACCGCCAACGGCGGCCTGCGCGCGGCGCACAAGAACAACGACGGCGGACTACTCGCGTGGGCGGCCGACGGCACGCCGGAGTCGGCCCAACCGGTACGCACGGGGTTGATCGCCGACTGGCCGCTGCGGTACATCGCGCTCAGTCCAGACGGGCGGTTCCTCGCCGGCCCGCACCCGGACGATACCACGGTCGCGGTGATCTGGGACGCGCGCACGGGCACCCCCCTTCACACGCTCCGCGGGCACCGCGCGGAGCTGCGTAGCGTCGCGTTCGCCCCGGACGGCCGCACCCTCGCGTGCTCCGCCGCCGGGAAGCACGGGGGCGCGCACGAACTGGTCCTATGGCGGCTGACCGAGGGCGGCGCGCCCCAGCGCACCGAACTGCCGTGCGAGCGACCGGTACAGTCGCTGTGCTTCAGTGCCGATGGGGCGCGGCTGGTCGCCGGCGAGCGCGGCACTCACGAGGGCACCTTCCCGAACGACTACTGGACCGACGGGCACATTAGCGTGTGGGACACAGCCACCGGCGCGCGGCTGAACCGCTGGGCCGCGCACCCGGGGTCCGTACAGGACGCCTCGATCGACCGGCAGGGCAAGCGAATCGCGTCGGCCGGACGGGGCGGCGACGCGCAGGTGAAGGTGTGGGACGCGGGTACCGGCGAGTTGTTGCACGACCTGCGCGCCCCGAACGCGCTGACGTGCGTGGCGTTCAGCCCGGACGGCACGCGACTGGCCGCGGTCGGATACGCGAGCACAGTGCAACTGTGGGACGCGGCCACCGGGCACGAGGTGCTCACCCTCCGAGCCACGGATCGACACCTCCCGGAGGGCCGCGCGTCAGACACGCACCTCACATTCAGTGCGAACGGCGACAAGTTGGCCGTCACCTGCTGGACCGGAACCGTCCGCGTGTGGGATGGTACCCCCACTCATTGATCGGGTTCACAGCGCGCCGATTATTGGTTACAGCACGGCTCATCTTCCAGTGCGAGCCGGACGTCCATGCCGAATCACTCCAACTTGGGTCACAGGAGCGTCACCGAAGCTGGAACCAGTATCTCTGGAATCACTGGGAATCGCAGGTTGAAATGGCTGTCTTGCGAGATGCTCACGCGTCGAATGTCGCGCGCGGAAGTTCGAAACGGTTACTGTTCGGGGAGGGTTGACGCACCTGAATCGCTCAAATCGGCGTCACATCGCGCGGCCTGTTAACCGCGAAATCTGCTGGAAATCGTAGGGCGAGAAAGCTGTTTCGCGAGATGCTCGCGCGCAAAAAAGTCGCGCGCGAAAGTTCGAAATCGTTACTGTTCGGGGAGGGTTCCGCACTGCGGAATCAGGTCGTACCGGCAGCGGGACGATGCAGGTGACCGACCGTTCCTCGGTCTCGGACTCGCCGGCAGCCGTCAACAGATTCGGGGGAGTTGTTCGCCAAGTGGAATCGGCACCACCCGACGACCTCCGACAGCCGTGCGGGCGACAACGACCTTCGGGTGCTGGTCCGTAATGGTGCCGATCACGGCGGCCCGGGTACCGAGCGGGTGCCGCCGCATCACCGTTAGGAGACGGTTCGCCGAGTCGGGCGGCACCACGGCCACCAGTTTCCCCTCGTTCGCCACCAGCAGCGGGTCGAGGCCGAGGAGGTCGCACGCCGCCCGCACCTCGTCGTCGACCGGCACGGCCGTCTCGTCGATCTCAATGCCGACGCCCGACCGCGTGGCGATCTCGTTGAGCGTGGCGGCCAATCCGCCGCGGGTCGGGTCTCGCATCGCCCGCAGGTCGGGGCAGGCCGCCAGCATCGCCGCGACTAGCCCGCTGAGCGGGGCCGAGTCGCTCGCAATCTGCGTCTCGAACTCCAGACCTGCACGCACACTCAGGACAGCCATGCCGTGGTTGCCCACCGCCCCGGACACCACGACGGCATCGCCCGGCTGCGCCCGATGTACGCCGACGTTCACCCCGTCGGGCACCACGCCGACGCCGGCCGTGGTGATGTAGCAGCCGTCGCCGTGCCCGCGGTCCACCACCTTCGTGTCGCCGCACACGACCGTCACCCCCGCTCCCCGGGCCGCTGCCGCCATGCGGGTCACGATCCGGCCGAGATCGGCGAACGGCAGCCCTTCTTCGAGGATGAACCCGGCGGACAGGTAAAGGGGCGTTGCCCCGCTCACGGCGAGGTCGTTGACGGTGCCGTTCACCGCTAGGTCGCCGACGCACCCGCCGGGGAAAAACAGCGGGCGGACGACGTAGGAGTCGGTAGTGAACGCCAACCGGCCGGACGCGGGCGGGAGGACCGCGGCATCGCCGAGCGGGGCGAGGGCGGCGTTCCGGAACGCGGGCAGGAAGAGGTGCTCGACCAGATCGGCCGACAGCCGGCCGCCGCCCCCGTGCCCCAGCACCACGTGCGGGTAGTCCCGCAGCGGCAGCGGGCAGGTCCAGGCGTCGGGGGTCAGGTCGGGCACGTCGCACACTCCGTGCCGAGGGCGACCAGCCGACCGTAGTTGAAGTACGCGGCGCACGCCCCCTCGCTCGACACCATCGTCGCGCCGAGCGGCGTGCGGGGGGTGCAGGTGGTGCCGAACGCCTCACACTGGTGCGGCTTCAACGTGCCCCGCAGCACCTCCCCGCTACGGCACCGCGGCGACTCGGACGACCGGATGTCGCCCACCGCGAACCGCTCCTCGGCGTCGAACGCCCGGTACTCGCCACGCAGCCGCCAGCCGCTCCTCGGGATGACGCCGATGCCCCGCCACGCCCGGTCGGTCTCCTCGAACACCTCGGCCAGCATCGCCTGTGCCGGTCGGTTTCCGTCGAACGTCACCACCCGCGGGTAGGCGTTCTCCACCGCGTGCGTGCCGGCTTCAAGTTGCAGCACCGCCCGGCGGATACCGTCGAGCAGGTCGAGCGGCTCGAACCCGGTGACGACGATCGGCACGCGGTACTTCTCGGCCAGTGGCGGGTACTGGTGGAAGCCCATCACGCTGCACACGTGGCCGGCCGCTAGGAACGCCCGGACGCGGTTGGCTGGCGAACTCATTACGGCGTCGATGGCCGGCGGGACGAGGACGTGCGACACGAGCATGGAGAAGTTGCCGAGGGCGAGCCGTTTCGCGAGGTGCACGGCCATCGCGTTCGCGGGGGCGGTGGTCTCGAACCCGACGGCGAAGAACACCACCTGTCGGGCCGGGTTCTGCCGCGCCAGCCGCACCGCGTCGAGCGGCGAGTACACCACCCGCACGTCGGCCCCCCGGCCCTTCACCGCGAACAGGTCTTCGCGGGTGCCCGGCACCCGCAGCATGTCGCCGAAGCTGCAGAAGAGGACGCCCGGCGTGGCAGCGATGGCGAGCGCTTTGTCGATCAGTTCGACCGGGGTGACGCACACCGGGCAGCCGGGACCGTGGACCAACTCGACCTCGGGCGGCAGCAGTTGGTCGATCCCGTGGCGGATGACCGAATGCGTTTGCCCGCCGCACACCTCCATGACCGCCCACGGGCGGGTGACCGCGGCCCGTATCTCAGAGGTGAGTCGCCGCGCCAAAGCGCCGTCGCGGAACTCGGTCAGGTGTCTCACCCCGCGTCCCCCCCGAGTGCTTCGGCGAGCATCCCCAGCTCGGCGAACGCCCGCAGTGTGTCCGCGGCGGTCGCTTCGTCCACCCTGCTGATGGCGAAGCCGGCGTGGACGATAGCGTACTCGCCCACCCCTAGGTCCGGCAGGTACGCTAGGCAGACGTCCTTCACCACCCCGTCGAAGTTCAGCTTGCCCATGCGAACGCCGTCGGCGTCGAACACCGCCTGCACCCGGCCGGGAACCGCGAGGCACATGCTCAGCCCTCCGAAAGGCGGCGTGATTCGAGATACGCCAGCCACTCGCCCAGCCCCTCGCCCGTCTTGGCTGACAGGCGGAAGATCGGCAGCCCCGGCCGCACGGCGTGGACGTTCCGCTCGGCCGCCGCCGGGTCGAACTCGCAGGCGGCGGCGAGGTCCCACTTGGCGATGACGGCGGCGTCCGCGGTGTTGAACAACGTCGGGTACTTGAGCGGCTTGTCTTCGCCCTCGGTGACCGACAGCAGCACCACCCGCAACGACTCGCCCAAGTCGTAACTGGCCGTACACACCAGATTGCCGACGTTCTCTAGGAACAGGTAGTCGAAATCGGCGAGCGCCCACCCGCTCAGATGCCGGCCGACCATGTCGGCCTCCAAGTGACAGATGCCGTGCGTGTTGATCTGTCGCACCGGCGCGCCGCTGCGGGCGAGCCGCACGGCGTCGTTGTCGGTCTCGAGGTCGCCGACTAGGGCGGCCGGGCGGCGGCCGATGGCCCGCAAGGCGGCGAGCGTCTTCTCCAGTAGCAGTGTCTTCCCGGTGCCGGGCCCGGACACCAGATTGACGACGAACGCGCCGGCGGCGGCGAACTCCGCCCGCAGCCCGGCGGCGATCTCGTCGTTCTTCTTCAGCAGGCCCCGGCGGACCTCCAAGATGCGAGGGGTCATGTCACTCCACCTCGATGGATTCGAGTTCCAGTTCGCGACCGGACCGCACGTCGGCGGTCGGGGTGTCGCACCGCGGGCAGCGGAACAGTTGCAGGCTGGGCAGCTCCGCCACCCCGCACCGCCGACAGTGAACCGTCACGGGCACCGAACGGATGTCGAGGTTCGCCCCGGCGAGCAGTGTGTCGGCGGTGGCTACGTCGAATGCGAACCGCAGGGCGTCCTCGGCCACACCCGACAGCGCCCCCACCCTCAGGACAACCGCGGTCACCCGCTTCGCGTCGGCGGCGCGGGCGACCTCCTCGGCGGCTTGCACCAGTTGTACGGCCAATGAGAGTTCGTGCATCGCCACCCCACCGGTTACTGTATCCCGCCGGCGGTGACCGCCTGACCGAGTGACAGCCCGCCGTCGTTGCACGGCACCTGCCGGTGGGTCAGGACGGTCCGCCCGTCGGTCCGCAGGCGCTCGGAAACGAGGTCAAGCAGCGTGACGTTCTGGAACACCCCGCCGGTCAGACCGACCGCCGTGGCATTCAGCACGCGGGCGACGACCCGCACCATTTCCGCAACGGTGGCGTGAAAGCGGGAGGCGATCACCTCCACCGGAAGGCGCCGGCGGAGGCCGGCCACGACGGCGGAGAGCGTCGGCATCGGGTCGAGCTCGATCGGCAAGGAGTCGGAGACTCCAAAAGGGAACGGCTCACAACTCCCCGCGGCGGCGGCGTGTGCCTCCAGTTCCATCGCCGCCTGCCCCTCGTAGCTCACTTCGTGTCGAACGCACGCTAGCGCTGCCACGGCGTCGAACAGCCGCCCCATGCTGCTCGTCGGGACGCAATTGACGTTCCGCTCGAGTTGTTGACGAAGCACCCGCCGTTCGGCGTCCGAAGCGACCGCAGAGTTCACGGGCCACAACTCTGGCGCCCACGGCACGCCCGCCGCCCACAGGTGGGCTAGGGCGGTTCGGTACGGCTTGCGGATGGCGGTATCGCCACCGGGAAGCGGTACGTACTTCAGGTGGGCGACACGCTCGATGGTGCCAGTGCCAGCGTGGAAGAACTCGCCGCCCCAGATGGCCCCGTCGGTACCGTACCCGGTGCCGTCGAAGCAGACAACGAGGACCGGGCCGCCCTGCCAGTTGGCGTCCGTCAGCAACGAAGCGACGTGGGCGTGGTGGTGTTGCACTCGCACCAGCGGAACGCCCCGGCGTTCCGCGAACCCGGCCGCCCAGTCGGCCGACAGGTAGCCGGGGTGCAGGTCGCACGCCACCACCTCCGGCGACACACGGAACAGGTCGAGCAGGTGCTCGGCGGTGCGATCGAGAGCGGCAAGGGTGTCGATGCTCTCCACGTCGCCGATGTGCTGGCTCAGGTAGGCGTGATCGCCGACGGTGACACAGAGGGTCGCTTTCAACTCCCCGCCGACGGCGAGCACGCACTTGCCCGGCCGCGGTAGTTTCAGCGGGAGTGGGGCGTAGCCGCGGGATCGCCGAACCGGGTACTCGTGCCCGGCGAACACCCGCACCACCGAGTCGTCGCACACGGTATGAATGATGCGGTCGTGCATGAGGAATGCGTCGGCGAGGTCGGCCAATCGCTCGCGTGCATCGGCGCTGTCGCCGGCGATCGGCTCGTCGCTCCGGTTGCCGGAAGTCATCACGAGTGGGCGGTCGTCGATTAGCAGGTGGTGCAGCGGGGAGTACGGTAGCATCAGGCCGACGGAGTTCAGGCCGGGGGCGATGCCGTCGTCCACCTCGCCCTGATCCGCCCACCGTTTCAGCATAACGATCGGCCGTTCGGGGCCGGTCAGCACCGCCGCTTCGTCGCCGCTCACCTCCGCGATCCGACGGGCGTGTTCGACACCCTTCACCATCACAGCGAACGGCTTGCCCTTTCGCCCCTTCCGTTCACGGAGGCGCAAAATCGCGTCAGGGTTTGTGGCGTCGCAGGCTAGGTGGAATCCACCGATGCCCTTCATTGCGACGATGCCGCCGCCGGCGAGCACTTTCACCGCTTCGCGGATCGCATCTTCGTCATCACCCCCCCTCGCCCCGCCCGATTCCAGCCATACTCTGGGTCCGCACGCCGGGCAGGCTATCGGCTGAGCGTGGAACCGCCGGTCGGCCGGGTCGTGGTACTCGCGTTCGCAGTCGGCACACATCGGGAAGCCGGCCATCGTCGTCGCCGGGCGGTCGTAGGGCAGCCCGCGGACGATGGTGTACCGCGGGCCGCAGTGGGTACAGTTGACGAACGGGTAGCGGAAGCGTCGGTCGGTCGGGTCGAACAGTTCCCGCAGGCACTCGTCACAGGTGCCCACATCGGTGGGTACGGAACTGGTACCAACGGTGGACAACTGACTCGCGACGATGACGAAGTGCGTTTCGGTTTTTGTCGGCACGTCCGCGACGTGAACCGAGTGAATGCGAGCGAGCGGCGGCGGGTGGGCGATCAATTCCGCACGAAGGGCGTCCACCACCTCCCTACTCCCCTGCACCTCGATAAATACCCCGGCGGTGTCGTTGCCGACCAAGCCGGTCAGTCCGGAGCGGGTGGCGAGCTGATGGACGAAGGGCCGGAAGCCGACGCCCTGCACAACCCCCCGCACGGTGATCCGCCGGCGGACGACGCCCCCCCCTACCACGACGGCCCGACCCCCTGCCGCAGCACCCGCATGTAGTTCCCGCGTTCGAAAGCCGACGGGTCGGGCACCTTCTGTAAACTCAACGCCCCGCGCATCTGACCGACCGACGTGTACTCCTTCTCCGCCATCCAGCGCCGCAGGTCGGTGAGGATCTGGTTGAGGTGTCCGACCCCGTGGCGGATGAGGGCCGACGTGAGCATCACCCCGGTCGCCCCGGCCATGATGCACTTGATCCCGTCGCGGGCGGTGTGGACCCCGCCGGTGACGGCCAGATCCAGACTCACCCGCCCGTACGCCACCCCCACCCAGTGCAGGCGGGTGAGCAGTTCCTCCGAGTGGCTGAGCTTCAGGTGCGGCACCACGTCTAGGTCGTCGATGTTTAGGTCGGGCTGGTAGAAGCGGTTGAACAGGACGGCGGCGGCCGCCCCTGCGTCGTGCAGGCGGGCGAGCAGGTTCACCGGGGCGGTGTAGAACGGGCTGAGCTTCACCGCCAGTGGGACGGTAATCTCGGCTCGCACCGCCCGCACGAGGTCCATCAGCCCGTCCTCGATGTGCTGGGCGGTGGCAGCCGGGTCGGTCGGGATGTCGTACACGTTCAACTCGACGCCGTCGGCCCCGGCCTCCTGCACCAGCCGGGCGTAGCGGACCCACCCGCCGACGCTGGTGCCGTTCAGGCTGGCGAACACCGGCACGCTCACGGCCGCCTTCACCTTTCGCAGTTGCTCGAGGTAGCCGTCGGGCCCGGTGTTGTACGCCCGCATGTCCGGCAGGTACGTGGTCGCCTCGGCATACGACTCGGTGCCCGCCTCGAGGTGGTGGTGCAGGTCGAGCGACTCGGCCTCGATCTGCTCCTCGAACAGCGAGTGCATGACGAACGCCGCGGCACCGTTGTCCTCGGCGGTGCGGACGAGGTCGAGGTCGCGGGTGATCGGCGACGACGACACGACGAGCGGGTTGGCCAGCGAGTGACCCAAGTAGCGGGTGGTGAGGTCGGTCACGACGCACCTCCGTTGGCGGCGGGCAGCGGGATGCCGGCGGCAAGCCGCTCGTACAACTTCCAGCGGTCGGCCACCTCGGCCTCGGCCTCCAGCAGTAGGCGTTCGGCGGTGGCCGGGTCGGTCTGCACCAGCACCGTGTAACGGGTCTCGTTGTACAGGTAGTTCCTCAGCGGCAGGCTCGGCGGATTGCTGTCCAGTTGCATCGGGTTCAGCCCGGCCGCCTTCCGCCGCGGGTCGTACCGGAACAGCGGCCAGTGCCCGCACTGCACGGCCGCCTTCTGCTGCTCGAGCTGCTTGCTCAGGTCGAACCCGTGGGCGATGCACGGGCTGTACGCGATCACCAGCGACGGGCCGGGGAACGACTCCGCCTCCCGTAGCGCGGTCAGGGTGTGCGTGTCGTTCGCCCCGTAGGCCACCCGGGCGACGTAGCAGTTCCCTTGGGCCACCGCCAGAAGGGCGAGGTCCTTCTTTGCGGTGCGCTTGCCGCCAGCAGCGAATTTGGCCACCGCCGCCCGGGGGGTGGACTTGGACATCTGCCCGCCGGTGTTCGAGTACACTTCGGTGTCGAGCACCAGCACGTTCACGTTCGCGGTGGTGTTCAGCACGTGGTCGAGGCCACCGTAGCCGATGTCGTAGGCCCAGCCGTCGCCGCCGACGATCCACACGCAGCGGGGGACGAGGGCCTCGGCCACGCCCATCAGGTCGCGCGCCGTCGGGTCGGAGCGGCCGGTCAGCTTGGCCTTCAGTTGCTTCACCCGCTCCCGCTGGGGCTTCACGTTCGCCGCTGTCGCCGGCGCGTTCAGCAGTCCGTCCGCCAACTCGGCCCCCACGTCCGCCCGCAACTCGGCCAGCAGTTCGCGGGCGTACTCGGCCTGCTTGTCCACCGCCAGCCGCATGCCCAAGCCGAACTCGGCGTTGTCCTCGAACAGCGAGTTCGACCACGCCGGGCCGTGCCCGTCGCCGTCCGTCGCCCACGGGGTGGTCGGCAGGTTGCCGCCGTAGATGGACGAGCAGCCGGTGGCGTTGGCGACTAGGGCGTGGTCGCCGAACAGTTGCGACATCATCTTGAGGTACGGCGTCTCCCCACACCCGGCGCACGCCCCGGAGAACTCGAACAGCGGCCGCAGAAGTTGCACGTCCTTCACCGAGTCGGTGCGGAGCGTGGCCCGGTCCGGTTCGGGCAGCTTCAGGAAGAAGTCCCAGTTCTTTGCCTCGGCGTCTCGTAGTGGGGCCTGTTCGGCCATGTTGATCGCCTTCAGCCGCGGCTCGCTCTTGTTCTTCACCGGACAGGCTTCCACGCACAGCCGGCAGCCGGTGCAGTCCTCCGGGGCGATTTGCAGGGTGAACGCCTGACCCTTGCGGTCCGGCCAGCGGGCGTCGGCGTGCTTGAAGGTGCTTGGGGCACCGCCGAGCAACACCGGGTCGTACACCTTGCCGCGAACCACGGCGTGCGGGCAGACGAGCACGCACTTACCGCACTGGATGCAGATGCGCTCGTCCCACACCGGGATTTCGGTGGCGATGTTCCGCTTCTCCCACTGCGTCGTCGCGGTCGGCCAAGTGCCGTCGTTCGGAAGGGCGCTCACCGGCAGCGTGTTGCCCTCGCCGGCCACCATGCGGGCGGTGACGGTCCGCACGAACTCGGGGGC
>JALHNS010000232.1 GCA_022843445.1 Gemmata sp.
ACGCGACCGGCGTGACCAGCAGCGAGAGCAACAGCGAGAGCAACTGCCCGCCCAGGATCACCTTCGCCATGCTCGCGCGCGCCCCCGCGCCCGGGCCGCTCCCGGTGGCGATCGGGATCATCGCCGCCACCAGCATCACGGTCGTCATCATGATCGGCCGGAACCGCGCCGCGTTCGCTTGCAGGATCGCCTCGTTCAGCGGAAGCCCCTTCGCGCGCAGCACGTTCGTGTAGTCCACCTGCAAGATGCCGTTCTTCTTCACGATGCCGAACAGCATGAACAGCCCGATCATCGCGTACACGTCGAGCGGCGTTTGCAGCAGCATGAGCGACACCAGCGCGAACGGGAGCGTGAGCGGCACCGCGAGCAGGATCGTGATCGGGTGAATGAGGCTCTCGAACTGCGCCGCCAGAATCATGTACATGAACGCGAACGCCAGCAGGAACGCGAGCGCGAAGTTCGAGTTGGAGTCGGCCATCAGTTTCGCCTCGCCGAGGAACTCGGTGCGGTACTCCGGCGGCAGGTCCAGTTCCTTCACCATCTGCGCCACTTCCGGGATCACGTCGCCCAGCGCCACGCCGGGCGCGAAGTTGCACTGCACGCCGATCTGCCGCTGCCGCCCGAACCGCTCCACGGTGGCCGGGCCGCGCTCGGCGGCGAGCCGCGCGAACGTGCGCAGCTCCACCGGCGCGCCCTTGTCGTCGGGCACGGTGAGCGCGTCGATCGCGGCCGGGCGGTCGCGGCTCGGCAGCGCGGCGCGGAGCCACACGTCGTACTGCTCCGCGCCCTCCTTGTACTTCGACACCGGCTCGCCGCCGACCAAGAGGCTCAGCGCGGTCGCGACCCCCCGCACGTTCACGTTCTGGTCGCCGGCCCGCTGCCGGTCGATGATGACTTGCAACTCCGGGCTGCGGCTCGCGGCGTTGGTGTCCACGTCCGAGAACCGCGGGTCGGCCTTCATGCGCTCCACGATTTTGGCCGCGGCCCTTTCGAGCTTGTCGAAGTCCGGGCCGCGGATGCTCAGGTCCAACTGCGCGTTCTTGAACGCGCTGGAGCTGAACAGCTTCACGTCTTGCACCGCGGCGCGCAGGTCCGGGTAGTCCGCGAGCACCTTCCGCGCCTCGGCCATCGACTCGCGCTGCCCGAACTTGCGCTCCGTGATGTCGACCATGCGGCAGTAGACGTTCACGAGCGTCACGTCGCCCTGCCCTTTGGGCGCGCGGCCGTCGGTCGGTCCGATCACGGTGAACACGTTCGTCACCCCGCGCACCTTCTTGAGCCGCTCCTCGATCTCCGCGACCTGCACGTCGGCCCGCGCGAGCGTGGTGCCTTCCTTTAGCGTGATCGCCACTTCGAATTCGCTCTGGTCGTCCTTGGGCACGAAGTCCGAGCCGACGATCTGGAACAGCACGGGCGTGCTCATGAACGTGACGACGGTGGCAACGACGATCACCCACCGGTGCCGCAGCGACCACGCGAGCGTGGCGACGTACAGCCGCGTCAGCATGCCGTGCGCGGGCGGTTGGTGTTTGGTTTTGCCCTCTCCCCTTGCGGGAGAGGGTACCCGCGCTTCGCAGGCGGGTGAGGGGTGAGCAACGCCGGTCGAGTACGCTACTTCGTCACTCGTGTAGCTCAGCGCCCCCTCACCCGGCGGCGAAGCGCCGCCACCCTCTCCCGCGAGGGGAGAGGGCGAAGACTTCGGTGCCTTCAGGAACCGCGCGCACAGCATCGGCGTGAGCGTGAAGCTCACGGCCATGCTCATCAGGATCGAGAACGCGACCACGAACCCGAAGCTGTTAAAGAACCGGCCCACCTGCCCGCTCATGAACGCGATCGGCAGGAAGATGACCACCAGCGAGAGCGTGGTCGCAATGACCGCGAGCGAGATTTCGCGCGTCGCTTTGCTCGCGGCTTCCCACCCGCCCGACCCCTCTTCTTCCATGTGCCGGAACACGTTTTCCAGCACCACCACCGCGTCGTCGATCACGATGCCGACGGCCAGAATCAGGCCGAGCAGCGTCATGTTGTTCAGCGAGAAGCCCATCACGTCCATGAACGCGAACGTGCCCACGATGCTCGTCGGGACCGCCGTAGCGGCGACAAAGGTGGCCCGCCAGTCGCGCAAGAAAATGAAGATGGTGGCGATCACCAGCCCGGCCGCGAGCACGAGGTGGAACTTCACCTCTTCGATGGAGCCTTTGATGAACTTCGCTTGGTCGCGGATCACCTCGGTGGTGATGTCCGGCGGCAGGTTCCCTTTGATCTTCTCCAACCGGGCCTTCACCGCGTCGGACACCGCGACCGTGTTCCCGCCGGACTGCTTCTGCACGATCAGGCTCACGGCGGTGTTGCCGTCCAGCCGCGACTTGCCGCGCGGCTCTTCGATGCCGTCGTCCACGTCCGCCACGTCCTTCACGCGGATCGCGTACTTCACGCCGTCGTCGCGGGTGCGGGTCACGAGCACCACGTTCTGGAACGCTTCGACCGTGTCCACGCGGCCCACCACGCGCACGTTCTGCTCGGTGCGGCCGCCGGCCACCTTGCCGCCCGGTAGTTCGATGTTCTGCGCCGCCAGCGCGCGGCGCACGTCTTCCGGGGAGAGTTTGAGCGCCCGCAGGTCGTCCGGGCGCAGCGTGACGTTGATGGCGCGCTGCTCGCCGCCCACCAGCACCACCGCGCCCACGCCCGTGACCGATTCGAGGTCTTCCTTGATTTGCTTCTTGGCGATCTCGGTGATCTCGCGCAGCTTGCGCCCGGGCCCGCCGGACACCACCACCGTGACCACCGGGGCGGCATCTAAGTTGAACTTCTCGACCACCGGCCGGTCGGTGCCCACCGGCAGCAGCGGGAGCAGCCGGTTCACCTTGTCGTTCACCTCTTGCGCCGCGACGTCGCCGTTGCGCTCGAGCCGGAAGCCGATCACCACCGTGGATAAGCCCTCGCGGGTGGTGGAGCGCAGCTCGTCGATGCCGGAAACGGTGTTCACCGCCTCTTCGACCAACTTGGTGACGCTCGACTCCATTTCGTCCACGCCCGCGCCGCGCAGGGTCGTGGTGACGACCACGACCGGCACGTCCACGTTCGGGAACAGCTCGACGCCGAGCCGCCCGTACGACGCGAGGCCGAGCACCACCGGCCCGAGCACGAGCATCGCGGTGAACACCGGCCGGCGAATGCAAACGTCCCAAATGGACATGACCGCGCCCCGAAAGAAAGCGTACTGTTGAGACGAACCGCCGGCGGGCTGATCGCCGCACCCACCGACTTCCACCGGCGGTGCGCCGGCAACTCACTTCACGCGAACGATCGAGCCGTCCACGAGCTGCGATTGGCCGCTCGTAATCACCTTCGCGCCGGCGGGCAGGCCGCGCACTTCCGCCCAGTCGCGGTCGCGGGTGCCCACCGTCACTTCCACCGATTTCGCGCGGTCGCCGGTCAGCACGAACGCGCGGGTCACGCCCGCGAACTGCACCAGCGCCTCGTTCGGCACCGTCGCCACGGTCTCGGTGCCGATCAGCACTTCGGCCGTCGCGAACCCGCCGGCCTTCAGTTTGCCCTCGCCGTTGTGGACGCCGATCACCACGCCGAACGTGCGCGTGCCCACATCGATCGTGGGGTTGATGCGCACGACGCGGCCCTTGAACGCCACGTTCGGGAACGCCTTCACGCGCAGTTCCACGTCTTGGGTGAGCCGAATGTCCGGGACGTGCTGTTCGGGAATGGCCGCGTTCAGCTTCAGCAGGTGGTCGATCACCAACCGGTAGCAGTTCGTCACGGGCATGGACTGCACCATCTCGCCCGCGGACACCATCTTCTGAGCCACCGCGTACTTGAGGGGCGTGGGCGTGGGGCCCAGCGCGTCGAGCCACCGCTGCCACTCGTCCGGCACCGGGGCGCTGAGCTTCGTGTCGGCGAGGCGGCGCTCCGCGTCGTCGAGCGCCGCCTTCAGCCGCCGCGCGTTGGCGAGCGTGACGCGGGCGTCGGTCTCGGCGACCTGCGCGCGGGCCTTCGCCACCGCCACGCGGTTCGCGCACTGGTCGAGCACCTGTTTGGTGCCCACGCCGCCGTCGAACTCCTTTTGCGTGCGCGCGTAATCGCTCTCGGCGAGGATCAAGTTGGCGCGGGCCTCCGCGACGGCGTCCACGTTGGGAATCAGCTTCTCGAAGTCCGCGTCGGCCGCGGGCAGCGCGCGCAACTTGAGCTTGCGCAGTTCGGCCTCGAACGCGGGGCGCGCCTGCTCGACCGCGAGCCGGAACTCGGTGGGGTCCAGTTCCATGAGCGGTTCACCCGGCCCGACGCGGTCGCCGAGGTCGCGCAGCACGCGCACCACGCGCCCGCTCACCTTCGGGGCCAGCGTCACGTCCTCGAACGGGGCGAGCGTGCCCGTGACCGGCACCGTGCGGCGCAGCGCCACCGGCTTGGGGTCGGCGACCGTGACGGGAACCGGCACCGGCTCGGCCTTGCCGGTGCCCGGCGCGGCCGGTGGCGCGCACGCGGGCAGAACGACGAGGACAAGTAGCGGGGCGAATCGGAACCGGTTCATGGTCGCTCCTCTCGCGCCAGTAGCCCGTTCAGGATCACGTCGAGCACGTCCTCGGCCTGCGCGGCCGGGTCGGCCGGGCGGTTGGTCAGCAGGTTCGTGAGAATGGTGCCGTACAGCAGGTCGCCCACCACCGCGAAGAACCGCTCCTGAGGGATGGCGCGCACGAGGCCGCTCGCCACCAGCCGCTCGAAGAACTCGCGGTGCTTGCACTCCTGCCCGTCTTCTTTGGTGACGAAGTACAGCGGGCGGTGGTGGTGCGGGAACGCGGCCCGCTCTTGGATGAACAGTTCCGCCATCTCCGGCCGCCGGTGGAAGAACGCCAGATACGCGAACACCGCGCGGCGCATCACCTCAAGGCCGGCGCTCGGCTCGGCCATCACCGCGTCCATCTCGGCTTCCAGTTCCTTCAGCCCGCGCTCGACGGCGCTGAGGAACAGGTGCTCTTTGGTGGCGAAGTAGCGGTACACCGTGCCGTTGCCGACGCCGAGGTGGTTGGCAATGGTCTGCACTTGGGTGTTGGCGAACCCGTACGTGGCGAACACGCGCGCCGCGGTGTCGAGGATTTGCGCCTTGCGGCGCGCCTCCAAGTCCGGGTCCCGCGGTCGCCCGCGCTTCCGCGTTTCTGCGAGGTTCGGTTCGGCACACATCGCGCACCCTCAGACCTGACGGATTGGTCCGTCCGCTAAATCGTATCCGCTTGTGAAAAATGCGACAAGACCACTCGCGTACTTTTCGCCGGAGTCGCCCCCGCGGATTCACCCGCCGTTGACAAAATGTGACGTTCCGTATACTATTCTTCAAGCCGCGACTCGCTGGTGCAGGAGTCTTCGTTTCCATTCGCGAACTCGAATCGGGCGTGAAAAGATGTGGATAACCATGTGTATCGCCAGCGGGGGATAGTCGCGCGCTGTGGTTGGCACACTTTGGCCAAAACACTGGAATTTCTAGCGTTTTGTCAAAGAGTGCCAGTTGGCACTCTTCGGCGGCCTCCTTTGGCACCCTTCGCCCCCGTGGCACCCTTCGGCGCATTCGGGCTTTTTCGTTTCCCCGTAGCGCGCCGCGAGTTAGAATTCACTTTACCCGCCTTACGGACCCCGTTTCATGCCGCTCGATTGGTCCCCGTTGGTCGAGTTCTTTCGGAAGCACGAGCGCCCGCTGCTGATGACCCACATTCGGCCGGACGCCGACGGCCTCGGCGCGCAGCTCGCGCTGCACGACGCGCTCGTCGCCATCGGTAAGAAGCCGCGAGTCGCCATCGCCAGCAAGTTGCTGCCGCGCTACGAGTTCTTGGACCCGACGCGCGAAGTGATCGAGGACTTCAAGCCGGCCGCGTTCGCCGACCGCGACTGTGTCGTGGTGCTCGACACCGGCACGTGGAACCAGTTGGGCGATTTCGGGAAGTGGCTGAAGGAGTCCCCACTGCCCCGCGCCGTGGTCGATCACCACCGCACGCAAGACGACCTCGGCGGCTTGCAGTTCGTGGACACCAGCGCCGAAGCCGCCGGGCGGCTCGCGCACGAGATCATCGTGGCCCTCGGCGCGCCGATCAGCCCGCGCGCCGCGCACTGCTTGTTCATGGCGATCGCGACCGACACCGGTTGGTTCCGGCACCAGAACGCGACGCCCGCCACGTTCGCGCTGTGCGGCGAACTGGTTGCGGCCGGCGCGAACCCGACGGTCTTGTACGAGCAGCTTTACGAAGCCGCGACGCTCGCGCGCTTCAAGCTGACGGCGGTGGCGCTTCAGCGGTTGCAGGTGCGCGCGAACGGGAAGATCGCGTTCACCGAGATCGCGCTGAGCGACTACCCCGCGACCGGGTCCGTGCCGGGCGACACCGAAGACCTGATTAACTACCCGCGGGGCGTGGAGGGCGTGGACTTGGCCCTCGTGTTCATCGAGCAACCGGACGGCGGCACGAAGGTGAGTTTCCGGTCGCGGGCCGCCGACGTGTCCAAGTTGGCCGAGCGGTTCGGCGGCGGCGGGCACAAGCTCGCCAGCGGCGCGCGCGTGGCGCGCCCCCTCGCCGAAGCCCGCGACGAAGTGCTACGCGCGGCCGAAGAGTTAGTGGTTAGTGGTTAGTGGTTGTTGTGTTCGCGTGGCGCAACGCGCCACCCCGTGGACGCGACCGCGAGACACCCACCGGAGCCTCTCATGTCAGTCACGTTGCGCGATCTGCCGCTACCGGTGAAGGTGGTGGCGACGGTGTTCCTGCTGGCCGTGGGCGCGGGCTACGGCTCGGCGATGGTGCAGTTGCACATGCAGGACTCCAAGTCCGGGCAGCCGATGCCGACCGTCGCGGACGTGATCCGCAAGTACACGGGCAAGGTGAAGTTCGACCCCGCGAACCCGCCGCCGGCCCCGGTGTCGCGGCTCGAAGCGCTGGTCACCTCCGACGCCATCGAGATCAGCGGCAAGTCGATGGCCGCCGCGTTCACCACCGACGACCGCGCGAAGGGCGACCTCAAGTTCGCCAACGCGATTAAGGGCAAATCGCCCGACCAAGTGAAGCAGACCGAGGCCGAGCGCAAGGGCGAACAGGTCGCGTTCGCGCTGTGGATCCAAGCGCCGGACGCGGAGCGCAAGGCCACCTACGCGGCCGACAAGTTCCCGCTGCCGGCGGGCAAAGCGCCCGCGGCGCTCACGAGCGCACTCAAAGACGGCGACGCGCTCAAAATCAAGACGCTCATCGAAGCCCGGTGCGTGACGTGTCACAGTAAGGGCGGCGACAAGGAAGACGTGCCGCTGGGCACCTACGACGAACTCGCGAAGTGGATGCAGGTGGACGCCGCGGCCCCGGTGAACGGGTACATCAAGGTCGAAGAGCCGGTGAGCATCACCAAGCTCACGCAATCGACGCACGCGCACCTGCTCAGTTTCGCGGTGCTGTTCTCGCTGACGGGCGTGATCTTCGCGTGCAGCAGCTACCCCACCGGGATGCGCGTGATTCTGGGGCCGTGGGTGGTGATCGCGGTGTTCGCCGACGTGAGCCTCTGGTGGCTCGCGCGCCTGTGCGACGAGATGGGGCCGTACTTCGCGATGGGCATCATCGCCACCGGCGGCGCGGCGGGCATGGGCCTCGGCGCGCAAATCACGCTGAGCGTGTTCAACATGTACGGGCGCAAGGGCAAGTTCGTGCTCGCGGTGATGTTCGGGGCCGGGGCCGGTCTCGCCGGGTTCTTGTTCGTGAACAAGGTGAAGCCGATTCTCGACGCCAAGCAGAACGCGGTGCAGAACCCGCCGGCCGCGAACGGCAAAGACGACAAGAAAGAGGTGGCGAAGAAGCCGAAGGACGACAAACTGGTGCCGCCGAAGGCGTACGTGCCGACGACCGAGCTGGACCGCCTGCTCACGCTGCCGCCGGTCGATTCGAGCCTCCAGCCCATCGCGGGGAAGCCGGATTTCAACGGCGGCGACAAGGGGAACATGGTCGCGGCGCTGTTCGAGAAGGACAAGATGTACAAGAAGGTGATGGACGGCGACGCGCAAGCGGACAAGGACAAACTGAAGGCGCGGCGCGAAGCGGAACTCGCGGCAATTCAAGCGTGGGTGCGCGCGCCGGACGCGATCCGCAAAGCCGCTTACAACTCCGACGCGCTCGACGCGGCGGAACTGGCGTCCAAGGTGGACCCGATGTTCGCGAAGGACGGCAAGGTGCTTGTGAAGTCGCTGTTGGACACCCGGTGCGCGACGTGCCACAGCCCGGAGGGGAAGCAGGCCGACTACCCGCTGACAAAGTACGAGGAGTTCGAGAAGTACCTGAAGCCACTCGCCGCGGCAACGAACGCGAACCCCGGCGGCCTGGCCCCGATCCCGCGCGCGGTGGACGAGAAGTAGCGCGAACCCGCCGTCGCCGGGCTTGTCCCTCCTTGCGGAAGGGCAAGCCGATTGGAGACGGCACTCGTTTCGAAAACGAGCGAGCCACAAGCCTTGGGGGTTCGACTCCCCCTCCTTCCGCTTAGCCTTATCGTGGTGCGACGCTCCGCGTCGCATTCGTTTTTCAGAACGACGCGGAGCGTCGTGCCACGATCAGACCTCACCCGAACAGTTCCCGGTACGCAGTTTCGCGGAAGCCGACGATCAGTGTGAGCCCGACGCGGGATCAGGGCAGCGGAGCGGATTCGAGTTTCCACCGCTCGCTCGATTTCACGAACTTCCACTCGACTTGGCCGGTTTCCTTTCCTTGCGGATCGTAGACCTTCACGGGGATCGTCGCGGTGTTGCCGTCGATAGACGCGCGCCCGGCGGTCTCGAACGTCAACACCGCGTACCGCTTCAGAGCCGTTTTGTCCGGGGGCGTAACAAAGTGCTCCTTGGCCGGAGCCGGGGCGGAGCACTTTTCGGCCGTGTCCGCGACCAACCCGGCGAGCAGTTCGTCGTCTTTTTGTGGTGCTTGAACGTCGCTGGAGCCGCACCCACTCGCGAGGGACGCACAGGCGACGAAGAGGGCGGCGCGAACAAGTGAGCGCATGAGATGGGGTCCCGGTGGGAGGAGAGCGGTGCGCCGGCGGTGGGCCGGCGCACCGAAGGGGATCAGTCGAGCGCCAGCACTTCACCGCCGGACCGGGTGCCTGCGGCCTTCCACGCCGCCGGGTCGACACCGTCGCGAACGAACCGGACGCTCCCGTCCGCCATTGCCGCGTTCACCCCGCCGCTGTGGAAACTCCGGGCCGCGGCCCACAAGTTGCCGTACTGCGGGCTAAGCCCCGCGGTGCTGGCCGGGTGCAACAACTCGGTGCAGGGGGCACGCGGTTGGGTCCCGTTGCTGCACGCCTGCACTTGGTCCGGGGTCGAACTGTTCGGGGTGGTGTGGGTGAGGAACGAACTGCCGCCGGCCCCAGCCCAAAGCCACGCCCCGCGCCCGTCGCGGGTCGCGTTCACCGGGATCAGTTCGCTCATCATTACCGTGTTGCTCGACCCATCCAAGATCGCGGTCAGTTTGGTGCCGGTGCCCGGCCGGATGGTGACGTTGATGTCCGACTGGGCGTTCTTGGTGTACCGCGTGATGCCGAACACGCCGCCGAACCGGGACGAGGCGTCGGCCGAGTTGCCGTAGGTGTCGCCGCCGAAGCACGCGACGTAGTTCCCCTTGGCAAGGTTCTCGTGGCTGTACCGACTCATCCCGGCCGTCACCTCCGGCGCACTCGGGCACTTCCAGAAGCTCTGCAGGCTCCACCCCGCGTTCCTGTTGTTCGACCCGATCCCGCCGCACTCGACCCACTCCCACCAGTCCGGCGGGTTGCTCGACAGTTCACCGGTCGCGGGGAACCGGGCCCACGCGGCCCCGCCTTGGGTCATGAAGTTCTGCGCCCGGCCGCCGATCATGTTGGCCAGCGTCGTTTGTTCCATTTCGGCGTAGATCAGGCTGTTCCACGGGGCCCCCATGCGGCTCGTGTACCCGAAGATCGTCTCGTCGCTCAGATACGAACCGCCGAGGCACTGGATGCCACCGGTCACCCACACGGGCACGTTCGAGCCTTGTGGCAACCCGGGCGGGAACCCGTCGTGCGTGCTGTGGTGGTTGTGCATCGCCAGCGCCACCTGCTTCATGTTGTTCTGGCACTTCATGCGCGCGGCAGCTTCGCGCACCTTCTGGACGGCAGGTAACAGGAGGCCGATGAGAATCGCAATAATCGCGATGACCACCAGCAACTCGATCAGCGTGAACCCGCGACGAATCTGATTCGACTGTGGCAGCATGAGTACCCTCCGGCTGATGCGAAGCCTTGGGCGACCGGGCGAGAAACGGTCAGGAGCCGGAATTGAGGTTAATGAGTGACGCCCCGCGTCCCAAGACCGGGAAAGGCGAATTCATTAGAGCCTTATCGAGCATTCACAATAAGATGGGATGAATAGTGAGTGAACGACACTTCGCGCGCGTCCGACACGCTTCCGCCTCCGGTTCGCGCGACCTGATGAACTGCTAACGCCAGTGCGCAGTTTCGCTTCCGCGCGCTGGCGTTCGATGCTCCTTCCGCTTAGCCGAACAGTTCCGCGTACACCGCTTCACTGAAGCCGACGATCAGCGTGCGCCCGACGCGGGCGGTTGGGGCGCGCAGGTTCCCGGTCGGGCCCATCAGCCGCGCGAGCAACTCGTCGTCGCTCGGGCGGGCCGCCTTCAGGTCGAACGTCTCCACCTTCTTCCCCTTCACCGCGACGAACGTATCCACGCCATTCAGCAACGCGAGTACGGCGTCCGCGTCGTAGCGCACCTTCGTCGCGTTCACGGTTTCGCCGACCGTGACGCCGTCGTGCTCAAGGAACCCCTGAGCCTTCTGACAGGTGGTTCAGGCGCGCCGCTCGTACAGCCAGTCGATGTGCTTCTTCGCCATTGAGCAAAACCTCCGTGTGAAGAAAATGGAAGGCCCGCGAACGTGATTTCGCGGGCCTTCGCTAACCGTTGCGGCGGTCTACTTCATAACCTGTGGCGCGGAAGGCTCACGGCACCGCCGAGCAGTTGGGGGCAGGAGCG
>JALHNS010000233.1 GCA_022843445.1 Gemmata sp.
CAGAAGAACCCGACCAGACAGCTCTCCCCGGCCGCGTGGATCGTGAACCGCGGCATCTCCTTCATGTCGTGAACCGTGACTCGCCCCCGCTGTTCGGCGGTCAGGTCTTTGGTGAGGAAGGAGTCGATCCGCGCGTTCGTGTACTCGAACGACGCGGTCACATTGTCGGCGGGCAGTTCTCGGGCACGTCGCTCCGCCTCCTCCGCCCCCGCCTTCAGCCGGTAGATGGCCACCCGCCGGTTGTTACTCCCGACGAGCACCTCTTTCAGAATGGGACGGATCCCCTCGAACGTCTCAATCCAGGTGTTGATGATGACGATGTCGCCCGAGGTCCGTCGGACCATCTCGGCGAAGGTCTCGCCGTCGAACTCGTCGGTCGCGGCCAGGATCCCGGCGTGAGAAAGGGTGGCTGCGTCACGGGCGGACGGAACACGCCCCGGCAGGGAATCCCTTCGTCCCGAGTCGGTCTCGACGTCCTCCACAACGATCTCCCGCCAGGCGTTTTCCCCCTTGAGTCCGAGCGCGTTGGCCACCGCCTGGAGGGTGGTCCATTTGTGCCGAATAGTCGGGTCACCAACCGCCGCCTCCATCGACTGGATCGTTCGCAGTCCGACATCGGCTCGCTCAGCTAACGCCTCCTGGGTCAACTCAAGCCGATCCATCAGGTCGCGGATCCGCCTACCGTCCGGGCGAAAAGTGGGTTCGGCCATGCTTCAGAACCTCCGGAGAATGCTGGCGTCGAGCCGCTACAACCCGCAACACGCCGCTACAACCCGCAATGTACGAGCCGTCGCCGGGCACTGCGAGAGCAGGGACGCGTGCCCCTTCGGGCATCTCCGCTCGTGCCCGCTATGGGAACTCTGGTTTCGGCGAAAGAAGTCGCACCTATGCGGATGATATTCTGACCATTAGCGCCACTAAACTCCCGCAGGGTTACATCATGAACGGCGAACCCACGACCGCACGACTGAAGCTCGAACAGGCCTTCACCCTGGACGACTGGTGTTTGCTGCGAGACGTGTTGGGACTCGTGCATCGCAGCGGTGCCGACACGGCCGCGGACACTCGCCGTCCCACCATCCGGGGGCGGGCCGCAACCCCAGCCGGGCGACCACTCCGCACCTGGTCCGACATTGCTAAGTGTGTCAACCGTAACCGGGCTGCCATCCCCCGCCGGTTGAGCCAACTCAGCCCCGTTCTCGCCAGGTTGACCCCGGAGGGTCGCGGGACACTCCTCGGCAAGGTGAAGGGGGTGTGGGCGCTGACTGCCCTTGGCAAACGGGCGCTGGCGGCGGCCGAGTCGCTGCTCGGGCACGGGTTGGAGGCGGCGCTCGACATTCTGTGCGGGACCGCGCCACCGGCCGACGCCCCGGTAATGGTGTCTGCCGCTGAGGCGGTCGGCACCTACCTGCTCCCCTACCTGCCCGCCGCCCTCCCGCGGTACGACCTGCTGCCGTGGGAGCCGTACATGACGATATCGGTTGCAACCGAACTCCTGCTCTCCCACCGCGCGGACCTGGTGATCGGGTGGGCGGATGGCGCGACCCCGCGCGGCACCATCGGCGCGCAGGACTTCGGCCCGCCTCGCGGCGTATGCGTCCTCCTCCACCACCAGCACCCGGTCGCCCAACGACGACTGGCACGAGACCCTACCGCCTCGGCCCCCCTGACAGCGGCCGATCTCGCCGACGGGGTGTTCGCCGCCCCGCTGGACACGCACTTGGCGGCCACAGCCGCTTCCCTCATTAACGCCCTCGGCGGGGGGACGCGGGTGCGGAACGTGGGGCGGTTCCCGCAGGCAATCACCCACGTCCGGCTGACCGGGGCGTTTAGCATCTTTCCGGATTGGCCGTGGTGCCTTCGCGCCCTTCGGCGGGAGGCCGGGGTGCTGGCTTTCCCGCTCGCGGGTGAGGTGGGCCAGCGCATCCGGTTGCGGGCGCTGTGGCGGGCAGCGGCCGCCCCACCTGCGTCCCTGACGCACCTGCGGCAGGTGGTGGCCGCCACTTACGACCGCTTGTGTGCCGCCCCCCTCTGGAGATTGACCCCGCTCGTCGGCCACCCGCCGGGATTGCCGCAACGGGCCGTTGGGGAAAGTGTCGTCCACTTCCGCACCCCCCGGCGGTGCGCCGTCACACCCGCACCGGGGTGGGTGGACGCGCGGGTGGAATGGACCGCCAAGCGGGAGGGTAGTTTCTTCGGCCAGTGGACGGTTTCCGAAGACCAGCCCGTCGGGGTGGGAGTGGCGGTTCAGCCGACCCCCGCTGGCTCCCTCGTGCGGATGACGGGGGCGGGCGGCGAGGCGTTCTCCGCGGTCGGCCTGCTGGCCCACACGGCGACTCGGCCCGACCGACCGGCCGCGGCGGTGGGCACGCTCACGTTCCCGGCCGCCGGTGGCGAGCTCGTCACCACCGCGTGCGTGCTGTGCGACCGTCGGTTGGAGGCGGAGGATTTGCACTCGGTCCAGGATGCGCTCGCAGAGGTGTCTTCGGTGGGGTGACGCCTCGTGTCACCCAACTGCACGTCGTGTCACACGGCGGTCCCGCGCCGGCCGCGTCTTTCTCCACGTATCGGGTTAGTGTTGAGGTAACGGGCCGTGGCAACCCGCCGCGTCCCGCGATCACGTTCGGCGCGCGCCGCCCTGCGGACACTGGCGACCAGATGCGCCACTGCCCCGGCTGGTTCGCAATACGATTCGGTTGATACCCGTTGTCCCGTCCGCACCCGCGGGAGTAATCATGACCGCTCAATTGACCCAACTCTGTCTCGATGCGAGGTTCGAGTGCCTTCCGGGTTCGCCGCTCGCGGCAGGCGACCACGCGCCGCCCGAGACGGAGGCGATCCACTGTCCGAACGCGCTCGCGGAGGAGGTGCTCCGGGCGGCACGGGTCGCGGTGCGAGTCGCAGTCGCGGTCCTCGGGAACGACATGAGCGCGATCGTCGCCGACGAGGTCAACAAACTCCGCAAGGCATTCCCGCGGGTCAGCGAACACTTGTGGGAGGACCTCCACCAGGACACCCTGGTCACCCTCTTCATCCGGCGGGGCGACCTCGGGCAGGAGTGGATCGATCACCTCCCCCGGTACGTCGCCAGGACACTACGAAATCGGTTGCAGCGGGAGGCGAGGCGCAAACGACGCGAAGCCCCTCTCGGGTCACATCCGGAGGCCGAACCGGAGGTCAGCGCGCGGGCAGGAGAGGAGACGCCGCCGTTCGATTCGGAAGCATTCGCCGCCCACCTCGCCCGGCAGATCCAGCCGGACGCTCCGCTCGGTTTGGCGGACCTGTTCAACCTTCTGCGCGAGGGAACGGCCACACTTGAGCAAATCGCCCGCAACTACAGAGTCAGCCCCGACAAGCTGAGACAGATGCTCAAGGCTTTTCGTGCCCATCGAGGCACGTTCGGCGGGTAGGTGTTGCGGGGTCAGCGGCCGTGGCCGCCGTGGGGGGTGTCTTCGGTCGGGTCCGGCCACTCCCCTGTCCGGAAGAACCTGTCCGTCCGGGCGTTCATGGACTGTTCCGCCCGCGAAAGGGCGTCGCGGTTCCGTTCCGAGGGGACGACGGGGTTGACGAGCACGACTCCTTCCGTGGTGGTGGTGTACGCGGCGAGCAACACGGCCCGCTTCTGGGCGTCCGGAACGACGCAGCCATCCGGCTGAGGGAGTACGACCCGGCCGCGGAGGAATTCGGGCAGGAAGTCCGGACTCACGCGGTGGGTCGGGTCGGCACACAGGCGGTACAGGTCCGTCACTTGCTCCTCGCCTCGGGGCCGTTCGAGCATCGCCCGCAAGTACTCGAGGGTGGCGAGCACACTCGTTGCTCGCATCTCCTCGCCGGTCTTCAGCGTCACTTTCACATCTTCTGGGTTCATCGCCACGATTGATACATGTGTTCACAAGAGCTGTCAACAACTTCGTGATAGAGGCCCACGGGTACTGGGTGCATCTCGCGGAACTTGCTCAACGCTCAACTGCTTCGGACTGTGCCCGGCTGTGAAAGCACCGAAAAGAACAAAAAAACCTGATCCACGGAGCGGGCGTGCTCTTTAGCTGTGACCAGCCGGCCGCGGCGGGACCGACAACCGGACCCGCCGAGATCGGTCGCGGCGGTCGAACGGGGGTACGCCATGAGTTGGGGCACTTTCGACACGAACGAGCACACGCCGAAGACGGACCTGTCGGGGCGGGTCGAGACGACCTGGGACGGCAAGGCCATCCACAAGCCGGAGACGACCGGTGGCCCCACCTACACCCTGCCGGAAATCGGGCACCTCCCGGTGCCCGTGCCGCCCCTGTCGAGCGACGACTAACCGCACCTCCCGCCGGGCGGCCTGCGCCGCCCGGCCCCGTCCACAACCATCCACTACTTTCACCCGATACCGGAAAGGCAGGGCCGTGCCATGCGCCCGCTCGAAGAACTCGGCCAGTTCGTGGACCTGATGCGGCCGCTCACCCGGCCGAACCACAGCATCACCTCGCTCGGGCAGTTATCCCGGTTCGCACGGATTCAGGACGACAAGGCCCGCCGCGTCATCAGCCGCATGGCCGAGGCGTGTGGCGGCGACCCGCTCGTGGAACTCAAGGGGCGAAAGTACACTCTGACCGCGACCGGCCGTGAACTGGTGTCCGCCGGCGAGCGACTCATCGCGGTGGGCCGCCAACAAGACGCGACGCACCTCAGCGAAACGCTTACGGTCGAAATCTCGCCCGAGATCACCCCGCAGTTCCTGACGGAACCCCTGGACCGATTCCTGGAGGAGTGGTCCGGGTTGATAACGGTTCGGATCCTTCCACTTGATCATGAACTTCGGACGAATCTGTGCGCCTACACGGCGTTCGGTGTGGGAATCGTGGAAGCCGATGGTTCTTCTGGGGCGGCACTTCTGGAGCGGCCGATCCCCTGGACCGTGCTTGTGCCCGGCGAGCACCCACTGGCCGATCAACCGACACCGATACCGGCCGCAGAACTGACCAATTCGGGCCGGGTCTTCGTCCCGGCGGAGTTCGCCGAAACACTGGCCGCCGGCCTGGTCGGAGGTTCGAGCGTCATCATCGTGCCGACGGGGGAAGCGGTTCGGGCGGCGGTCGCGGGGCGCTTGGGCAACGGCCTCGATCCCGATTTTGGCTGTGCGGGCGAGCCGGAACCGTTCTTCCGGCTCCCGACCATGGGATTCAAGCCCCTCCGGATCGGCATCTTCCTCCCCCGGAAGCCGGAGAGTATGTCCGAGGCGGCCAAGTGCCTCCTCTCACTGATCCGCTCCCCCCGCAAGACGACGGTCACCGCTCAAACGACTTCCGCAGCCGGTGATGAACAGCCCGTCGATGCGGAACCCCTGACCGCCTAATCCACCAATTCGGAGGACCACCCGTGAGCAGTCCCCTCGTCGCATCGAGTCGCCAGGCGGGCCACGCCCTGAAGGAAGGCGACCGTGAGAAATTGCAGTCCGCGATCAAGTCGATCGCCGAGAACGGCGGCGGCCGCGCTCAGCAGGCAAGCGCCGCCGATCTCGGCACCCTCAAGTCCCGTGAGACGCCAAGCGTCCAGCAGAGCAACGACAACCAGTCGGCCAACGGGAATGCCGTTCGCGGCCGCCAGCAGGAAGCGCAGCGTTCACTGGGTTACGGGCGGTGACGGTCCCGCAGGCACACTCCACACAAGGGCCAAGACATGAGCACAGCACTCGCTCCCTCACCGCCGGCCGAGAACCCGTTCGCCCACCTCACCGCCGCGCCAGATGATACGGCGGACACGATCATCCAAAGGCCGAAGGGCGGCGGCCGACTCGAGTTCGGGGCACTCTTCGAGCGACTGGGCTGGGCGCTCGCCGGCCTAGCCATCGTGTGGGTGGGGTGGCAGTATCCCTGGCCGGTCCTCATTCTGGCCGTCCTCTACGTGATCGGCTTCTTGTTCATGCCGAAAGGTGTATCCGGGGCGTTCGGGACAGCAGCGTTTGCGACCCACGACGACATGAATCGCGCCGGATTTTTTCGGTCCGTGGGGCTGATTCTCGGCCGCGCCCAGCCGGAGAAAGTCAACCTGGCGAAGGCGTTCATCCGGCTCTACACCGCGCCGCTCCGCGAGTCGTCGCTCGTCTGCATGCAGGTCCGGGCCGCGCTCGTGGGCGGGCGGGTCGGCGGGACGCCACTCATCCGGCTCCCGTTTTCCAAGATGGTCCACCTGATGACCGTCGCGCCACCCGGTGCTGGGAAGGGTGTCGGCCAGATCATCCCGGCTCTGTTGACGTACCCATTTTCCGTGGTGGTCGTTGACCCGAAGGGGGAGAACCACACTGCTTCTGCTCGCGCGCGCCGCAAACGACTGGGGAACAGGATCGTTCGCCTTGACCCGTTCGGTGTGTGCGGCCACGGCGGCGCGAAGCTCAACCCGCTCGACTTCATCAGCGCCAAGAACACGATGTGCGCCGACCAAGCGGCATCGCTCGCCGAAGCTCTCGTCGTCGAGACCGGGCGTGAAGCGGAACCACACTGGTCGGAGATGTCCAAGCTGTGCCTGACGGCGGGCGTACTGTACGTGGCAACCTACGCCACTGGTAAGGACAGAACGCTCATCACAGTTTGCGATCTGCTCACAGACGGGACGGCGTTCGAGGGGATGGTAGGTGTGATGCAGGACGCAAACGGCGAACTCGGGAAAACACACGGGCACCTGCCGGCCTACCCGTTGCTCAAGCGGTTCGGGGCGATGCTCGGGAACCTCAAGGACCGCGAACTCGGCTCCGTCCTCTCGTCGGTGTCGCGGCACCTGTCCTGGATGAACAGCCCGGTGGTGACTGAGCATTTATCAGAGACAACATTTGATCAAAGGTGGCTTCACAAGTACTCTACGACGGCGTACCTAATCCTGCCCCCACGCTACCTCACGACACTCTCCCGCTTGATGAGACTGTGGATCGCGTGCATTTATGGCCGGCTCATCGACGCGGGCGCGCAGGAAGAGAAGAAGGTTCTGTTCCTCCTGGACGAAGTGGGCAACCTGGGGCCGTTACCCCAAATTTTCCAAGCCGTGACTTTGGGTCGCGGCATGGGTATCCGCGTCTGGCTTGTGTTGCAGTCGATGGGACAACTCAAGAGCATCTTCCCGGCGGAAGGGCAGGCCCAATCCGTCGAGGCGTCGATCGACCACCGCATCTTCTTCGGCGTCCGGGATTATGCCACCGCGGAATATCTCTCGAATTACCTCGGCCAGGCAACTGTGCAAGTCGAGAGCACTTCCACGAACCAAGGTGAGAGCCAGACGGGCAGCCTGACCCAGATGATTCTCAAGTCGCCGGGCGGTTACTCGACGACGAAGAGCACGGGCACCAGCAGCACCCAGAGCGAAGTCGGGCGAAAACTGATAATGCCGGACGAGATACTCCGACTGCGCGGTGACATCGCCGTCATCCTGGCGAAGGGTGTGCCGCCCATCAAAGCCGAACTCGCCAAATACTACCAGACACCGGAACTCGCCGAGATGGTGCAGGCGAACCGGCCGACCACTTCGCTCACTGAGGAGGCATGACCCATGCGAACACCTGGACTCGTCCTGTACCTCTCGCTGGTACTCGATGTCGCATTCGTACTCGCTGTCCGATTGAACGCGCTGTCCACCCAGATCGGTGAGGACTTCTCGAAGTGGCCGAGTCTTTCGACCGTCGCGGATGTGGCCGAGTGCTGGGTGCTGCTCGTCCTGGTGATAATCTTCGGGGCGGTACTCGACTCGAAGCAAAAAGCACGGCAGCAAGCGAAGGACGACGAGAACGAGACGCGGGTCACGGTGAAGACCCCGCCGGAAGCTGCCAACCGAGTCTTCACCAAAGTCGTCGTGTCGAACCACCCCGGTCAGCCCAAGGAAGATTCGTCGGAGTTTGAGCTTACCCTTGGCTGAGATCCCCGTTGTCACCCCTGATGGGATTAACGCAAGATAACATCCTTTATCTTGCGCAAATATGAATGACTTCAACCCACGACGGCACGGCGGCCGTTCGACCCGTGGTTCGCTACCCGACCAGGAACGGAGTTATGGTCGGGGGCAATATGCCCGGACCGGCGATGAAACTCACTCCCAAACAAGCCGCGGCACACGCCGTCGTTTCGCTCTCACTCGTTTACCAATGGTGCCAGGACGGGGTTCTCGTTCACTACCGCCTCGGAAGGCAGGGCAAGCGGGGCCGCATCCGGATCGAGGAAGCCGACCTCGTGGCCTTCCTGGAAACGTGCCGGAAAGAGGCCGACGCCCCAGGCCCGATTCGGCTGAAGCACATCCAACTTCGCTGACCGGCTGAGACAACCGACCAGAGGTGATCCGCAAGGGTTGCCTTCCCGTGACCTCCAGGATGCCAGTCCTGGAGGTCACTCTTTCTGATCCCGCAAGGCTCGGTGACGGAGGGCATGGCGTTCTTGGTCCGCCTTCAAGCGGACCAGAGGTGCGATACCGTCGAAACAAGTGCCTCGAAGTTCATTGCTGCCCTACGCGCATCAGGGCTTCTTCCGCTTCCCTCGCGGCTTCTTCGTTTGGGACGGAAGGGCTGCTTCGAGCGCCGGTCGGTTCGACTCGGCCTGGGCCAACTCGTAGAACTCGTGCAGCTTGGCCTGCAGGAGGCTCTTGTCTGGTAACCGTGTCTGGTATTCGGCGACGAGTGCTGGAGCCACCGTCCGGCTCAGGGCGTACTCGACAACCTCGTTGTCCTTCGTCGCACATAGTAGTACGCCGATGGACGGTTGCTCGTGCGGCTTCTTCACGTCCCGGTCGAGGGCTTCCAGGTAGAACTGGAGTTGGCCGAGGTCGGCCGGTTCGAACTGCTCGACTTTGAGTTCAAAGGCGACCAGACAGGTCAGGCCGCGGTGGTAGAAAAGCAGGTCAACGAAAAAATCCCGACTGCCGACCATCAGCCGGTATTGCTCCCCGACGAACGTGAAATCGCCACCGAGTTCCATCAGGAAGTGCCGCAGGTTGGCGACGAGCGCCCGCTGGAGGTCGGCCTCGGTGTGGGACTCCGGCAGGTTCAGGAAGTCCACGAGGTAGGTGTCTTTGAACTCTGCGGCGGCGCTGCCTCGCATTTCTGCCAGAGGCGGCGACACTTTCGCCGGTGACAGGACGACCCGCTCGAACAACGCCCCGTCCAGTTGCCGTTCCAGGTCGCGGGTGCTCCACCGCTCGCGCACCGCCATGCGCAGGTAGAACTCTCGCTCCTCCGGTCGCTTGGACCGGCTGAGAATCAGCAGGTTGTGCGTCCAGGGCAATTGTGTCAGCAGTGCTGACACTTTCTCCTCGTCTCTGTACGTCTCGTAGAACTGCCGCATCCGGAAGAGGTTCCGCTGGTTGAAGCCTTTGAGACCAGGCTGGGTTCGGGTGATGTGGTCGGCGAGTTGATCGACCACGCCTTCACCCCAGGATGCCGACTCGATCTTCCGGCTGATGTACTCGCCGATCTGCCAGTAAAGGGCGACCAGTTCGTGATTGACGGCGGCGAACGCACGCTTCCGGGCCGCCTCGATCAGGGCGGTCACTTCCTCGAAGTCGCTGTGTGCGGCGGCGGGCAACATCTGCGGCCGCCCGGCGAGGGCCTTCACCGGTCTCTTGGTAGGCTTTTTTCGGGCCATCGGTCCTCCTCGCCCGGACGCTATCACGCTCTTGGTCAAGGGGCAAGGCATTTTGCTTGGCCGCCTGCTCACGACCTCCGGGACAGGGGCTTCCCGGAGGTCACACCTTCATCGGCTCACACGCCATCCCCACGCGGGGTCGTGTCCACCGCCTTCCGCGCCGCGTCCCGCATGTGGCTCAACCGCTCCGCCAGGTGGCCGTAAACGGAGGAGACCATCTCCGTCGAGGTGTGGCCCATCAACTCGGCGACCTGAGCAATGCCGACGCCGTTCGCCAGCGCTTCGGTGGCGAACGTGTGCCGGTAGGAGTACGCCACCACGCCGGCGAGTTGCGGGAACTTTTCGCGCAGGCGACGGAACCGGCAGCGGATGTTGTTCCGCGAGAACGGCCGGTTCCCCCGCGGGCTTCGGAAGATCGGCCCCTCGGGGTTCACTGTGGCCAACCGGCGGGAGAGCTCGATCATCGTCGGGGTCAGGTACACGACGCGCGGGCGGCGGGTCTTCCGCGCCGTCTTGTGGTCTTTCAGCACCCACAGCCCGGCGTCCAGGTTGATGTCCGCGGCGGTCACTCGGGCCACCTCGCTCGGCCGGCAGCCGGTCTCCTGCATGGCCAGCACGAACTCGCGGAACGCCTGGTCCTTGATCGCGGCCAGGATCGCTTCCCGCTCCTCGCGAGTAACGATGCGGTCCCGTCGGCCCTTCGCCGGCTTCTTCACGCCCTGGATCGGGTTCTTGGTGAGCAGTCCCTCGTCGGCGGCCCAGCCGAACGCCCGCTTGACGGCCTCGATGGCGTTCGCCCGGCTGCCTTTCCACTTCGGGTGGGCGTCGAGCCAGCGGGAGACGTGGAACGGCTTCAGGTCCACCGCCATGCGGCGACCGTGGGTTTCGCAGAAGTCCTGGAGGTAGTAGCGGTAGAGGGTGAACGTGTCCGGCTTGTGGTGCTTCTGGCTGTGGTCGAGGAACAGGTCGCACACGGCGGCGGCGGTCATGGCCTGGGGCTTCGGGGCGTCGCCCTCGTGGTCGGCGATGACGCGGCAGAAGGCCCGGTACGCCTCCTGCTCGTTTTCCTTCCCCTTGACCAGCTTGATCTGCTTGCGCTGGCTGCCCACGCGGACCTGGGCGTACCACCAGCCGTCGAACGAACGGAAGAACGGTTTGCGGGCCATTGCGGCGGCTCCTTGCGGTTGGGACCAGAGGTGATCCGCAAGGGGTCGCGTTGCAGCCGTCCGGAGTGCCAGCTCCGGGGGCTGCTGCAATTATTGCTGCAAGTCGGCGGCGGTGCGCGTCTCGCGCGTCGAAAAACCCCCGATTTCTCAGGGGTTTTTCCAGTCGGGCTGACAGGATTCGAACCTGCGACCTCTTGGTCCCGAACCAAGCGCTCTACCAAGCTG
>JALHNS010000234.1 GCA_022843445.1 Gemmata sp.
AATCCGGGTGCGGATCGGTGAGGTCGGGGCGCGGCGGCGCGGCGGGGCGCGGCGGTACCGGTGCGCGCGGGTTGCGCTCCGTCATGCCCGCACCAACCCTAACACCGGCCACGTCATTCGGAATCGCTCGCGTCGGCGGTTCGCCGGGGGTCCCGCACACCGGGCGCGGGAACGGTGCCAAGAGTATAGACGCCCGCCCGCCGGGAAGCTATCGCACACTCAAATTTCATTACAATCGCGGACCGCCCAGCGCTGCGCGGTCGGGGGTTGTGTTCACAGGGTGGCGCTGCGCTGACCCTGTGCTTTGGTACGTAACCCCTTCGGGGTACAAACCGGTCTTCTGCCTTTACCCCGAAGGGGTTGTATCTCGAAGCACAGGGTCGCGCAGCACCCTGTGAATACCAACCGCCTCGGTTTTCGCTCGCGGTCACGGCTCCCACTTCGCCACGCTCACCGCGGGCTTCGCCGAGAGCGTGCGCAGCACCGGCAGCAGCGGCGCGAACGTCTTCTCGTCGTGCCAACTGTGGTCCGCGATCTTCACGTGCCCCGGCCCCACGCCGCCCAGCCCGAGCGTCGCGTCCAGCGGGAGCCACTGCTCGCCCGCGTACACCTCGAACCACATGTGGTACGCGAGGAACGGCTTGCCGTCGCGTGCCGGGGCGTACACGAGGCCCAGCACCGTCCGCGACGGCACGCCCAAACTGCGGCACATCGCCGCGGAGAGCATCGCGTACTCGGTGCAGTCGCCGTTCAGCGTCTTCGCCACATTGTCCGCGGTCGCCATCGCCTGCGAGAACTCGAACGCCCGCATGTTCGCCTTCACCCACTTCTCCACCGCCGCGGCTTTGTCCCAGTCGCTCGCTCCGAAGGGCAACCCCTTCACGGCGGCGGCGGCGTGGGCTTTCACGCGGTCGTCGTCCCAGCAGAGGAAGTAGTTGCTCGCGGTGAACTCCTTGCCCGGGGCCGGTTGTTTCGCGCCGCCCTTCAGCGGCCCGCGGGCGGCGCGCACGTGCAGTTCAAAGGTCTTCGCTACCGGGTCGAAGTTCTTGACCTCTTGGCGCGCGTCGGAGGCGAACAGCGTCTTCGGGTCGTCGTCCTTCGGGGCGCTCACCGTGTAGACGACGGACCGCCCCCCGTGTATTCCGGCAATTTCGCGATCGAGGCGGATCGACTGCACGTTGAACAGCTCCACCGGGCGCGCGACCGGCACCGTCGCGGCGGCTTTGGTGGTGCGCAGGAACGTGACCTTGCCGCCGAACCCGGGGAAGTCGAACTCCATTTTCAGCGGCTCGAAGGTCGCGGCGTCTACCCACGTGTACGCGGGCGGCAGTTTGAACCCGTCGATGGGTTCCATCTTCGTGATGTACCGCAGCAACTTGCGCGGTTGCTCTTTCTGCCACAACGTGAGCGCCTCTTCGGCTTCCAGCGTCATCGTCATCTTCACGACGACGTTCAGCACGCCCACATAGGCCGGGTACGAATACGATTCGCCGATCTTGAGCGCCGCGGTCTTGAACAGGGCCGGTTCGCGCACGACGCCCACCACGCCCTCGGGGAACGGCTTGTCGGTCGCGCCCTTCGCGGCCCCGCCGCCGGTCACCTTCAGCGTGTTGCCTTCCACCATGCCGCTGAGCACGAGCGCCTGATCTTTACCGATGCCCTGCCGCACCCCGGTGACGAGCACCGAGCCGTCTTCGAGTTCGACGGTCGATTCCTCGCCCCACTGGTTCACCACTTGGCCGAACCGCGCGAGCGTGAAGTTCTGGTACTTGATGCCCACCAGCAGCACGCGGTCGTTCTTCTTGGTGCGCTTCGCCCCCCACTGCACGTAGCCGAGGCGCTGCCCCTCCACGCTCGCGGCGAACCAGTAATCGAACGCGGTGTCGGCGTCGAGTTTGTCGGTGGGCGGTGGCACGTCGAGCGCGGGCCGCGCGGGTTGCGTTTCGAGCGGGTTCTGCGGGCGCTTGGGCACCGGTTCCGGCGTCGGCGGTTCTTGCGCCGAGGGCAGTTTGCCGTTGGGCCGAATCACGATGAACCCGGGCTTCGCGAGCGGGTCCGCGCCGCCGGGCACGGGCACCGCCCCGGAACCGCCGGGTTTGATGATGAGTTTGTTCGGGTCGTTCGGTTTGGTGGGCTGCGCCGGCGCGCCGGGCGCGCACAGGGTGGCTGAAACGGTGAAGGCGAGAAGGCCGAACGCAACTGCCCGCATAGCGAACCTCCCGAATCGTCCAGTTCTAAGTTCCACGTTCCAGAAGTTCCAAGTCGAGTCGGTCTTCAACTTGGAACTTCTGGAACGTGGAACTTGGAACTCTTCCCTAATTAGATCGGACGGCGGGGCGGGGCGTTAGTCGCATTTTCCGATTCGTTGTGCGCGGTTGCGCGCCGGGCGGTACGGTCGCGCCCGCCGGCCGGCGCTCGCGGGCGCGGCGTGGGCGGTCCAACCCCCACGAGCGCCCCGCGCGCCAGTTTCGCGCGCGCCGGACTCGTGGGGCGCTATAATTCCGGCGGCACGGACGCCAGCGGCCCGAACAGGGATTATGTTACACGCGACCGGGGTTCCCACTCAGACGCCGCACGCCACGACGCGACACCAACCCGTTCAAAGTGAAAAAGGAAAAGTGAAAAGGGCCGAGAGCGCAACGCTGACCCGCTCCCCTTTTGACCTTTTCATTTTGAACTTTGAATTCCCCAGCCCCGGCCGAACGACCCGCTGTCGCGCGAGGTGGCTTCCGTGACCCCAGACCGACTCGCTACGCACCTGTCCGTTCGCTCCTACGGTTCCTTCACGCTCACCGACGCGATCCGGCCCGGGGCCGGCGTGCCGGTGCGCCCCCGCGAGGGCTATCGCGTGGAGGTGTACCGCGACCGCGCGGCCCGGTTGCGCATCCCGATGCTCTCCGCGGCCGTGAGCGCCGAGCGCCTGTTCGACGCCTTCCTCGCGCTCTTGGAACCGCTGGGCGAAGTGGTTCACTTGGTGATGGAGAGCAGCCACGGGGCGACCGGCGACGAGCACACGGAACTGCGCCGCGGCGACATCGACCGGCCGGTGCTCGCCAGCTACCTGTGCGAGTTCGAGGACCTGCTGACGCACGACGGCTGCACGGGCGTGGCGGTGATGGCCGACGGCCGGCCGATGGAAGTGCAGTTCGACGAACACAAGCTGCTGCACGTGTACGCCCCGGACCTGCGCCCGTTCAAGGCGGTGCTGCGGTCGTTCGGGTTGCGCCGCCGCAAGGCGCTGGCGCTGATCTCCGAGGGCGCGCACCTGCACCACACCACGGCCGGCCACGCGGAGCTATTCCGCCAACTCGCGCAGCGCGCCGGCGTCGGCGACTTCGACCGCGTCTTCAGCGACGAATGGGAGTAGTCAGGTAACGAGGCCGGCGGCTTCGAGGAAGCGCGTGAGGCGCTTGTACGCTTCCTCTGCCGAAATCCGCGTCGGCTCTTTTTCGTTCGGATCGGTGTGTTTGCCGTGCGCGATCCAGTCGCGGCGCTCCACGACCTGTTTCACTTCTCCGCGAACGTCATTTGCGACGGAAGGGAACAGGTCAAGCAGTAAGTCTTTGTAGCCCCACCACTCGACTTCTGCTTCGATCCGCTGGCGGAAGGCCGCTTGGTCCGCTGTGGTCGATGGAACCCATTGCCCCGTTCGATCAACGAGCACCCGGCGCAGCAAGCGCTCGAACGCCGCCGCGAGTTCGACGACGGTCAGTCGGTCGAGGCCGACCACCAATTCGGCGAATGCCTCCTTGTAGCCTCCCGCGACCAGCGGCGATAACGTTTTCCGCTTCGATTGAATCGCCCATTGAACGAGATCTTTGAAATCCTTCTGTTGCGGTTGCCTGTGAGCGCGAGGTTCGTGTCGATGAGCGACTTGTCCGCGCCCGATTCGATAACCCGCTTCACAACCGCGAGCGCTTCGGTAGTGAGCCGAAATCGGTTGATGATGAGAGTCAGCGGATTACTCATCCGTGCACTCGCGCACGAGCTTTTGGAACCCCTGTTTGTCGAGGTACTGGTAGCCTTGCAGGCCGTACGCACCGTCGAGAATCGCGTCCTGATAGACCCACTTACCCGACGGGAACAGTAAGTATACTTCGAGCGAGCCTTCACTCCCGTCGAACTGAACGCACCCGATTTCGCGCTGTGTCTCGGGGCGGAGTTCGTCGAGCCACGTTGGCGGCACGTTGCGCCCGGAGAGCGGAACGATCCGCACGGTTCGCGGGCCGAACCGCACGAGCAGCGCGGGCAGTTCGTAGCGCCCGAAGTGCTCTTCGTTCAGCGTAACGGTGAATCGCTCGACTGTCGCGCCGGGCATTTCAGTGGCCCATTGTTCGGCGTCGCCCATCAACTTGCGCACGCCGACGCGCCAGTGGCCGTTGGCCTTGAGCGAGTCCCTCATGCGGCGCAGTTTCTCGTGGAACGTGCCGTTGCCGTCGATCAGTTCGTTCACGGTGATCGACTCTTCCGCGCGCCGCTGCTCGTCTTCGGCCACGAGCACCAACTCACGGGGTACGCGCTCGGTGTGTAGCTCCCACCGTACCTCGACACCGGGTTCGCCGTCGAACACCGCCCCGATGTCGGCCTCGCGCCGGTGGGCGGCGGCGCTCAGCGGCAGGCGGTCCGCGATCCGGTCGTACACGATCTTCATGTTGCACCTCACCGACATTTTACGGCAGCGGGACGTCCTTGAACGCGAACGTCACCTCCTGCGTCACGCTCAGCCACTCTTGCAGCACCAGCTTCGCCGGCGGGCCGAACTTGTGCTGCTTCCCGGTGCGCGGGTCGTTCTGCGCGAACTGCATCGTCATGCGGATCGACAGCCCGTTGTTGTCGCTCGTGTTCGGCCCGTAGGTGAAGTACCTGTTCCCCTGCGCGTCTTGCAGTTCCAGCCGCTGCCACAGGCTGTTGCTCCAGCCGTAGTCGATCCCGCGGTTCGGGTCCACTTCCGCCGTCGTGCGCGCCGACAGGCTCACCACGTACGCGCCCTTCTGGTTCGCGTCCTCGTCTACCGATTCGATCGTGAGCTGCGTGCTGCGCCCCACGAAGTCCTTCTTCTTCACCTTCAGCGGGTCCGCGATCGTCACCTCCGGCACCGTGCCCGCCAGCAGCACGACACCCATGCGGCCCTTCAGCGACTTGATCGTCGTCGCGCCGCGGTCGTTGCGCACGAGGTTCACGCTGGCGTAGGTGTTGTGCCCGCGGAACCCGCCGTTGATGTAGTTGGACCGGTACCCGAGCTGCTCCTTCGGGGGCAGCAGCGAGCCGCCGCGGTCGTCCTTCGCTTCGGTCAGTTCCACTTGCGTGGTGCCCAGCATCGGGTTCTTCGGTTCCGATTGCACCATGAAGTTCAGGCTCATGTACTCGTTCAGCCGCTGGTCGCCGCCGCGCTTGTTGATGCCGGCGAGTTGCACGTTGCGGCTCGAATTGATGTTCGTGGCAACGAACCGGAACGGCCCGGCGTGCGCCACGTACGGGCTGAGCTGGTCCGAGTTGTAGACGCGCACCACGTCGTCGCCGCTGTCGGCGTTCAGCGTGTGCCCGGCCGCGCCCGCCACCGCGTCCAGCGCCTGCCAGAACGGGGTGCCGTCGAACTCCAGTTCCAACTTCGGCTCGTTGCGGTCCCGTTGGTCGTTGAACTCGACGCGGTACCCGGTCTGTTTGGCGATCTCCTGATACGCTTGGCTCGCGGTCTTGCCCTTCGCGCTGAACGCGACGCGCTTGGGCTCGGTGAGCCGGGCGCGGTCCAACTTGCGCACCAGCCCCGAGAGCCGCTGGCGCACTTCGGGGTCGTCGGTGGCGAGCAGCGCGGCCTTCAGTTGCGGCAGCGCCTTCTCGCCGAGCGCTTCGAGCGCCTTGCCGGCCTTTTCGCGGGCGCGCCAGTCGCTGCCGCCGATCTCCTCGAGCAGCGCCTGCACCGCGGGGGCGGTCGGGCCGGCGGCGGTCGCCGGCACCGGGGGGGCGGGCCGCGGTTCGGCCTTGTCCCCGAGTGCGACGGGAGCGAGTGCGAGCAGAACCGCCGGAACCGCGAGCGTGCGGGTGCGCATGGTGTCTCTCGGGACGGTCGGAGAGGTTCTTCGGGGTAACGCGTTCGGACGGGTTCTAGCCTAGCAGCGGGTTGGCGCGCCCTCAAGGAAGTGAGCCGCGGGCGTTACGCGAAATTGTAAAAACGGGTTCAAGTGGCGCGCGGGCGGGGGACGGCGCGGTCGCGCCGATTGTGCCGGGCGCAGCGGTTGGCGCGGGGCGGGCGCTTTGGTACAAGTAGCTCACACCGCGCGCCGGCTTCGGGCACCCGTGACGTTCGGCACCGCCACACGACCGGCCCGCTATCGAGTGCCGTACCGCTCTCCCCGGAGGGGTTCATGTCTCCCGTTCGCATCCTCGTGTGCGCCTGCGCCGGCCTGCTGGCGCTGGCCGCGGGCCACGGCACCGCGCAACCGCCGAAGCCGCCCGCCACCACCGACTCGTTCCCGATCCCGCCGGAGAGCGAGGCCATGAAGGAGAAGCGGGTGCGCGCCCACGCGGTGCTCGACGCGCTCACCGCCGGCGACGCGGAGGCCGTCCGGCGCAACGCCCAATCGCTCATGGAGATCGCGGACATGCGCGTGTTCGCGGCCGCCTACAAGACCGACCGCTACAAGTTCCAAGCGCAAGCGTTCCGCGCCGCGGCCGAAGACCTGCACGCCGCGGCCAAGGCCAAGAACCTCGACGCCGCGGCGCTCGCCTACGCGGACATGACCCGCACCTGCGTGAAGTGCCACGCGCACTTCCGCGGCGTGAAGTGACCCACTACTTCGTCGGGTCCAGCACGCGCCCGAGGAACAGCGGCGCGCCGGTCGGCTCGTGAACCACCGCGAACAGGAACGGCCGGTCGGCGCGGAACTCCTTCACCGGCGGTTCGCGCATCGGCGCGGCCGTCAGCGCGCCGACGACCACCGCGGTGGCGGCGGCGGCTTCGGTGCCCTGTTCGTCCAGTTCCACGAACGCCGTGTGTAGCACGTCCGTGATCTTCAGCGGGTCGGCGCTGTCGGTCATGCCTTTGAAGTTCGCGGCATCGCTGAACGCCTCTTTCATGCCCATGCGCTGAAGCGCGCCGTTCAGTTGCACCGGCACCGCGAACTTGAACCGCGGCAGCCACACGTTCACGCGCTCCTTGCTCGCCTTCGCATCCGTGCCGGTCCACGCCGCGAGGGTGTCGGCGGTGAGTCGCCCTTCCACGTTCGGCAGGCCATCGTGACTTGAAGGGAGCATCACGTACAGCGCGCACGCGCCACCATCGTAGGGCATTCGCAACACTTGGAATCCCTTCCCTTCACTCAGGTGGAACGCGCCCGTTTGGAACATCAGCGGGGTCTGCACCTTCGAGCCGTCGGGTCGCGTGAAGTCGAGCGGTTCGGTGTTCGATTTCTTGAACTCCGATTCCCAGCGCGCCTTGAAGTAGATGGCGTTCGCCAGCACGAGCCGCGTTTCGGGCGTGAGCGTGCCGGGGCCGATCAGCTTTTGGATGCGGTCGCGCGTTTCGCGCTCCACCCACCGGTTGATGCGATCCGCGGCGGCGTCCGGGTTGCGCGCGAAATCCACATCGAACAGGCCGGCGCGGAAGTCGTCGCGGGCGGTGGCGAGGTACGACGCGCGCCACGGCCGGCCCTTCTGCATCCACAGCGAGTTCGCCACCGACAACTCCTGCCGGCGCTTCGCCTTCTCCGGTTGCTTCGTCACGCTCGCCGCCAGCGCCGCGTACTCGCGTGCCGTGTCCGGGTCCGGGTCGAACAGCGCTTGCGCCGGTTGGTTGGGGCGGCCCGCGCTCGGGCGCGGCGTGTGCCACTGCGGGCCGCGAATGCGCAGCACCGCGTTCATCTCCTCGCGCGTGTTCCCTTGCGCGCCGAGCGCGGTCATGGTGAGCGCGACGTTCGCGCTGTAGGGCGAGAACACGAGGTTCCCCGGTTCGGTGCGCAGTTGCGCGTACAGGTCCGCCCCGAACCCGCGCACGCGCCAAGCGGCCTTCTTCGCGGCTTCGGGGTCTTCGGGTGCGTTCCACCACTTCGGCGGATCGATCACCGGGATCGGCACGCACGCGACCGGCGCGGCGAGCGCCACCGCGAACAGAACCAAGCGCACACGCGACATGAGCGGAACCTCGCGGCGAAGGGGGACGCGCCACTCGCGCCGCGATACCGCCGATGGCGCGGCGCGTCTGCGCCGGTCGGTTCGCGCGAAGCGTGACACCGGGCTGTCACAAATCGCCCAAACTGCCGCGCAAGCCCCGCAAGCTGCCCGGTTTATCTGGTGAAACGGGAGCGCGAAATGTGCGAACGCGGCTCAACCCGCGCCGCCCGCGCGACCGATACAACCACTTACTCCGCGCCGAGGGCCACGACGAATGACCGCGCCGCTCGACGAGATGATTGCCGCGCTCGCGGGAACCGGGATGACCCGGTTCTTCCGCCGCATGTTCGCGAACTACCCGGACCTGCTGATGAAGGACCTGACCGTGGAAGCGGTCGGCCCCGGTCGGCAGATCAAATTGAACGGCCGCTGGGTGACGAACTTCGGTTCGGACAGCTTCTTGGGCCTCGACCGCGACCCGCGCGTGACCGGGGCCGTCGCGCGCGGCGCGGCCGATTGGGGTTCGCACAACGGTAGCTCGCGCGCGTTCACGCTCGTGGAACCGCACGCGCGCGCCGAGGCCAAACTCGCCGACTGGCTCGGCACCGAAGCGAGCCTCATTTACCCGTCCGTATCGCTGGCGAACGTCGGCGCGCTGCCGGGCCTCGTGACGCGGCACGACGTGATCGTGGCCGACCAGTTCGCGCACAACTCCATCGACGAGGGCATGAAGGTAGCAAAAGCGCGCGGGGTGCGCACCGCGAAGTTCGCCCACAACGACGCGAACGCGCTGCTGGAAGCGCTGAACGCGCTGCGCCCGTACCGGCACGCGGTCATCGCGGTCGACGGCGTGTACAGCATGACCGGCGAACTGCCGCCGCTCGCGCACTTCCGCGAGATCGCCCGCGAACACTCCGCGTGCCTTTATGTGGACGACGCGCACGCGAGCGGCGTTCTCGGCGCGCACGGGCGCGGCACGGTGCTCGACGCGCTCGGCGATTACGACAACGTGCTGACGGTGGGCTCTCTCTCGAAGGGCTTCTCGTGCTTGGGCGGGTTCATCGCGGGCACGCGGTCGGCAATCGACGTGCTGAAACTGCGCTCGAACCCGATCATCTTCGGCGGCCCGGTGCCGCCCCCGTACCTCGAAGCGGTGTGCGCCGTCACCGACATCTTCATGTCGTCGGAGTACGCCGCGCTGCGGTCGAAACTCGATTCCAACGTGAAGCGGTTGTGTGTAGGCGCGCGCGAGTTGGGCCTCGCGGTGTTGGGCGGGTTGGTGCCGATCATCTCGGTGCGCATCGGCGCGGAAGAAGACACGCTGCGGGCCGGCAAGCAACTGTTCGAGAGCGGGTATTACGTGCAGAGCGTGGTGTTCCCCGCGGTTCCGCACGGCGCGGGCGTGCTGCGCATGCAGGTGAACGCGAACCACGAGCCGCACGAAATCGACGGGCTATTGGGCGCGCTGGCGCAGCTCCCCCGCGCGACCGCGGCGCGGGCGGCGTGACCCTGTTGTTTTGTGGCACAGGCTTTCCAGCCTGTGCTCCTTTGCGTTGTGAAACAGCACAGGCTCGAAAGCCTGTGCCACAAAGAAGAATAGCCTTCACTTCACCGCGAGTTGCACCAGCACCACGGCGAACAGCCCCAAGCTGATGACGCCGTTCACCTGAAAGAACGCGCGGTTCACGCGCGTCAGGTCGTCGGGGCGCACGAGGCTGTGTTCGTACACGAGTAGCGCGCCTACCGCAATGAGGCCCGCCGCGAACACGTCTCCCAAGTGCGGCGATTCGAGCCACACGCCGACCAGCAGCCCCACCATCACCGCGTGGCACCCCGCGGCTATTCGCAGGCTTGAGCGCACGCCGAAGCGTGCCGGGACGCTGTGCAGGCCCGCGCCTTTGTCGAACTCCGCGTCTTGGCACGCATACAAGATGTCGAATCCGGCCACCCAGAACGCGACCGCCGCGCCGAGCAGCAGCGGCACGGTCATTTCCGTTAGCCCTTTGATGGCGACCCACGACGCGACCGGGGCGAGCATGAGCGCCGCGCCGAGCCAGAAGTGCGCGAGGCTCGTGAACCGCTTCGCCAGCGAGTACCCCAGCACGAACAGCAGCACCGGGGCGCAGCAGTAAAGCGGCCACGGGTTCCTCGGTTCGCGCCAGTAGAAGAGGAGCGTGCTCGCCACGAACCCGGCGCAGCAGATGAGCGTAAACGCCCACACCGCGCCGGCGGAGAGCGTGCCGGCGGGCAGGTGCCGGTTCGCGGTGCGCGGGTTGCGCGCGTCGATGTGCCGGTCCGCGAGCCGGTTGAAGGCCATGGCCGCGCTGCGCGCGAACACCATGCACAGCAGTATGCCGAGCGCGTCGTGCCAGCGCAGCGGTTCGTCCTTCCACGCGAGCGCCGCCGCGAAGAGCGCGAACGGTAGCGCGAAGATCGTGTGGCTGAACCGGATCAGCTCGAGCAGTTTGCGAACGGCCCCGGGCATGGCCCCTCCGAGCAATCGCGCGGCGTATCGTGCGTAGTGTACGAACCGCGAACCAGTCCGCGGGCGTAACCTTCCGGTGCTTCCGCGTCGGCCGCACAGGGCTTCCGCCCTGTGCTATGTGCGGCGACCCTGCTGCGCAGGGTGTTCAGGCAGAAGACGCGTTCAACTCTTCCGCCCCGGAGGGGCCGGCTTCCATAGCACAGGGCGGAAGCCCTGTGCGCCCTTCTCGGTCGCCGAGTGCGCGAATCATCTACTCGCGCGCCGCGCCCGCGGCGGGTATACTCGCCTCACCCCCGCGGAGCGCGCACCGTGCCACTGCCGAGTTCCAGCACCGCCGCGTACGTCCCGCCGGCCGACCTGCTCGACGCGACGCGGGCCGC
>JALHNS010000235.1 GCA_022843445.1 Gemmata sp.
CGACGAGCAGGTAAAAGAGTACGACGACGGGTAGCGCGGCAACGATGGTAGAGAGAACCGTGAACCCGCCGCCGACCGGCAGCGGGTTCAGGTTCTGGACGTACGCGAACGGCATGGGGGAGAGGCCCTAATTCAACCGCGGGAGGGAGCAACCAGCGTGCGATGCTACCGCTTGGCGCGCGCGCCCGCGAGCGAAAAACCCATCGCAGCGCGTCTTGGTTTTTGCCCTCTCCCCTTGCGGGAGCGGGTGCCCGCGCTTCGCGGGCGAGTGAGAAATGAGCTGAACAACTGGTTCAGCTTCGCGCGAATGGTGTTGTCGAAGCGCCCCTCACCCGGCCTCGCAAAGCCTCGGCCACCCTCTCCCACGCTCCGCGGGGAGAGGGCATGAAGAGAGCGCGCGGCGTAACGCGCGCCCTTGCCGCAGTTCCGCGCGCGCCTTATCGGTGTATCACGACCTCCGCGCGCACCACGGACGAAACACCATGATCGAGGTCGAACACCTCACCAAGTATTACGGCGAGTACCCCGCGGTGCGGGACGTGTCGTTCGCCGTCGAGAAGGGGCAAGTGGTCGGGTTCCTCGGCCCGAACGGGGCCGGGAAGTCTACCACCATGCGCATCCTCGCCGGGTTCCTCACCGCGACCGGCGGCAAAGTGACCGTCAACGGCAAAGACGTATTCTGGGACCCGATTGCAGCGCGCCGCAGCATCGGCTACATGCCGGAAAGCTGCCCGCTGTACACGGACATGCGCGTCGAAGAGTACCTGTGGTTCCGCGGCGGGCTGAAAGGGTTGGCCCGGCGCGAGCGCAAAACGCGCCTCGGGTACGTGCTGGAGCGCTGCTGGCTGAAGGACGTGAAGCGGCAGATCGTGGGCACGCTCTCGAAGGGCTACCGGCAGCGCGTGGGCCTCGCCGACGCGCTCATCGCCGACCCGCCGGTGCTCATTCTTGACGAACCGACCGCGGGCTTGGACCCGACGCAGATCCTCGAAACCCGCAAGCTCATGCGCGAACTCGGGCAGCAGCACACCATGCTGCTTTCGACGCACATTCTGAGCGAAGTAGAAGCGACCTGCGATTCGGTCATCATCATCTATCAGGGCAAAGTGGCCGAAGACGGCTCGCTGGCCGCGGTGCGCCAGCGGCACGGCAACAAGCCGCTCGAAGACGTGTTCGTGCGGCTCACCGGCCAAGAGGGGATTTGATGCGCGCCACGTTCTACCTGATCCGCCGCGAGTTCGCCGCGTACTTCACCGGGCCGGTGGGCTACGCGGCGCTGTTCGCGTTCCTCGTGCTCACCGGGCTGCTGTTCAACCTCGCGCTCGGGCTGCTCACGGAGCGCGGGCCGCGCGGCCTCGAGTACCCCATGCAGGCGCTGCTCGGCGGCCTCGACTCGCCCGATACGGCGCGCGTCGCGGGCGTGCTGTTCTGGGGGCTGTTCCCGGCCGTCACGGGCATCATCACGTCGCGGTTGATCGCCGAAGAGCGCGGCACCGGCACGCTCGAAGCGCTGCTCACCGCGCCCATCCGCGACTGGCAGGTGGTACTCGCCAAGTTCGTCGCGTGCTTCGCCTTCTACGTGCTCATGTGGGCCATCACGCTCGTGTACGTGCCCGTGCTCGCCGACCTGCACTGCACGTGGAACTTTGCGATCACGCCGTTCAGCGTCATGCTGCTTGTGGGCATCGTGCTGTGGGTGCTGGCGAAGGTGGCGTTCTGGTTCGAGTGGAACGGGTGGCTCATGCTCGCGCTGAGCGTGCTCGGGCCGGCGCTGGCGCTCACCGGCGGCTACCTGCACGCGACGCAAGATGAGGTGAAGTTCGTCGAGATTGTGGCGGGCATCGACCCGCGCCCGGTGCTCACGTCGTATCTGGGCGTGCTGCTGGCCGGGGCGATGTTCCTCGCGCTGGGGTTGCTCGTTTCGAGTTGGGTGAAGAGCCAACTGGTCGCGTGGATGCTGTCGCTGCTGTTGGGCCTCTTGTTCGTGCTGCCCGCGTACCTGCGGTGGCAGTTCGACAGCAGTTCGGTGGTGTACCCGGCGCTGTACTACGTCAGCGTGCCCGAACACTTCCGCCGCGACTTCACCCGCGGCGTGATCGACACGCGCCCGCTGGTGCTGTACGTCTCGGTGACGCTCGCGTGCCTGCTGCTCACGGTGCGCAGCCTCGAAGCGCGCCGGCTCCGCTAGGGAATGAAAAGTGCAAAAGGAAAAGAGAAAAATGGAGGCACCACTTTCCTGACATTTACCTTTTGCAGCGGAACTGTGCGCCACCCGTGAGGTTGGAACGACTTCAAAAGGAACAGTGCGAAGTGCGGACGCCGCTTCCCATTTTTCCTTTTTCCTTTTTCCTTTTGAACTGAAACGATGGCCGATTCACGACAGAAAAAGACGTGGGGCAGCCGGTTGCGGTTCCTGCTGCGGGGCGTGGGCCTCGCGGGGGTCGCGGTCGCGGTGGTCGGCGCGGGCCTTGCCGCCGCGGCGCTGCCCAACGTCGATTTCGGCACGCAAGCCGGGTGGAAATCGGTGGTGCCGCTGCTCACCGAAGCCGCCAACGGCGACCACGGCGCGCTCGCGCGCGCCGGCACGTACATGCTGGCCGGCGGCCTCGGCGCGCTCGCGCTGGCGCTGGCGGTGGAAGCGCTCGGCGCGCTGTTCACCGGGATGGGGCGGCGCACCGCGGCCGGCACCAGCGCCACCCTCGGCGCGGTCGCCGCGGTCGCGCTGGTGCTCCTCGTGAACGCCTACTCGTTCACCCACTACGCGCGCTTCGACTGCACCCGCGACAAACGGTTCACGCTCCCGCCGGACATTGCCGAGCAACTGGAGAAGATGCGCGCCAGCGCCCCCACCACGATCGTGGTGCTGCAAAAGCACAAGATGTTCGGCACGCTGACGGACGCGCGCGATTCGTACACGAAAGCCGCGGAAGACGTGGTGACGGAGAAGGTGCGCGACCTCGTGGACCGGTTCCGCGAGTTCGGCCCGCAGTTCCAAGTGGCCGTGCTGGACACCGAAGCGTTCGAGTTCCCGGCGCGGGTCGAAGCGCTCACCGCCGGCGCGCCGGAACTGCTCGCCGCGATTAACGACGCCCCGGAAAACAGCATCCTGTTCCACGCGAACAAGCGCGTGCAGCGGCTCGCGTTCAACGAGTTCCTCCAACTGGACAAAACCGGGAGCCGCGCGGCGAACGACGGGCGCGCGAACCTCGTGCTGCTCCCGCAGGGCACCGAGACGTTCGCGCGGCGCGTGCTCGCGGTGCAGGAGCGCCGCCCGAAGGTGGCGGTGTGCGTGGTGCACGAGTGGCTCACCACCGCCGCCACCGAGGGGCAGGAGAACTACTCGCTCGCGGGCATGAAGAAGGCGCTCGCCGCGCAGGGCTTCGACGTGGTGGACGTGGTGCTGAAGAAGAACTGGAACGACAACACCAAACCGGACCTCGAACCGTCCGCGTACACGCTCGACGAAAACAAACTGGAGCGGCTCGAAGGGGACGTGACCGACGCGACCGACGAGCTGCGCATCGCGCAACTGGTGAGCAAGCGGTTGAGCGAGAACGAGACCGCGTTCGCGCAACCGACCCGCGACTGGCGCGACCGCGCGAAGTTTTACAACGACCTGTTCGCGGACACGCGGCGGTTCGAGTGGACCGAACTGCTGGCCGCGTTCCGCCGCTGGTCGGCGCGCGACGAGAACGTGACCGAGGCCAACGACGCCGAGTTCCGCGCGCTCCTCGCCGCCGGGTTCGCCGCGCAAAAGAAGCGCTCCGACGAGGCCGTCCGCGAGGCCCGCGAGGAGTTGGCGAAGGCCGAGCGCGAACTCGCGGCCGTGGCCGGCGACGAGCGCGCCACCGAGGAGCGCCGCGCCGCGAACGTTCGGGCCAAGTTCGCGCGCTTGGTCGCGGACGTGGATCTGCTCGTGGTGCCGCGGTACACGCTGGTGAACGCCCCGAACGCGAACGGCGTGGGCGCGCAGTTGCACGCGCTGGACAAGAAGCAGATCGAGGTGATGAAAGAGTTCATGAAGGCCGGCAAGCCGGTGCTCGCGTGCTTGGGGCCGATCTCCGCACCGGACGGCCCGGACGCCCGCGCGATCGACGGGTTCGAGAAGCTGATGCGCGAGCGCGGCATCGAACTGGGCCGCGAGGCGATTCTGTACGACGCCGAGCGCAAGGCGTTCGCGGCGGCCCGCGCCGGTTCGCAACTCGCCGGGGGCGGCACCGAGATTCCCCCGCTGGCGTTCGACGCGACCGCCGGCGCGCGTGCCAACCCGATCGCGGCGGCCTACCGGCTCACCGGCCGCACGGCCGAAGCCAGCCTCGAACTGCGCCTGCGGTCCCCGCGGCCGGTGTACCTCGCGCCGGGGTGGGAGAAGCACCTGCCGTTCGCCGCCGAGTTCCTGTTCACCCCGCCGGCCGCGTGGAACGAGGAGCGCCCGTTCCGCACCGGCGACCGCTCCGGCCGCGTCACCTACTCGCCGCGGTTCGACCCGACGCCCGAGGGCGACCCCAAGTTCGGCACCCGCGAGGAGGAGCGCCGCGCGGCGTTCCCGGTCGCGGTCGCGGTAGAAAGCCCGATCCCCGCGGCGTGGGTCGAAGACGACTACGAGCGGCACCAAGCGGTCGCGGCGCTGCTCGCCCCGCACGACGGCCTCGCGGCGGCGCTGCTGAGCGCGGCGGCGAAGCAGGAGAAGCGCCCGGTGCAGCGCACGGTGGTGTTCGGCAGCGGGCACCTGTTCACCGGGGGCGAACTGAAACCGGCGCAAGAGCGCCTGCTGCTGCACACCGCGAACTGGCTCACCGGGCGCGGGGACCGCCTGCCCAAAGCGGACGCCGAACCGTGGCAGTACCCGCGCGTGGAACTGACCGCGCGCGACCGCGCGCTGTGGCAGTTCGGGGCGCTACTGTGGATGCCGCTGGCGGTGCTGGCGCTGGGCGTGCTGGCCGTGCTGGTGCGCCGGACCAGATAGTGGCTAGTGGCTAGTGGCTAGTGAAGACATCAGATCCGACCGTTTAGCGGATGCCCCGAAGGGGCGACGCGCGTTCCCACCCACGACCAGAACACCTATGAACTGGAAAACCAACCTCGCCCTCGTGCTGCTCGCGGTCGGTGCGGGCGCGTGGCTGTGGAAGGGCGACGAGTGGGCACCGAAGCTCGCGCCGAAGGCCGCGCCCGCGGATCCGGCCCCGGTGCTCGCGCTCGAAACCGACCTCGCGCCCGGTGCGCTCACGCGCGTCGAACTCGCGCCGCCCGGCGCGGCCCCGTTCGCCTTCGACAAAACGCCGGGCGGCTGGCAACAGGCCGGCAACTGGCCGCTGCGCGCGCAAGCCGTGAACGAACTCGTTGAGGCGCTCGGCACGCTCCGCACGCGGTTCCAACCGGTGCCGATTTCGAGCGAAAAGGGGCTGAAAGAGTTCGGCCTCGACGAGACGCAGAAGCCGCTCGTTGTAAAAGTGAAGGCGAACGGCAAAGAGTACACGCTGCTGTTCGGCGAAGCCCCGGATTCCGCGGAACCGGCGTTCGCGCGGGCCGCGTTCGTGAAGCTGACATCGGGCGAAGTGCTGAAACTCGGGGCCGACGTGCTGCCGGTGCTGCGCCGCCCGGCGGAAGCGTACCGCCGCAAGCAACTGTTCGCGGGCGCGGAGCGCGTGAAACTCGCCGGCGCGCCGGCGATGATCCCCGGCGCGCCGCCCGGAACGAGCGCGCCGCGCACGGTCGAACTGCCCGGCCCGGACGTGACCGAAATTCGCGTCTCCGGTACCGTTCCCAAAGCGCTCGGCGCGCCGCTCTGGTTCGCCGGTTCGGAATTCACCCTAAAGCGCATCGCGCCCACGCCCGCGCCCGGCACCGCGGATGTGAAGCAAGAACCGGTGGTGCAACCGGACCGCCTCGCGGACGCGTGGGCGCTCGACGCGCCGGTGCGCGGCCCCGCGGACCCGGACAAGCTGCGCCAAGTGCTCGCCGCGGTCCCGGACCTGTGGGTGGAAGACTTCTGGCCGCTGCCCGCGAGCGCGACCGAGAACCTCGGCGCGCGCGCCGTAAACGCCCTCACCAGCGGCGCGCTGCACCTCGCCGCGAACATCGACCCGCGGCCCGAACTCGAGCGCGCCAAACAGAGCCTCACCGTGACCACCAAGACCGGTGGCACCGTGACCGTGAAGTTCGGCGGGTTCGCCAAAGCGGTCGAGCGCGAAGAGACGACCTCGTTCCCCAGCCCGATGGGCGGCCCGCCGATCCCGAGCACGCGCACGGTGACCACCACCTACCGCTACGCCCAAGTGGTCGGCAACCCGCAAGTGTTCACGGTGCCCGCGGACCAACTGAACGACCTGTTCGCCAAAGCCGGCGAGTTGCTCGATTCGCGCGTCGCGCGGTTCGATCCGAACGAGGTGTTCGAGGTGCGCGTCGCGGTGCCCGGCAAGCCGCCGCTGTTGCTCACGCGCACCGCGGGCGACCCGGAATCGAAGAAGCCCGAAGAGAAGCAGGACCGTTGGTTCATCGAGGCGAAGCCGAACCCGCTGCCCGCGGACGCGGCGCTCGTGCGCGACCTGCTCGACAAACTCGGCGCGTTCCGCGGCGACAACCCGGCCGACACCTTCGCCGGCGCGCCGGTCGATGCCGCCAAGAGCGTGGCACTTACCGTTCGCGCGCGAGAGAAGCGCGCGAAGGGCGAACCGGACGCGCCGGCCCGCACTTACGAGGTGCGCGTCGCGTCCGCGAGTGCGGGCAAGCTCGCGGTGCAGCTCGCCGGTTGGCCGCGTGTGGTGCGCGCGCCGGACAGCGCCGGCCCGCCCCCGCAAGGCTGGCTCGGCGCGCTGTTCGCGGAGCGCCTCGAACCGCTGTTCCGGCGCGACGCCGTCGCGTACCGCAGCAAGCAACTGTTCGACACCACCGGGGCGCGGCTCACGGGCGTGACCGCGCAAGGCGGGAGCGCGTTCGCGCTGAAGCGCGACGGCGACGACTGGAAGCTCACGGCCCCGGTCGCAACGGTCGCGGACCGGCCCGCGGCCGAAGCGCTGAGCGCGCAGTTGAGCGCGCTGCGCGCGACGGAGTTCGTCGCCGAGAACGCGACCGCGGAACACGGGTTGGAGAAGCCGAAGGTGACGGCGACGCTCGCGTTCGACACCGGCCGCAGTTACCGACTCGAAATCGGCGCGCCGCGGCCCGGGAAGAAGGGCGAAGTGTTCGCGCGACTCGACGGCGGCGCGGTGTTCGCGCTGCCGTTCGACGAGTCCGACGCGCTCGCCGCCGGGCCGCTGAAGTTGCTCCCGCTGCAGGTGTGGACCGTGTCGCTCGAAAAGCTCATCGCGGTGGAAATCACGCGCCCGGACGCGCCCGCGGATTCGTTCGCGCTCGCCAAAGACGCCACCAACTGGAAGATCAGCGGGCCGTTCACGGCACCGGTCGATTTCCTGAACGCGCAGCCGATGACCGGCGCGCTTTGCGCGCTGTCCGCGGTGCGCTACGAGGCGCTCGCGGCCGAACCCGCGAAGTACGGGTTCGACAAGCCGTTCGCCACGCTCAAACTCGGCTACATGGAGAAGGGCAGCGACGGCGAGCGCCCGGTCACGAAGGTGCTCGTGGTGGGCGGCGTCGCGCCGAACGGCTCGGACCGGTTCGCGAAACTCGAAGGGCCGAGCGCCGCGGTGTTCGTGGTGCCGGCGCAATACCTGAGCGCGCTGACCACTTCGCCGCTGGCGCTCTTGGAGCGCAACCTGCTGAACCTCGATCCGGCGAAGATCGCGAAGGTGCAAGTGGCCGGCGACAAACCCGAATCGGTGCTCGCGCTTACCAAAGACGATAAAGGCGCTTGGAAGGCCGAAGGGGCGGCCTTCGCGGTAGACGCCGTAGCGGTGCGGCAACTCGTGGAGGGGTTCGCGCCGCTACCGGTCGAACGGATCGCGGCCTACGGTGACGCGGTGAAGTGGGCCGACTTCGGCCTCGACAAGCCGGAATCGACGGTGACCGTTGCGCTCGGCGACAAAGGCACCGCGCACACGATCCAACTCGGCAAGGCCGCTCCGGGCGGCGGGAAGTTCGTGCGCGTGAACAACGGCAAGGCGGTGGGCGTGGTACCGGCGTTCGCAGTAGTCGGGCTGTCGCGCACGAAGCTCGACTTCGCCGACCGCACGCTGTTCGCGTTCAAGCCGGAAGAGCTGCTCGGCGTGGTGCGCACGAAGGGGAAAGACGAACTCGAACTCGCGCCCGGGGCCGGCGACGCGTGGGACGTGGTGAAGCCCGCCAAGCAGAAGGCCGACAAGCCGCTGATGGAAGAACTCGCGGACGCGCTGGGCCGGCTGCGCGCGCAGAAGGTAGTTGCGTTCGGGAAGAAGGCCGACGTGTTCAAGGCGCACGGCCTCGACGCGCCGGAAGCGAAGCTGACGCTCACCCTGGGCGAGAAAGCCGAACAGAAGGTGCTGCTGTTCGGCAAACCGGTAAACGCCGCGAAGCCCGACGGCGACCGCTATGTGGCGGTAGAAACCGGCGCGCCGGACGCGGCCGTGGGCGTGCTGCCGGCGGCGCTGGCGAACAAACTGCTCGCGCCGGCGGTGTCGTTCCGCGACCGCACGCTGGTGAAGTTCGTGGACGCGGACAAACTGGTGCTGGAGCGGGACGTGCGCAAGGTGACGTTCGGCAAAGTGAACGGCTCGTGGAAGGTGACGGCCCCGCTCGCCGCGGACGCGGAGCAAGCCGCGCTGGACGATCTGGTGAACGAACTCGCGCGCCTGCGCGCCGCCGACTGGGTGAGCGACAAACCGACGGCGGCCGAACTGAAGGCGTTCGGTTTGGAGAAGCCCGAAGCCACGTGGACCGTGAACGACGGGGAGAAGGTGGTGCTCGCGCTGCGCGTCGGGAAGCGCGCCGCGGACGGGCGCGTTTATGCGCAAACCTCACCGACCGGCCCGGTGGCGCTGTTGGGCCCGCCGCAGACCGCGAAGGTGCTGGCCGAGTACCGCGTGCGGAAGCCGTGGGCGCTGGACGGCTTCCAAGCGGAAGAACTGCAACTCGCGGTGGGCGAGAAAGCGTTCGCGCTGAAGCGCACCGGGATGACGTGGTCCGACCCCGCGGCCCCGGCCGACGCGGTGTTCCAACCGGCCGTGACCGAACTCCTCGGCGCGCTCACGGCGCTGCAAGTGGACCGCTACGCGGTGGACGCGGACGCCGACCCGAAGCTGTTCGGCTTGGAGAAGCCCGAAGCGCAGATTACCGTATTTTTCAAGGACGGCAGCAAGCGCGTGCTTGCCGTCGGCGGCGCGGTGGGCGGCACGGACGGCAAGCAGCGGTACGCCCGCGTGGTCGATCCGGCGCGCACGGAGGTGTTCGTGCTGAGCGCCGCCGATAGCGCGCGGTTCCTGCGCGACCGCGCGGTGTTCGTACCACGGAAGTAGCGAGCGGCACCCGGTTCGTCGCCAGCGCCAACGGGCACCGGCCCTTCGATTCGATCCGCGGGCCGGCGCGTTCGGGTTGCGGACACGTTCGGGCCGTCCGAAGGCCAACTCGCGCGCCCGCCGCGCCCGGGTGGTGCGCGGAAAGCGGAGAGCCGCACCAACGCGCGGCTGAAAGGCAGAACGCAAAAGTCCTCGGTGCACCCAGAAGGACTCGCCCCCCGCGAAATGCGCCTACGAATCCGGCACTTCTGCGACAGGCACCGCATCAAGCGGAGCGCTGCCCCGGAGGCGCTCGCGCTGGTGGAAGCGCGGCCGAAACTGCCCGAGCACGTCCGGGCCGCGATCCGCACACTGGTGACGAGCGCCGGCACCGAGTAGACGCGATTCCTCCTAACCGGTCGCACGATACGGTTACCGATTTGCACGTGGTCGCGGGGCCGGGCACGCCATAACATCTTGTCTTCAGGGCAGGTGTCATGTCGATTTCGGAGCCGCACATGAAGCGCCGCGGGTTCACGCTCATCGAGTTGCTGGTGGTGATCGCGATTATCGCGATCCTGATCGGGCTGCTGCTGCCGGCCGTGCAAAAGGTGCGCGAAGCTGCCGCCCGCATGAGCTGTTCCAACAACCTGAAGCAGTTGGGGTTGGCCCTGCACAACTACGAAGGGGTAGACGGGAAGCTGCCGCCGCTGTACCCGTTCACCGCTCCGAACGGCACCGTGCAGGATTACAAGTACACGTGGAGCGTGCTGGCCCAACTGTCGCCGTACTTGGAGCAGACCAACATCTACAACACGATGGACCTGAGCCAGTTCATGTTCGCCCCGCCGACTTTCCAAATCACCGCCGCCAACCGGTTCGCCGTAGTGCAGCGGGTGAGCATCTTCCTGTGCCCGTCCGACCGCGGGGAACCGGTGAGCAGCGCGTACGGCGTGCAGAACATGGGGCCGACGAATTACGTCGCCTGTCACGGGAACGGCGTGCTGAACGCCGGCTCGCCGATCAACGGCGACGGCGTGTTCCCGGTGCAGTTCGGGCAGCGGATCACCGACATCGCCGACGGCACCTCAAACACCGCAGCCATGTCCGAGAGCATCCTCGGCGCGGGCGGCGAGAACGTGCCCGGCGGTTCCGCCCCTCCGGGCGACGAAAAGACGGTGTACAAGTATCTCGGGTTCAGCGGCACGCTACCGAGCGACAGCACTTGTGCCGGCACCCCGCAGGTGTGGAACGGGTCGAACCACCGCCAGTTCATGTGGGCGTCCGGCGAGCCGCGGTGCGTCAGTTACAACCACTACTACCCGCCGAACACCCGCAACTTCGACTGCGTGGCGAACAACCCGGCCCTGCCGGGGTTCACCGCCGTCGGGTACAAGGCGGCCCGCAGTCGGCACAGCGGCGGCGTGAACCTGCTGCTGGCCGATGGGAGCGTGAAATTCGCTCGCGACTCGGTGGACCCGCAGGTGTGGCGGAACGCGGCCACGCGGGCCGGCGGCGAAGTGCCGGGGGACTTCTAATGGCGCTCGCGGTCGAACCGGAAGCCGGGCGCGCCGCGCGCCGCCGGTGGGACGCGCGCGC
>JALHNS010000236.1 GCA_022843445.1 Gemmata sp.
CGGCGCGCTCGTCGCGCTGGCGGCGGGGTGCGCGGTCGCCGCGGTGCTGTACCTGCTGCCGAAGGAGCCGGTGCCGCCACCGCCACGGGGGGGGGCGAGCCCCCCGCCCGCGCCCCTCGCGCGCTGGGACCTGTTCGACGGCCGCACCCGCACCGGCTGGCGGGTGCCCGCCGGCACGCGGTCGGACAACTGGTCGATCCGGGACGGGTTGCTCGTCGGCACGCCGCACGGCCCGATGCAGTGGCTGCTCAGCGAGGCCGAGTACGACGACTTCGACTTGCGCGTGGAGTACAAGTGGCTCGAACCGGGCGGGCACACGCTCGTCGGGTTCCGCATGCACGAAGCGCCGACCGAACCGGACCGCGTGCTCGGCCTGCTGGTGAACCTGCGCGACGAGGAGACGCTACCCGGCGGCGAGCCGGAGTACCCGCTGTACCGCACCGGCGGCATTCAGCAGATCGAGACGCCCGCGGCGCGCGGCGCGCGCCCGGTGGGCGAGTGGAACGAGTTGCGGATCGTGGCGCGCGGCCAGCGGGTGCTGGTGGAGCACAACGGCTCGGCGACGGTCGACGTGAACCTCGACCAGCACAGCGCTAAGGTTGCGAAGTTGCCGGCTGTGAAGATGCCGCGGGGCCGCGTCGGGCTGGGCGCACACCGCTGGGCCACCATCGTCTACGGTCGCGTGACCATCGGCCCGCCGCCGTAGTCGGCGGTCACGCTTTCTTCCACTTGCCCTTCTTCTTCGGCGGTTGCGGCTGGCTCACTGGCACCGTCTTGTTGCTGAACACGCTCGGCGGGGCCGCGTCGCCGTGCTGCTTCTTCAGTTCGCCTTCGAGCCGCACGATCTGGTCGCGCAAAGCCTGCGCGCGCTCGAAGTCCAGTTGCTTCGCGGCGTCCAGCATCTCGGTGTGCAACTGTTGGATGTACTCCAACGTGACGTAATCTTCGGCGGTCGCCGGGCTGCCGGTCGCGACCGCTTGCGCGTGCTGGTGCGCTTCGATCTCGTCTTCGATGCTGTTCTTGATCGCGGTCTTCACCGTCTTCGGGGTGATGCCGTGCTCCGCGTTGTACGCCAGTTGCAGCTCGCGCCGCCGGTTGGTTTCCGTCATCGCGCGGTCCATCGAATCGGTGACGGTGTCCGCGTACAGGATCACCTCCGCGTTCACGTTCCGCGCCGCCCGACCCATCGTCTGAATCAGCGACTTGTCGGAGCGTAGGAACCCTTCTTTGTCGGCGTCGAGGATCGCCACCAGCGATACTTCGGGCAGGTCCAAGCCCTCGCGCAACAGGTTCACGCCGACGAGCACGTCGAACGCGCCCTCGCGCAGCTCGCGCAGCACTTGGATGCGCTCGATGGCGTCCAACTCCGAGTGCAGCCACTTGCACCGCAGGCCGGCGTCCCGGAAGTAGGTGGTGAGGTCTTCGGCCATGCGCTTCGTGAGCACGGTGACGAGCGTGCGCTCGCCCTTCCCCGACCGCGTGCGAATTTCGCTCTCCAAGTCTTTCACTTGGCCCTTCGCGGGCTTGATGTGAATGACCGGATCGACCAACCCGGTGGGGCGGATCACCTGCTCCACCACTTCCCCGCCGACCTTCTCCAGTTCGTAGGGGCCGGGCGTCGCAGAGAGGCACAGGCACCGCGTGAGGCGCTTCTCGAACTCGTCGAACTTGAGCGGCCGGTTGTCGAGCGCGCTGGGCAGCCGGAACCCGTGTTCGACGAGCGTTTCCTTGCGGCTCTTGTCGCCGAAGTACATGCCGCGCACCTGCGGCAGCGAGACGTGCGACTCGTCCACGACCAGCAAGAAATCTTCGGGGAAGAAGTCGAGCAGCGTGTACGGCGGTTCGCCGGGCGGGCGGCCGGTGAACCACCGCGCGTAGTTCTCGATGCCGGAGCAGTAGCCCACTTCGCGGAGCATGTCGAGGTCGTAGCGGCACCGCGCTTTGAGGCGCTCCAGTTCCAGAATCTTGCCCTCGTTCTTGAACTGTTCGAGGCGCGCGTTCAGTTCGCCCTCAATGCCCTTGATGGCCTCTTGCACGCGCTCTTCGGGCGTGACGAAGTGCTTCGCGGGGTAGATGTACAGGTCGTCGAGCGGGCGGATCGTTTCGCCGCTGGTGGGGTGAATCACGCTGAGCGCGTCGATCTCGTCGCCGAACAGTTCGACGCGGTAGGCGAACTCTTCGCTCGCGGGCCAGATGTCGATGGTGTCGCCGCGCACCCGCACGGTGCCGCGCTCGAACGCGACGTCGTTGCGCTTGTACTGGATGTCGATGAGGCGGAGCAGCAGGTTGTCGCGGTCGAGGGTGTCGGCCTTCCGCAGGTACACCATCATCCGCTTGTAGTCGGAGGGCGACCCGAGACCGTAGATGCACGACACGCTGGCGACGATGATGACGTCTTCGCGCGACACGAGCGCCGAGGTAGCCGCGAGCCGGAGCCGGTCGATGTTCTCGTTGATGCTGGAGTCTTTTTCGATGTAGATGTCGCGCTGCGGGATGTACGCTTCGGGCTGGTAGTAGTCGTAATAGCTGATGAAGTAGCACACCGCGTTGTGCGGGAAGAAGCTCTTAAATTCCTTGTAGAGTTGCGCCGCGAGCGTCTTGTTGTGCGCGAGTACGAGCGTGGGCTTCCCGACTCGCGCGATGACGTTCGAGGCAGTGAAGGTCTTGCCCGTGCCGGTGGCCCCGAGGAGCACTTGGAGTTTCTTGCCCTTCTCGAACCCGGCCATGAGTTGTTCGATGGCTTTGGGCTGATCGCCGGCGGGCGCGTACTCGCTGACGAGCTGAAACTTCGCGGCCATGCGTGCGGCTCCGGTGCGGTTCAGGCGTACACCGGAGCATTGTAGGCGCGCGCGGCTCGAAGCGGAAGGTGAACCCCGAGCTGTTTCGGCGCTGGTTTCTCCGCGCCCGCTTCATACGCTCACAACACCCTCTCCACACAACCTCACGGTTCGGCGCACATGCGGGCCGTACTTCAGCGCGTGACGCGCGCGTCCGTTGCCGTCGGCGGCGACACGGTCGGCACCGTCGCGCGCGGGTGGCTCGTGCTGCTCGGCGTCGCGCCCGGGGATACGCCCGCGCAGGTGGAGTGGCTCGCGGAGAAGGTGGCGCACTTGCGCGCGTTCGAGGACACAGACGGGAAGATGAACCTGTCCGTGCTCGACGTGAACGGCGGCGCGCTCGTCGTCAGCCAGTTCACGCTGTACGGCGAATGCACCAAGGGCCGGCGACCGAGCTTCACCGCCGCCGCGCCGCCGGCGGTCGCGGAACCGCTGTACGAGGCGTTCGTGGTGGCGCTGAAGGCCCGCGGCGTCCCGGTGGGCACCGGGCGCTTCGGTGCCGACATGCAAGTGGAACTGGTAAACGACGGCCCGGTCACGTTCGTGATCGACGCGCCCGCGTGAACCGCGAAGCGGCAACTGGACTTGCGCCGCCGTTGCGCCTACATTCTGGCTATTCGAAACACTCCAGACCGGGGGTTCGCCGTGGGCACGGGCAAACTGAATCGGCGCAAGTTCCTTGCGGGGGCCGCGGCCGGGGCCGGCGCGTTCCTGTTCGCCGGGTGCGGTAAGAAGGAGAACGTGCTGCGCATCGTGTCCAGCCTGCCGCGCACCGGCAGCGCGCAGGGCCAGACCGACACGATCGTGAACGGCATCCGCATGGCGATGGACGAGTACAACAACGAACTGTTCGGTAACAAACTCGTCCACAAGGACATGGACGACGCGACCGCGGCGCAGGGCCAGTGGGACGCCGGCAAAGAGGCCGACAACGCCCGCGAGGCCGCCGCGGACAAAGACGTGATGGTGTTCATCGGGCCGTACAACTCCGGCGCGTCGATGGTGTCGCAACCCATCCTCAGCGAGGCCGGGTTGCTGCAAGTTTCGCCCGCCGCGACGTGGCCCGGTCTCACCAAGAAGGTGCCCGGGAATCAGAAGGACGAACCGGCCGTCCACCGCAAGGACGGGAAGATCAACTTCTGTCGAGTGTGCCCGACGGACTTCGTGCAGGGGCCGCTGAGCGCCGTGTTCGCCAAAGAGGTGCTGGGCGTCAAGAAGGTGTACATCCTCGACGACAAGGAACTGTACGGCAACGGGATCGCCGGGCTGTTCAAGAAGAAGTGCGAAGAACTCGGCGTGACGGTGCTCGGGCACGAGAGCATCGTGGCGTCGCAGAAGAACTTCAAGACGGTCATCGCCGCGGTGCGCGGGACCAACCCGGACCTGCTGTACTTCGGCGGCACCAGTCAGAGCGGCGGGCCGCAGATCGCCATCGACATGAAGGGCGAAGGGCTGAAGTGCCCGCTGATGGTTCCGGACGGCTGCTACGAGAAAGCGTTCATCGACGGGGCCGGGGCCGACACGTTCAGCGCGGTGCCCTGTTACGCCACCATCGGCGGCTACGACCCCGGTCAGATGGTCGCGGCCGGCGGGAACGGCGCGGCGTTCGTGAAGCGGTACAAGGAGAAGTACGGCAAAGACCCCGAAGCGTACGCGGTGTACGGCTACGAGGCGTGTAAGGTGTTCCTCGAAGGGGCCAAAGCCGTCGGGAAAAAGGACCGCGCGGAAATCCTCAAAGCGGTTCTCGCGACAAAGGACTTCGACAAGGGCGCGGTCGGCAAGTGGAGCTTCGACGCGGACGGCGACACCAGCCTTCGGGTGCTCACCATCAGCAAGATCGAGGGCACCAACTTCAAGCCGCAGAAGACGATCACGGAGTAACGCACCCGCGAGCGCGGGCCGCACGCCGCCGGGTCGGTGTGCGGCCCGCGCGTTCGCGCCCAGAGGTGTCAATGTTCGAGTTGTTCGCGCAGGCCGATGCGACCGCCGCCGGGTTCGGGCAGTACCTCCTGCTCGGCCTCGTCCTCGGCTCGCTCTACGCGCTCATCGCGCTCGGCTACACGATGGTGTACGGCATCATCGAGCTGATCAACTTCGCCCACGGCGACCTGTTCATGCTCGGCACGTTCTTCGCGCTCGGGGCGGCCACGGCCGTCGGCGCGACCACCGCCGACGCCGGCACCGGAACCATCGTGCTCGGCCTCGCCCTCATGCTCGTCGGCACGCCGCTGTTCTGCGCCGGGCTGAACGTCGCCACCGACCGCGCCATCTACAAGCCGCTCCGCCGCTCGCCCAAACTTACGGTCATCGTGAGCGCGATCGGCGTGAGCTTCATCTTCATGAACCTCGGCCTGTTCTGGCGCGGGGCCACGCCGGTGAAGTTCCCGGACCTGATCCCGGACACCAACTTGCTCGGCGGTGCCGGCTCGGTCCGGTTCACCCTGAAAGACGCGATGGTGCTCGGGGTCACGGTGCCGGTGATGATCGCGCTCACGGTGTTCGTGAAACTCACGCCGCTGGGCAAGGCGATGCGGGCCACCGCGCAAAACCCGACCGCGGCGGTGCTGATGGGCATCAACGTGGACCGCGTCATCGCGGTCACGTTCGCCATCGGCGGCGCGCTCGCGGGCGTCGCGTCGGTCGTGTACGGCTTGTACATCAAGTCGGCCGACTACCAGATGGGCTTCCAGAACGGCCTGTACGCGTTCACCGCGGCCGTGCTCGGCGGCATCGGGAACATCCCCGGGGCGGTGCTCGGCGGGTTGGTCATCGGCGTGGTCGGCGAACTGGGCAAGGCGTACTTGGGGGCGAAGTGGAGCGAGGCGCTCATCTTCGGCATCCTCATCGTGATTCTGCTGTTTCGCCCCACCGGGCTGCTCGGTGCCCGCACGCGGGAGAAAGTATGACTGCGGTCGGCCGCTATTGGGTGCCGGGGCTGTTCGCGGCGCTGTTCGCGTACCCGTTCCTGCCGGTCGCGGAGGCCAACCGCGGCGAGCAGTTCACCATTCTGTTCGTGTACGCGCTGCTGGCGCTGGCGCTGAACGTGGTGATCGGCTACGCGGGCCTGTTGCACCTCGGCATCGCGGCGTTCTTCGGCATCGGGGCGTACACGGTCGGCATCCTCACGGTGCCGTTCTTCCCGTTCCAGCAGAGCTTCTTGGTCGCGGCGCTCGCGGCGGTGCTGGTGAGCGCGCTCGTCGGCATCGCGGCCACCGCGCCCACCTTGCGGTTGCGCGGCGACTACTTCGCGCTCGTCACGCTCGGGTTCGGCCTCATCACACTCTACGCGATCCGCAACTTGGACGCGATCACCGAGGGCACGAAGGGGCTGAACCCCATCGCGGCCGGGCCGCTGCCGGGCGTGAAGGAGAACGTCGATCTGAGCGCGCTGAAGGTCGGCGACGACTGGGGCGCGCGGTGGTACAAATACCCGTACCTGTACTTCGTGATTCTCAGCGCGCTGGGCGGCGTTATGCTGCTGCTGCGGAACCTCGAGCGCTCGCGGCTCGGGCGGGCGTGGGTGGCGCTGCGCGAGGACGAACTCGCGGCCACCTGCATGGGCCTGAACCCGGCGCGGCTGAAGCTCGCGGCGGTGGCCGTGGGCGCGGGCCTCGCGGGCCTCGCGGGCGCGTTCTACGCGCTCGCGCTGCGCACCACCGGGAACCCGCAAGCGTACGACTTCACGCTCTCCATGATCATGGTGTGCTGCGTGATCCTCGGCGGCCTCGGCAACCGGCCCGGGGTGCTGCTCGGCACGCTCCTGCTCATGGGCTTCGACCGCATCGCCACGAACCTGCTCGACAACTGGCTGCAAGAAGAGTTCGACCTCGGCGGCGGCGCGTACACGAAGGTGAGCGGGTGGAAGCTCATCATCTTCGGAACGGTGCTGATCGTGATGATGCGGTTCCGCCCCGAAGGGCTGCTGCCCGAAGCGCGGCACGCGCGCGAACTGAGGGAGAGTGACGATCAAGCAGTAGACAGTGGGCAGAAAGAAAAATGAACCACAGAGGCACAGAGAGCACAGAGGAAAGACGAACACAGAGCAAACAACGGAGTTAAGTTCGGACCAACGCAGTTCTTGTTGTCCTCTGTGTTGGATTTCTCTCTGTGCTCCCTGTGCCTCTGTGGTTCATTTTCTGCCACCAACCACTAACCACTAACCACTAACCACTAACCACTGCCCGACCCAATGGCCGTTCTCAGCGTTCGCAAACTGACGATGCGGTTCGGCGGGATCACCGCGGTGAACGGCGTCGATCTCACGGTCGAGAAGGGCCAAATCTTCTCGGTCATCGGGCCGAACGGGGCCGGGAAGACCACCGTGTTCAACGCGGTCACGGGCATCTACGAACCCACCGAGGGCGCAGTCCACTTCGAAGACCAACCGCTCGTGAAGCCGCTGAAGGGCAAGACGGTCGCGTTCGCGCTGGCGGTCGGGCTGATCGTCGGAGCGCTGCTGCTGCTGCTCGCGGTGAACGTGGAAGGGCTGTGGCAGGCCGCGGTGCGCGACAACTACAAGAAGCGCGACGACGACTTCACCATCGGGAAGGCGCTCGGCAGCGCCGCCAGTTACATCGGCGCGCACTCCGGGCGCGCGCTCGCCGGGTTCGGGCTGGGCTTCTTCTTCGGCGTCGCCGGCACGCTCGCGAGTTGGCGGCGCGCGCGCCACGCCCCGGACGTGATCGCGCAGAACGGCATCGCCCGCACGTTCCAGAACATCCGGCTGTTCCAAGCGATGACGGTGATCGAGAACGTGCTGGTCGGCCTCAGCCGCAGCATCGCCACCAACCCGCTGCTCGCGGCGCTCGGCGTCGGGGCGCACAAGGGCAACGAGCGCGACGCCGAGCGCCGCGCCGCGGAACTGCTCGCGTTCGTCGGCCTCGCGGGGAAGCACAACCTCATCGCCAAGAACCTGCCCTACGGCGACCAGCGCCGCTTGGAGATCGCCCGCGCGCTCGCCACGAACCCCACGCTGTTGCTCCTCGACGAACCGGCCGCGGGCATGAACCCGAGCGAGACCGTCGAACTGATGGGCCTCATCCGCCGCATCCGCGACCGCGGCGTCACGGTCATGCTCATCGAGCACCACATGAACCTCGTGATGGGCATTTCCGACCGCATCGCGGTGCTCAACTTCGGGCAGAAGATCGCGGAGGGCACGCCGGGCGAAATCGCCAGCAACCCCAAGGTGATCGAAGCGTACCTCGGTTCGGAGGAGGTGTCGTGAGCGCGCCCCTGCTGCAGGTTCAAGACCTCGAAGCCGGGTACGGCGCGATCGTCGCCCTCCACGGCATCTCGCTCACCGTGAACGCGGGCGAGATCGTCACGATCATCGGCGCGAACGGCGCGGGCAAGTCCACCACCCTGAACGCCGTCTGCGGCGTGGTGCGCGCGCGCCGCGGGACCGTCACGTTCGACGGTCGCGACCTGACCCGCGTGCCGGCGCACGAGGTGGTGCGGTTGGGCCTCGCGCAGTCGCCGGAGGGCCGCAAAATCTTCCCGCGGCTCACGGTGCTCGAGAACCTCGAAATGGGAGCGTTCACCCGCCGCGACGCGGCCGGCGTGAAAGCGGACATCGCGAAGTACTACGCGATGTTCCCGATTCTGGAGAAGCGCAAGCACCAACCCGGCGGGCTGCTGAGCGGCGGCGAACAGCAGATGCTCGCCATCGCCCGCGCGCTCATGAGCCGGCCCAAGTTGCTGCTGCTCGACGAGCCTTCGCTCGGCCTCGCGCCGCAGATCGTGGTGCAAATCTTCGACATCATCCGCGAGCTGAACAAGCAGGGCATGTCGGTGCTGTTGGTGGAACAGAACGCGCGCATGGCGCTGAAAGTGGCGCACCGCGGCTACGTCCTCGAAACCGGCCGCATCACGTTCACGGACAAAGCCGACGTGCTGCTGAACGACGACCGCATCCGCGCCGCGTACCTCGGCGAAGAGGGGCACTGAGGTGCGCCGGGGGCGCGCTGTCGAACCGCCGGCGGAAGCCGGTGGGTAGCCCACAACCCGCCGGCTTCCGCCGGCGGTTCGACGTTCTCTCCAAATCAACACCAATGAAAATCACCCGCCTCTCCGCCGATCGCTTCCGCGTGCCGCTCGGCAAGCCGGCGCGCGTGTCGCTGTCCGACCCCGCGCCCGCCGGCGCGCCCGCGGCGCTCGATGTCACACTCGTTTCGCTCGAAACCGATACCGGCACTACCGGTCTCGGCCTCACTTACACGCTCGGCCCCGGCGGCGCGGCGGTTCGCGCGCTCGTGGAAACCGAACTCGCACCGCTCGTGATCGGTTCCGACCCGCGCGACACGGATCGCCTCTTCTCGCGCGCCGAGAATCGCTTTCGTGCAACCGGCTTCAACGGTCTCGCGGCGCGGGCGTACTGCGCGATCGATGTCGCGCTCTGGGACGCGAAGGCGCGCGCCGCGGGCGTTTCGCTCGCCAAGTACCTCGGTGGCGCGAAGCCCGCGACGCCGTTCGTGGTGAGCGACGCCGCAGTGAGCGGGCGCGACGCCGCGGACGCACTCAAAGCCGCCAAACCGCTGTTGAAACAAGGCGCAACCGGTGTGCGCGTCGAGATCGGCGCGGGCACTGACGTGCAGGCCGACGCCGACCGCGTGCGCGCCATCCAAGACGGTCTCGGCGAAGACGCGTGGGTCGCGGCCGCGGCCGATTCGCGCTTCGACCTCAGTACCGCACTCGCACTGGTTCACTTCTTTGAAGACGTGGGCGTGGACGTGTTCGAAGACCCGATCCCCGCGAGCGACACCGTCGGTTACGAGAAGCTCGCGCGGCTCGCGGAGGTGCCGATTTCCGTGGGCGCGCAGTTCGACACCCGCGACGCCTTCTTCCAAGTGATTCGCGCCGGCGCGGTGCGCAGCGTGCGCCCGGACCCGTGCCGCCTCGGTGGCGTCACACCGGTGCTGAAGGTCGCGGCGGCGGCGGAAGCGTACCACGTCGCCGTGCAACCGGTGCGCCTACCGGAAGTGGGCGTTCACCTCGCGTGCGGCTTGCCGAGCGTGCCGCACGCCGACTATGTGGGCTGGCTCCGCGACCTGTTCACCGGCGGCCCGGCGTTCGAGAACGGCAAGCTCCAACCGAGCGCCGAACCCGGTCTCGGCCTTTCGCTGAACGAAGAGACCGCCACGAAGTGGCGGGTTGTGTAGTAGTCGGTGGAAAGTGGGCAGTGGGCAGAGAGAGCCAGAGTTCTGATAACTGATTACAGAAGCGAGCCGATTGTCCGCGAAGGCCGCACAGGGCTTCCGCCCTGTGCTACGCAAGCCGGCCCTCCGGGCGGAAACCCAAGACGCTCGCGCTTCCTTCTGTCTGGGCACCCTGCGGAGCAGGGTCGCCGTACATAGCACAGGGCGGAAGCCCTGTGCGGCCTTCGCGGACGATCAACCCATCCCACCGGTACTCCCATGAGCGACCCCGACAAGCGCGTTCAAGAACTGCACCTCACCCTGCCGCCCGCGCCGAAGCCGGTCGCGGTGTACAAGCCCGCGGTGCGCGTCGGCAACCTGCTGTACGTCTCCGGGCACGGCCCGTTGAAGGCCGACAAGACGCTCATCCTCGGCAAGGTGGGCAAAGACCTGACGCTCGATCAGGGCAAGGAAGCGGCGCGGCAAACCGGCCTCGCGATCCTCGCCACGCTGAAAGACACCCTCGGCTCGCTCGGCAAGGTGAAGCGGCTCGTGAAGGCGTTCGGCATGGTGAACTGCACTGACGACTTCACCGACCAGCCGAAGGTGATTAACGGCTTCTCGGAACTGATGAAGGACGTGTTCGGCGACGACGCGGGCGTGGGCGCGCGGAGCGCGGTCGGCCACAACGCACTGCCCAACGGCATGGCCGTCGAAGTGGAAGCGATCTTCGAAGTGGAGTGACGGCCTGACGGGTGCGCGTCGCGGACTCTCACGAGCGCCTGCTCTGTTGAAATGCTGTTTCGGAGCGGTGTTACTTGTGGCACCGGCCTCTGGCCGGTGTCAGGAACCTTCGGACATTGCACCGGCCAGAGGCCGGTGCCACAAGAACAAGGCACATCATTTCAACAGAGCACCGAGCGCCTTGAGTTGCGTGTGGCGCTCGTGTAAGGTTCAGTCTGTGTGAGTTTGCGCGCCGCA
>JALHNS010000237.1 GCA_022843445.1 Gemmata sp.
GTCACTGAACGCGCGACGGCGCGCCGCTGCGGTGCCGCGCGCCGCCGCGTGACAGTGCCCTGTCACTGGCGCTCGGGGCGCAGCGCGCGCACCTGCGCGCCGGCGACCCACATCTCGCTCTCCGCGATCTCCTTGAGTTCCTTCTCCAACTGCTGCCGGTAGTCCGGGCGGCTGTTCGCGTCGAGCGTGCGCTTCGCCTCTTCGCCGGTCGCAACGGACTGGTACAGTTGCTCGAACACCGGCTTGCTGGCGTCGCGGAACGCCTTGAACCAGTCGAGCGCGCCGCGCTGCGCGGTGGTGGAGCAGTTCGCGTACATCCAGTCCATGCCCTTCTCCGCGATCAGCGGGTACAGGCTCTGCGTCGCCTCTTCCACCGTTTCGTTGAACGCCTCACTCGGCGAGTGGCCGTTCGCGCGGAGCACTTCGTATTGCGCGAGCCACAGCCCGTAGATGGCACCCATCAGCACGCCGCGCTCGCCGGTCAGGTCGGACACCACTTCTTTCTTGAACGTCGTCTCGAACAGGTAGCCCGAACCAATGGCGATGCCCAGCGCGAGGCACCGTTCGCGGGCGCGCCCGGTGGCGTCTTGGTGAATCGCGAAGCTGCTGTTGATGCCGCGCCCTTCGAGGAACAGCCGGCGCACGGTGGTGCCGCTGCCCTTCGGCGCGACGAGGATCACGTCGATGTCCGGCGGCGGCACCACGCCGGTTTGGTCGTTGAACACGATGGCGAAGCCGTGCGAGAAGTACAGCGCCTTGCCCTTCGTGAGGTGCGGTTTGATCTTCGGCCACATGTCCTTTTGGCCGGCGTCGGAGAGCAGGTACTGGATTACGGTGCCCTTCGCCGCGGCCTCCTCCGGGTCGAACAGCGTCTCGCCCGGCTTCCAGCCGTCTTCGAGGCACAGGTCGTAGGCCTTGCCGCCCTTGCGCTGGCCGACGATCACCCTGATGCCGTTGTCGCGCATGTTCAGCGACTGGCCGCGGCCCTGCACGCCGTAGCCGAGCACCGCGACGGTTTCGTCTTTCAGGATCGCGCGGACGCGGTCGATGGGGTAGTCGGCGCGCTCGATGGCCTGTTCCACGGTGTCGCCGATGCGAATCTCTTTCACGGGTCTACTCTCGAAAGGGAAAGGCGGATATCCTCAGACAGGGTACCGGAAATTATCTCGACGGCAAGAATTCAAACATGGACACGACCGATTCACTGGCCCCGGACGCGCCCGGCGAGGCCGGCACCGCCGACGTGGTGGACCGCATCGTCGGGAAGTGGCGCGAGGCGCGCCCGGACCTCGACCCGTCGCCGCTGGAACTGGTGGGCCGCGTGATCGTGCTCGCGCAGCACCTCGAGCGCAGTGTGGAGGCCGCGCTCGAGCGGCACGGGCTGTCGCTCGGCCAGTTCGACATCCTCGCCACCCTGCGCCGGAACGGGAAGAAGGGTGGGCTCACGCCCACGCAACTGCTCGAAAGCGTCGCGCTGTCCAGCGGCGGCATGACGGCCCGGCTCGACGCCCTCGCCGACGGCGGGTTCGTCGCGCGCAAGCCGAACCCGGACGACCGGCGGATGGTGGTCATCGAGCTGACCGCGAAGGGCCGCCGGTTGATCGACAACGCGACCAAAACGCGGTTCAAGGAAGCGCAAACGTCGCTCCCGGCGCTCGCGCCCTCGGAACTCGCCACGCTCACCGACCTGCTGCGCAAGTGGCTCGCGCAGGCCGCGGGGTAGCGCGCTCTGGCAGCGCCGCCCGCGAGCGGGTACGCTGGGGCGAATCTCCCCGGAGCCTCGCACATGGACCGCCGCGCGTTTCTGTCGCTCTCCGCGTTCACCCCGCTCGCGCACCTGCTGCCGGTGTACCGCACCGCCCGCGCCGCGGACGCCGTCGAACTGCACACCGATGTCGCGGTGATCGGCGGGGGCGTGGGCGGCATCGCGTGCGCGCTCGCCGCGGCCCGCAACGGGCTGAAGGTGATCCTCACCGAGCGCTACGACTGGATCGGCGGGCAACTCACGTCGCAGGCCGTGCCGCCGGACGAGCACCCGTGGATCGAGACGACCGGCAGCACAAAGACCTACCGCGACTTCCGCACCCGCGTGCGCGACTACTACAAGCGCAACTACCCCCTTTCCGAAGCCGCGACCAAAGACCCTTTGCTGAACCCCGGAGCCGGCAGCGTCTCGAAGCTGTGCCACGAGCCGCGCGCCGCGCTCGCGGTGCTGCTGGAGATGCTCGCCCCGCACGTCGCCACCGGGCGCGTGAAGATCGTGCAGCCGTTCGCGCCCACCAGCGCCGAAACCGACGGCGACACCGTCACGGCGGTCATCGGCACCATGCCTTCGCACCGCGTGCCGGTGGTCATCACCGCGCCGTACTTCGTGGACGCGACCGAAACCGGCGAGTTGCTGCCGCTGGCGAAGGTGGAGCACGTTACCGGTGCGGAAGCGCAGCGCGACACCGGCGAACCGCACGCCCCGGACGTGGCGAAGCCGAAGAACCATCAGGCGTTCACGGTCTGTTTCGCCGTGGACCACCAACCGGACGCCGACAACACCATTCCGGTTCCGCCCGCGTACAAGCAGTGGCGCGACTACATCCCAAAAATGCAACCCGCGTGGCCGGGCAAACTCCTCTCGTGGGAAATGTCCGACCCCAAATCGCTGAAGACGCGCGCGGTGGGCTTCAACCCGGCCGGCGCGGTCGAGAAGGGATTGAACCTCTGGACCTACCGGCGCATTCTGGCGAAGAGCAACTGCGCCGAAGATTCCGGCGTGTCGGACATCTGCCTCGTGAACTGGCCGCAAAACGACTACTGGCTCGGCAACCTGTACGACACGCCGGACGCCGCAAAGCACGAACTCGCGGGCCGCGAGCTGAGCCTCGCCCTGCTCTACTGGATGCAGACCGAAGCGCCGCACGCCGACGGCCGCAAGAAGGGCTTCCCGGGGCTGCGCCTGCGCAACGACATCCTCGGCACCGAGACGACAACGGGCCTCGCGATGGCCCCGTACATCCGCGAGAGCCGGCGCATCAAAGCGCTGTTCACCGTGACCGAAACGCACGTCGGCGTCGAGGCGCGCGCGAAGGCGCTGAAGAAACAACCGGGCGAGTTCGCGGCGGAGAAGTTCGCGGACAGCGTTGGCACCGGGAGTTATCGCATCGACTTGCACCCGAGCAGCACCGGCGACAATTACATCGACGTCAGTTCGCTACCGTTCCAGATTCCGCTCGGCGCGCTGATCCCGAAGCGCGTGGAGAACCTCCTCCCCGCCTGCAAGAACATCGGGACGACGCACATTACAAATGGTTGTTACCGCTTGCACCCGGTGGAGTGGAGCATCGGCGAAGCAGTGGGCGAACTCGTCGCGTTCTGCATCGCGAAGAAGCGCGTCCCGCGCCAAGTGCGCCGCGACGCCAAACTACTCGGCGACTATCAGGCACATCTCGTGAAGGCGGGCTGCGACCTCGAATGGCCCGACGAGATCGCGAAAACGGTGCGGTAGTTCGGCGACCCGCAGGTATACTCGGTACGCCCCTCCCACGCTGCCGGGATCGCGCATGATTCGTTTCGCCACCATCCTTGCGTTGCTGTGCGCGCCGGTCGCGCGCGCTCAAAACGACGTTCCCAGTACCGAAGTGCCGCTCGCGGTGTGGCACTTTAACAAGGCGGACGAACCCGGCGTTCCGAAAGCCGCCGCGAAGTTCCTCGAACCCGGCCCCCGCGCGCCCACATACCCCGCGTTCAAAGACACCAACACCGCGATGGGGTTCGGGGCCACGAACCCGGCACTCACGGTGCGCGAAGCGGACCTCCCGAACGCGAACCTGCGCTTCACCAACGGCGATTCCATCACTATCGAGGCGTGGGTGAAGGTGAGCGAGTTGAAGGACGGCAGTTACGCGTACCTCGTGGGCAAGGGCCGCAACCGCAAAACCGGGTTCCCGGAGAAGAACCAGAACTACGCGCTGCGGCTCAAGGGCGAAAAGGGCACGGCGCGCGTGTCGTTCCTGTTCGCCAGCGAAGCGACAAAAGACAACCCGAGCGAGTGGCACCGGTGGACGACCGGCACCGGGTTCGCGCCCGGCGGCTGGCATCACGTCGCGCTCGTGTACACGTTCGGCAAGCCCGAGAGCGTGCGCGCCTACATCGACGGCGTTTCGCAAAAGGGCACATGGGACGAAGGCGGGGCGACGACGCGCGCCCCGGTGCGCGACGCCGACGATCTCACCATCGGCACCGGGAACGGCGGCGGCGCGGGCAACTCGCTTCGCGGCGCGCTCGACGACCTCACCATCTGGCGCGCGGCACTTCCCGAAGAGGCGCTGAAGAACCGCTACCAGTTCGTTCCGCCGCCGCCGGTTGTGAAGCGCGCGGACGTGCCGAAGGGCGAAGTGCTGGTGCAACTCTGCGAAGAGGGCATCCCGGCCCGCAACGGCTGGCCCGATAGCGCGCAGCCCGCGAGCGAGAGCTACCGCGAAGACTGCTTCGGGTTCTTCGAGGTGCCGCACAAGTATGTGGATACCGGCGTGCGCGGCGACCGCGGCAACCCGTACCTGCTGCGCGCCGCGGCGCTCGTGACGCTGCCACCGGGCAAGCACCGCGTACTGCTGCGCGCGCGGGGCGCGAGCCGCCTGTACTTTGATGAAAAGCTGACGCTCACGACGCCCTTCCCGACGGGCGACGGCAGCGGGCACGGCGACATCAAAGCGCCCGCGAGCTACCTGAACCTCGGCCCGGACTTCCGCTTCGCACCGCCCGGCAACCGCGAAGCGTGGGTCGCGTTCGAGAGCAAAGGCGGCGAACACCTCGTCGTGCTCGAAACGATCGTCGGCAGTTTCATGGGCAACAACAAGCGCCGGCCGGAACTCGGCGAAACTGTGGTCGCGGTGTCGCTCGCGGGCAGCGAATCGTGGCAGTTGCTCGCGCCCGGTGCGCGCGTCGTGCCGTACACCGACGCCGGTTGGGAAGCCTACGAAACCGAACGCGCCGCGCGCTTGGACCGGATGAACGCCGAGGCCCGCGCGAAGAAGCGCGCCGAACACGCACCGTATTGGGACTTGCGCCGCGCGGAAGCGAAGAAGTGGCTCGAAGCGACACCGGCCGAGAAGGTGCCGGAGTTGCCGAAGGGCTACCCCGCGAACAACGCGATCGACCACTTCCTCGCGGTGCGGATCGAGCAGTTCAAGGCGCAGGCAGCGGCCCCGGCCGGCGCGGTCGATTTCTACAAGCAGGTGCAACCGATCCTCGAAGCCAAGTGTGCCGCGTGCCACACCGGGGACAACCCGAAGGGCGGCCTGAAACTCGATAACCGCGCCGCCGCCCTAAAAGGCGGGAAGAACGACGGCGCGGCCCTCGAACCCGGCAAGCCGAAGGCGAGTTCGCTCCTTGTGCGTGCGAAGGCGACCGACGACACCGCGATGCCGCCGAAGGGCGACAAGCTCACCGCCGACGAACTGCGCATCATCGAACAATGGATCAGCGAAGGCGGGCGCTGGCCGGACCTGAACGCCGATCACACCGCGCTCACGCCACTGAGTGACGACCTCACGTTCCTGCGCCGCGTCACGCTCGATATCGTGGGCGTCGTGCCATCGGCGGAAGAAGTCGCCGCGTTCACTACCGACACTTCGCCCAACAAGCGCGAGCGCGCCATCGACCGGCTGCTGAACGACCCGCGTTGGGCCGATCACCAGATGGGTTACTGGCTCGACGTGCTCGCCGAGAACCCGAACATCCTGAACCCCACGCTCAACAACACCGGGCCGTTCCGGTGGTGGCTGTACGAATCGTTCCGCGACAACAAGCCCTTCGACTTATTCGCAACCGAACTGCTGCGGATGCGGGGAAGCGCGCGATTCGGCGGCCCGGCCGGGTTCGGCGTCGCGTCGCAGAACGACGTGCCAATGGCCGCGAAGGGAACCGTGATCGCGTCGGCGTTCCTCGGCGTCGAAATGAAGTGCGCGCGGTGCCACGACGCACCGGCGCACGCCAGCACTCAACGCGAACTCTTCGAACTGGCCGCGATGCTTGGCGGGAAGTCGCTGAAGCTCCCCGCGACGAGCAGCGTCGCGCTCGACAAGATCGGCGAAGGCGGGCGGAAGCCGCTGATTCGCGTCACGCTGAAGCCCGGCACGGAAGTGAGCGCGCGGTGGCCGTTCGCGCGGTTCGTGAACGACACCGCGGTGAAGCTCGCGCAAGAACCCACCGACCCGCGGGACGCGCTCGCGGCGCTCGTCACCGCGCCGCAGAACGAGCGGTTCGCGCAAGTCGTCGTGAATCGGCAGTGGAAGCGGCTGATGGGCCGCGGGATCGTAGAACCGGTGGACGACTGGGAGCGCGGCAAACCGTCGCACCCGGAGTTGCTGCGCTGGCTCGCGCGCGATTTCGTGGCAAGCGGCTACGACCTGAAAGCGCTCACGAAGCGTATCGCAACTTCACACGCTTACCAGCGCGCCGCGGACCCGGCACTCAAGGAAACGCCAGTTCTCTTCAGCGCGCCCGCGAAGCGGCGGCTTGCGGCCGAGCAGATCGTGGATTCGCTGTTCGCGGCGAGCGGGAAGCCGTTCCGCGTCGAAGAGGTGAGCCTCGACATCGACGGCTCGCGCGACCTCGGCAACTCCATCTCGCTCGGCAAACCGCGGCGCTCGTGGATGCTGACGAGCACCTCGAACGAGCGCGACCGCCCGAGTCTGTCGCTGCCGCGCATTCAAATGGTAGCCGACGTGCTCGAAGCGTTCGGTTGGCGCGGCGCGCGCCAAGACGCGACCAGCACCCGCGAAACGGCTGCGAACGTGCTGCAACCGGCGATCCTGCAAAACGGCCCGGTCGGCGGTTGGCTCACGCGCCTCAGCGACGATCACGCCGTGACGCAGCTCGCACTCGAAGCGAAGTCGCCAGAGGAACTGGTCGACGTGCTGTTCATTCGCGTGCTGACGCGCAAGCCCACCGCGAAGGAGCGCGACGCGTACGGCGCGCACATCCGCGAGGGCTTCGCGACGCGCGCGACGAACCCGCCGCCGGTGCCGGTCGCGAAGCGACTGCCGGAACCGTACGTGTCGTGGTCGAACCACCTGCACCCGGACGCGACGACGATCAAGTTGCGGCAAGAGGAAGCGGCGCGAAAGGGCGACCCGCCGACCGCGCGACTTGACGCGAAGTGGCGGGCGGGCGTTGAAGACGTACTGTGGGCCGTGCTAAACTCGTCCGAGTTCGTGTTTACCCCGTGACCCATGGTAGTAGGCACGCTCCGCGTGCCGTTGCTGAAGAGTGCAAACGGCTGTGCGAAGTGGGTGAAACTGAATCGGATTGAACACACGGCACGCGGAGCGTGCCTACTACCCTGCTTCGCAACCGCATCGCTGAATCGACTCGAACACACGGCACACGGCGTGTGCCTGCTACTTTGGACCCTCCCATGAACCGTCGCGAGTTCGTTGCCACTTCCGCCGCACTTGCTGCCGCGCCGCTCGCGCGCGCGAAGGACGAGCGCGCCCCGCGCGGCAAAGCCGAAGCCTGCATCTTCCTTTGGCTCGGCGGCGGCATGGGCCAAGCCGACACCTTCGACCCGAAGGCGAAGGGCGTCAACAAGGGCACGCCGAAGAAGGCCGGTTCGCTCTACGATTCGATCCCGACCGCGGTGCAAGGCGTGCGGGTGTGCGAGCACCTGCGCAAGACCGCCGACGTGATGGACCGCGTCACTGCGGTTCGCACCGTGAACCACAAGGTGATCGACGAACACGCCTTCGCCACCAACCTCGTTCACACCGGGCGCGTGACCAGCGGGAACGTTGTGTATCCGTCCGTTGGCTCGATCGTCGCGCACCAGCGCGGCGCGGCCGCGCAAGACGTACCGCCGTACGTGCTGATCGGCTATCCGAACGTGAGTCGCGGGCCGGGGTTCCTCGGCTCGAAAGCCGGGTTCGTGTACCTCACCGAAACGACGAGCGGCCCCGCGGGCTTCACGCGCCCCGCGGACGTGGACGACGCCCGCGCCGCGGAGCGCCGCAAACTGCTCGAAGCGGCGGGCAGCGCGAAGCCCGGTTCGGCCGTCGCGGAGTACGAAGCGGCGCAAGCCGAAGCGCTCCGCCTCGCCGGGCCGTCGTTCCTCAAGCACTTCGATCTGAAAACCGAAACGGCGAAAACGCGCGAGGGCTACGGCGGCGAGTTCGGGCAGCGGTGCCTACTCGCCCGCCGGTTGGTCGAAGCCGGCGTGCGGTTCATCGAAGTGTCGCACAACCTGAACTTCCTGAACGGCACCGGGTGGGACGTTCACAACGAGGGCATCGACAACCAGCACTTGCTCATTCGCGAGTTGGACACGGCCCTTTCCGCGCTGCTCCTCGACCTCGAAGCGCGGAAGAAACTCGACAGCACGCTGATCGTGGTGGCAACAGAGTTCGGCCGCCCGCCGGAGTTCGACGGGCGCGGCGGCCGCGGGCACCAAGGCACGGCCTTCTCGCTCGTACTCGCGGGCGGCGGGCTGAAGCACCACGGCGCGTACGGCGTCACCGACGACGTGAGCAAGACGATTGTGGAAAACGCGGTGTCGATCCCGGACTTCCACGCGACGATCCATGCGGCGCTCGGCATCGACCCGGCGAAGGAGCTGTACGACGGCCCGCGGCCGGTTCCGATCACCGACGGCGGGAAGGCGATCAAGGCGCTGTTCGGTTGAGTGAAAAGTCGAACGCCGCGGCATAAGCCGCGGCGTTCGGTGTGCGTTAGAACTGGTCCAGCCAGAAGTGGTTGCCGCGGTAGTACCGCATCGGGGTCCACAGTTCGTACCGCCAGCCCGGTTCCTTGAACGCGGGGTACGCCATGTACGCCGGGGGCCGCACGTACGGGTGGCCCTTCGGTTCCGGCCACGTCGGGCTGTTCTGCGGCCAGTAGCTGTGCGGGTAGTAGTAGTACGGGTAGTAGAACTGGCGCGGGAGCGCCGGCTCTTGAGCGCTGGCGGTGCTCTCGCTGTTGGCCCAAACGGCCAAAGCCAGCACCGCGAACGCGAGTCGCGAAAGGCGCATCGTCTTCCTCCGTGTGACGTACTGCGACAGCCGACCGAGCGACCGGCTTCCGTGTCTGCCAAACGGTACACCACGTTCGTTGAGCGTGCGGCCCGAGGGCACCCTTGCGGCACGAAAAAGCGTACAACACCTTTCGCCCTGTGCCGCATCCGGCGCGCCTGCCGCGCGTGCCGGGCGCGCCCCGTTCAGCCGCGCCCGCGTTTACTATTCCGAGAAGAAAAGCTCAAGAATGACCACCGCGAACGACGTGTACGACAACCCGCTCATCGGCCGATACGCCTCGAAGGAGATGGCAGAACGGTGGGGGCCGCTCCGCAAGTTCCGCACGTGGCGGCGGCTGTGGCTCGCGCTCGCCGAAGCCGAAGCCGAACTCGGACTGCCCGGCGACGACGGGAAGCCGCGCATCCGGCAAGAACAACTCACCGAACTGCGCGCGCACTTGGACGACATCGACCTGAAGCGCGCCGCCGAACACGAGAAGCGCCTGCGGCACGACGTGATGGCCCACGTTCACGCGCTGAAGGACGTCGCGCCCGGCTGTGGCGACATCGTTCACTTGGGCGCGACCTCGTGCTACGTGACGGACAACGCCGACCTCATCTTGATGCGCGAGAGCCTGCAGCAACTGTGCGAATCGCTCGCGTGCGTCATCGACGCGCTCGCCCGGTTCGCGGAGCAGTGGAAGGACGAACCGACGCTCGGGTTCACGCACTTCCAACCGGCGCAGCTCACCACAGTGGGCAAGCGCGCTACGCTCTGGCTGTACGACTTCGTGCTCGACCTGCACGAACTCGAACGCCGGCGCGACGAACTGCCGTTCCGCGGCGCGAAGGGCACGACCGGCACACAGGCGAGCTTCCTTTCGCTGTTCGGCGGCGACCACGCGAAGGTGAAGGCCCTCGACGCACTGGTGGCGAAGAAAATGGGCTTCGAGCGCGTCTTCCCGGTCACGGGCCAAACCTACTCGCGGAAGATCGATTCGCACATCTTGGACGCGCTGAACGGCCTTTCGCAAAGTGCGCACAAGTGGGGCACCGACCTACGGTTGCTCGCGCACAAGCAGGAGATTGACGAACCCCACGAAGAATCGCAGGTCGGGTCGAGCGCGATGGCCTACAAGCGGAACCCGATGCGCGCGGAGCGCATGTGCAGCCTCTCGCGGTTCGTGTCTGGCCTGCCCGCGATGGCCGCGAACACCGCGAGTACGCAGTGGTTCGAGCGCACCCTCGACGACAGCGCGTGCCGCCGGCTGTACATCCCGCAGGCGTTCCTCGCGTCCGACGCGGTGCTGCGCATCGCGCTGAACGTGCTCACGCAGAAGACCGGCCCGGACGCGCGCGGACTCGTGGTCAACCGGCCGGTGATCGCGCGGAACGTGCGCGAGTTCATGCCGTACATGGCGACCGAGAACCTGATGATGGCCGCGGTGCGGGCCGGCGAAGACCGGCAGGTGGTTCACGAAATCGTGCGGCAGCACAGCCACGCGGTCACGGCGCGCGTGAAGGCCGGCGAGGGTTCGCCCACCGAGTTGTTCGCACTGCTGAAGAATGAAGATTCGTTCAGTAAGGTGGATTTCGGCGCGGCGCTCGACCCGCGGCAGTTCGTCGGCCGCTCCCCGGAACAGGTGGCGGAGTTCGTCGCGGAGCACGTCGCCCCGATTCGCGCGCGGTACGAAGGCGCGCTCGGCAAGACCGCGGAGTTACACGTGTAGTGCAGTTACGAGCCGGAAGCGTGAGCGACGGACATTCAAAGCTAAAGCAAGTCCGTCGCTCACGCTTCCGGCTCGTCAGAAAGGCGTTTACAGCCGCTGGCTGTAGCGGCGACCGCGCTTGCCGAACACCGGCTTCTTCTCGGCGGCGGGCGGCGCACTCGCGGGCGCGTCGCCTTGCCCCTCGCCCTCTGGCGCGGC
>JALHNS010000238.1 GCA_022843445.1 Gemmata sp.
GTAACCCTTCAGATAGCCAGCGAACGCCGGCCCCAACCGCGCGATTTCCTGGTCCGTCATCGGATGCCCTCCCGATAATGGACTCATCGACATTCAGGAAACCCGCGCTGTAGTGTTAACTTGCCCGGGGTTCTTTGCCTGCATGTGTATCAGGACGAACCAGACGGCGATCCGATTCCCGTTCCAGTACTCGTTCCGCATGATGCCGAACCGAACACCGCACAACTCGGCGCTCTCGATCCGCGTGTCATCCCGCATGACATCGCTTGGGAGTATCGTGAAGACCCGGACGAACCTTCCGACGATCACGTTGAGTTAGCCGCGTCCAAGTTGGGTGGAGTGTGCTACTTCTCGCACACTCTCGATGCGGGTGAGCGCCTGTTGTTGTTCCTCAACGAGCAACCGGCGAACTTCAACTTCGGTGGCGATGAGTTGATGCTCGCAATGAACGCCTCAGGCGCGGTTCGAGTTGCATGCGCCTAAAGGCCGGCCGAACGAGGCGTAGCCTTTGCGCGGTGCCACCCTCGATTGAGTGTCACTTCTTCACTTCAATCTTCGCGGCCCATTGCAGGCCGTTGGTCACGAGGCGCAGGAAGGTGGCGTCGGCGAAGTCGTCTTGGTGGCCGAGCGACGTGTAGAACACGCGGCGACCGTTCGCCTCGCGCACCCACGCCACCGGTTCGCGCTCCTTGCCCATCGTCCCTTCCAGCAGAACGGTCACGTCCTTCGATACATTGGGGTTCTTGTACAGGCTGCCGTTCGTCTTGAACGCCTTCACACCCGCGAGCACCGGGTGCGCTTTCTGAGCGTCGATGATGCCCACGTCCGCGACGCCCTTCCCGAAGTGCCCCTTGTAGTTCCCGCCGAGCACCTCCGCGTCGAACTCCAGCCACTTCTGGAACCCGTGGCTCGCGGTGCGCACGCCCACGATCGGCTTCTTGCTCGCCACATACTTCTTCACGGCGTCCAGCGATTCGCCTTCGATCTGAAGGCGGCGCGAGAAGAAGAGAACCACGTCCGCGGTGGCGAGCGCGTCCACGCCCGCGAGCGCCGCGTCCTTCTCCGCCTTCGCGCTCACGATCACGCACTCCACCGGCAACGCGGCCTCCAAGTGTTTCTTCAGAATCGCCAGCGACTTGTCCGATTCGTACTCGAACGACCCGGACAGCATCACCACGCGCGTCTTCTCCCCCTTCCCTTCGCGCGCCTTCTCTTCTTTCTCCCCCTTCCCTTTAGGGAGGGGGGCCGGGGGGGTAGGTTGCATCAGATACGCGAACAGGTCCGCGATCTGCGCATTCGTCAGCGCATCCAACAGCTTCTCCGGCATCAGCGATACCGGCGATGGCAGCATCTCCGCGACGTCGGCTTTCGGCACGCGCACTTGCACCACTTGGTCGTTCACGACGTTCGTGAGTGTGACGCCCTCGGCCGTTTCGGTGGCGATGCCGCTGAGCTTGCGGTCGTCCTTCGTGAGCACCGAGTACACGAGGTATTCGGGCCGAATGTAGCCGGACGGATCGACGATGTGCGTGAGCATGTACGTGCGGTTCTTGCGGTCGCTCGTGGTCAGGTCCGGGCCGACCTTCCCGCCCTCGCCGAACAGTTGGTGGCACGCGGCGCAGTGCTTGGTGAAGAGCACTTTGCCGCGCGTCGCATCGCCGGTTTCCTTCCCGAGCGCGATGTTGATGCCGCCGATGCGGGCTTGCTTCTCGCCGGCCGTCGCGGGCGCGAGCCGGCCGAAGTGCTTCTCCACAATCGCGGTGAGCGCTTTGTCTTCGAGCTTCACGGCGGCGCGGGCGTGGTCGAGCGTCAGGTCCGCTTTCGGGAACTGCCCGGCCTGCCACTTGGTGAAGAGCGCTAAAGCCCAGTTCGAGCGCGCGACGAGTAATTGAAGCGCGCGCTTCTTCACGGCGGGCGAATACGCGCCGTAGCCCGCGAGCACGGTTTCGCCGATCTTCGGATCGTCGTAGCTTTCCAGCGCGCCCAGCAGCGCGAGCCGCAGGGCGTCGGTCTTCGCGTCCGGCAGCAGCGGGAGCGCTGCCGCGACCAACTTCGGGTCGCGTACGCGCGCGAGCAACAGCAGTGCGGAAACGCGCTCCGCGTCCGGTACTTTCGCGCTCACGGCGCGTTCGCGCAGTTCGTCGCGCTCGCCCTCGTCACCGGTGCGCACCAGCACCTCCGCGATCAGCGGTTCGTTCGGGTACTTCTCGCGGGCCTGCTTCAGCACCTTCAGCACCTTCGGCGAAAGGGGCTTCGTGCCGCGCGCGTCCAACCCTTGCACCACGCCCTTCAGCACCTTGTGGAAATCGGCTTTGGAGTTGTTCAGATCGGGGAAGTACGATTCGCCACCGTTCACGTCGCCCGCGGCCCAGCGCCGCCACACTTTCTCCGCGAGCGCGCCGTGAAGCGGGGTTGGCCCCCAGACCACTTGCGACGGCACGTGGAACCCGCGCGAGTCGCTCATATGCTGTTCGATGGCCCACCACGTCAGCAGCGGCAGTTGCGGATCGCTCGCGGTCACGGGGTTCGCCAACAGCCGGTTCACCAAGCCCCACGCGCCATCACTCATGTAGCCCTGCCGCGCGCTGCCCGGCCCCTCGAACGGCACGCGGCGCGCCGAACACGCGATCTGCGCGAGCACCACCGGGCTGCGCTCGTCCTTCGGGAGCCACTTCCACCACTCTCCGTAAGGCGGCTGATAAGCCGCGGGCTTGTCGGTCATCAGTCGCACGGCCCACGCGCGCACGTCCTCGTTCGCGTGCGCGAACAGGTCGGTAACTGGTTTGTAAGTCTCGCCGTTCACGCCGCCCGAAACGTAAAGTGCCCACAGCGATTCGAGCGCGAGTTGGCCCTTCTCTTCTTTTGCCAATTTGGTCAGCGTCTCGTGTGCGCTCTTATCCGCGCGCTCCGCGAGCAACCGGCGCGCCTCGTTCCGCCACCACTTGTTCGGGTGCTTCAGCAGTTCCACTAGCTCCGCGGTCTTCTTCGCGCGCAGATCGAACGTCTCGTACTTCGGGCCGCCCTTGTACTCGATGCGGTACACGCGGCCGTTGGTCTTGTCCCAGTTGTCGACCGGGTCCAAGTGCGCGGCCCGCTTGTCGTACCAATCGACCACATACAAGCACCCGTCCGGGCCGAGCTGGATGTCGATGGGGCGGAACCACGTGTCGTCGGTGGTGAGCAGGTCGCCGCCGTGCTTCGCTTTGAAGCTCGACCCGGCGCGCTCGAGTTTGTGCCAGTACACCGCGTTCGAGAGCAGGTTCGCGGCGACGTACTGCCCGCGGTACTCCTCCGGGTACACGTCCGCGTCGTACAGCACGCCGCCGCAGGTGACGTGCCCGCCCTTGAAATTCGAGTACGGGACGTGCTCGAAGTAGCCGTACGTGTGCGGGTTGTGCAGCGGGCCGTGCTTGCTGAAGCCCTTCACGTAGTACGCGCCCTGCATCTGGTGCAGGCACGCGAAGCCGCCCCAGTTCGTGCCCGCGATGGCGTTCCCGTGCCGGTCGAAGTCCAGACCGTAGGTGTTCCCGCCACCCTCGCTGAACAGCTCGAACTGCTTCGTCTGCGGTTGGTAGCGCCAGATGCCCTGCTGAAACTCGATCACCTGTTTCGGGTTCGCGGGGTTGGCGATCTTGCAGGTGCTCGTGCTGCCGGCCGCGCCGTAGAGCCAGCCGTCCGGCCCCCATTGCAGCGAGTTCGCCAGCGAGTGCGAGTCCTCGATGCCGAAGCCGCTCAGCAGCACTTCCGGGTCGCCGTCCGGTAGGTCGTCTTCGTTCTTGTCGGGGTAGAAGAGCAGGTACGGCGGCTGCGCGACGTACACGCCGCCGTTGCCGAGGCAGAACCCGCTGGCGATGTTCAACCCGGTCGCGAAGTCCTTCGACTTGCGGAACACGCCGTTTTCGTCCGGGTCGTAGCAGATGGTGAGTTTGTCGAGACCCTTCGGGCCGTGCGGCGGCGGTTCGGGCACTTTGTCGAACACGGTGCGCAGGTACTGGTCTTGCTTCACCGGCTTGATGCCCGCGTAGTGCGGGTATTGCAGGTACTGCATCACCCACATGCGGCCGCGCGAATCGAAGCTGACGCTCACCGGTTGCCGCACCATCGGTTCGGTGGCGACGGCCCGCACCGAGAAGCCTTCGGGCAGTTTGAACCGCTTCACGGCCTCTTCCGGCGTCAGCCCGCCGGCGGAGGCGAGCGGCGCGCAGAGCGCGAGTGCGGCGAACACGAGCAGCGAGCGCATGGGAGAGGCTCCGATTTTGGCAGACGTGCAGCATGAGGCACGCGCGCGCGAAAAGCAAGCCCCGGAAGGTGCGGTGTTTACCGGTGGGGCGTTTGCGACTTGGCGGCAGCGAAAAGACCGACCAGTGCGAGAGAACCGACCACGATGCTCAACATCAGGATGCTGTCTGCTGTCGCGCGAGCGGCGCGCGTCCACCGTTCGGCGCTCGCCTCGAGCGCGCGCTCGCGCCACGGGCGGACCGACCCGGGAACCACCTCCCACGCGTACGCGCCCGGCACCAGCGGCAACTCGAACCCCGGCGCGACGGCGACAACAGACCCGTCCAGTTCGCGCCGAAACCCGATCCGTTGGTTCTTCGCGCAGTGCGCCTCGTAAAGCGGGACCGTGCCGGGTGCGTCGGCGGTGCCGCGGAGCGCGTACGCCCCCGTGCAGGGCACCGGCCGCGTGATCGGGGTGATCCCGGCCCGCGCCTCTACGAACGGCCCGCTCGGGGGCGAACCCGCACAACCCGCGAGGGCCGCGACGAACGCGAACGGCGTAACGGCTCGGCGGAACATGGGCGACTCCGATTTTCACCGGGCCCGCCATATCGCCGAACCGACGAGCGGTCAAGTCTCGCGAACAGTCACGCTCCGCGTGCAGTACCCGTCCGCACGCGGCGCGCGTATCGTGACCCGTGCCCCGTCGCTTCCCCACGGGTTCGCGCGCTGACAGCCACCGACCAAGAGCAGACCGGCCTCGGCAACTACTTCATCGCCAACCGCCCGTCGTTCTCGTGCTGAAACGCGAGCCACCTGCCGGCGGCCCACGGCACCCGCGACGAAACTGCTCGACTGACGCGAAAGCGCACCAAAGGGGGACCGAAATGGGCACCGAATCGAAGAAACCGCTGCCCCGCACGGGCCGCGCGCGGCGGGCCGTTCTCGGTGCCCTACCGGGAATCGGCCTCGGCGCGCTGTGCTTCTTCGTGCTCGAGTACGCGGTCGGTTGGGCCGCGTTCGTCGGGGCGTTGGGCGCGTTCATCGGGGCGGCGCTGGCGCAACCGGACGTGTCGAAGGGGAACGTGTTCTCCGCGACCGCGAGCATGATCGTACCGGGAATCGAAGTGCAAGACTCGGACCCGCGCGCCGACAAGCCGCAACCCAAGCCCGAAGGTGCGGACCAACCCCCGGCGCCGAAGAAACCGTGGCACAAGTGAGGTCCGTCGCGCCCGGCAGAGCGCTCGCGCTGTTGCCACTTCCCGACGCGCCGCTATTTTGTAAACACCCTTAAGAAATCTCCCCTTTCCCTCTCTCAAAGGTGGGTGAAGCGTGTCTCGCACCCTTCGCGCGGCGGTTCTCGTCGCGCTCGCGGCGGTCGTCGTTTCGGTGCCCGCGTGCGGCAACAAGAACAAAGGCGGCGGCGACCGCATCACGATCGGCGTCGTCACCAACTGCACCGACCCGTTCTGGGACCTGTGCGAAGCCGGGGCCAAGAAGGCCGGCAAAGACTTCGACGTGGACGTGCTGTTCCGCCAACCCGAAGGGCTGGACGTCGCCAAGCAGATGCCCATCGTGGAGGCGTTCGTTCAGCAGGGCGTGAAGGGCATCGCGATCAGCGTCATCAACCCGAAGGGCCAGAAGAAGGACCTCACGCGCATCGCCGCCGAGGTGCCGCTGCTCACAATGGACAACGACGCGGACGCGGACACCGGGCGGCTCGCGTATGTGGGCGTCGATAACGCCGAAGCCGGGCGCGCGGTCGGCCGGCTCGTGAAGAAGGCGCTGCCCAACGGCGGCACCATCGGCATGTTCATCGGCAGCGACGTGTCGGCGAACGGCACCGCACGCACGCAGGGCGTTCTGGACGAACTCGCTACCCCGGACGCGAACGGGAAGGCCGAGACGCGCAAGCTCAACGGCAAGGACGTGCCCGGCAAACTGTACGGCAAGTACTTCCTCGTGGACGGCGAAGCGAAGACCGACGGCGGGCCGGAGAAGAACCCGCAGCAGTACCCGCACGCGATGCTCGGCCGGCTCGAGGGCGTGCCGGACGTGTGCCTGATCGGGCTGTACGCCTACAACCCGCCCGCCATCCTCTCGGCCGTGCGCTCGAAGGAACTGATCGGCAAGGTGAAGATCGTCGGGTTCGACGAGAACCCCGTGACGCTCAAGGCCGTGGCCGCCGGCGAGATCGAAGGGACCGTGGTGCAAGACCCGTACAACTACGGCTACAAGTCGGTCGAAATCCTCGCGGCCGTGGCCCGCGGCGACAAGTCGAAACTGCCCACCAAGTCGATGGCGTACCAAGTGGTCACGAAGGACGGCGCGCCGGACCAGACGATCAACGGGCTGGCGATCAAGTTCCCGAAGGCCGCGGACTACGAGGTGACCATCAAGGCCCAGTTCGCGTCGATCGGCAAGTGACCGCCATGCCCACACCCCGGCTCGCGGTGCGCGGCGCGCGCAAGCAGTTCCCCGGCGTTCTCGCGCTCGACGGCGTTTCGCTCGCGCTCGCGGCGGGCGAGGTGCTGGCGGTCGTGGGCGAGAACGGCGCGGGCAAGTCCACGCTCATGAAGATCGTCGCGGGCGTGTACACCCCGGACGCGGGCGACGTGGAACTGGACGGCGCGCCGGTCCGCTTCGCCACCCCCGCGAGCGCCATCGCCGCGGGCGTCGTGCTCATTCACCAAGAGCTGAACCTCGCCGAAAACCTGACCGTCGCGGACAACCTGTTCCTCGGCCGCGAACTCACCCGCGGCGGGTTCCTCCGCGCGCTCGACCGGCGCGCGATGAACGCGCGCACGGCGGACCTGCTCGCCCGCGTCGGGCTGCCCGCCGAGCGCGCGCTCGAGCGCGTCGAGCGCCTGCCGCCGGGCGAAAAGCAGCTCGTGGAAATCGCCCGCGCGCTCGGTACCGACGTGCGCGTCCTCATCATGGACGAGCCCACGTCGAGCCTCACGCAGAAAGAAACCGATCAGCTTTACGTGGTGATTGATGCGCTGAAAGCGGCGGGCGTGTCGGTGCTGTACATTTCGCACCGGCTCGCGGAAGTGAAGCGCGTGGCCGATCGCGTGGTCGTGCTGCGCGACGGGCGCAACGCCGGCGAACTCGCCAAGAGCGAAATCACGCACGACCACATGGTGCGGCTGATGGTGGGCCGCGACCTGAAGCAGTTCTACCCGAAGGTGAAGCGGAGCGGCACCGGCGGCAGCGCGGTGCTGGAACTGCGCGGCGTCACGTTTCGCGGCGGGCCGGTGCGCCCGGTGTCGCTCGAAGTGCGCGCCGGCGAGATTCTGGGCACCGCCGGGCTGGTGGGCGCGGGCCGCACCGAACTGTCCGAAGCGGTGTTCGGCGTTCGGGCGCTCACCGGCGGCGAAATCCTCATCAACGGCACGCCGGCACGCATCACCTCGCCCGCGGACGCCATTGCCGCGGGCGTGCTGCTGGTGCCGGAAGACCGCCGGCTGCACGGGCTGGTGCTCGCGGAAAGCGTCGGCTTCAACCTCGCGCTGCCGAACCTCGACCGCCTCACTTCGCTGTTCGGCGTGCGCCGGCGGGCCGAGCGCGAACTGCACGCGACGTGGATCGACCGCTTGCGCGTGAAGACGCCGAGCGCGGCGCAACCGGTCGGGCTGCTGAGCGGCGGGAACCAGCAAAAAGTGGTGTACGGGAAGTGGCTCGCGCGCGGCCCGCGCGTGCTGATCCTCGACGAGCCGACCCGCGGCGTGGACGTGGGCGCGAAGGCCGAGATTTACGCGCTGATCGACGAACTCGCGGGCAACGGCGTCGCGGTGTGGATGATTACCAGCGACATGGAAGAACTGCTGGGCATGTCGGACCGGGTGGTGGTGATGCACGAGGGCGCGATCGCGGGGGAACTGTCCCGCGCCGCGCTCTCCGAAGAAGCGGTAATGCGGCTCGCGACCGGGGGAACTGGCACATGACGCGGATTCTGGGCGTGCTCGGCCTGCTGGTGGCGCTGTACGCGGTGCTGCTCGAATCGAACCCCGCGGCCGGCAGCCTGCGCAACCTGATCTACGTCGGCAACAACCAAGGTCGCTACGGGTTGGTCACGCTCGGCGCGGCGCTGGTCATCATCGTCGGCGGCATCGATCTGTCGATCGGCTCGGTGGTGGGCTGCGCGGCGGTGCTGTTCGGCGTGCTGATGAAGCAGGGCGTTCACCCGGTCGCGGCGGTCGGATGGGTGCTGCTGTTCGGCGTGTGCGTGGGCCTCGTGAACGGGCTGCTCGTCACCCGCGTGCGGCTCCAGCCGTTCCTCGTCACGCTGTGCGGCATGTTCGTGTTCCGCGGCGCGGCGCGGATGATCGGCGGCGCGGTGGACACGCCGAGCGTGCTCGAGGCGCACCCGGAGTACGCCGGCGCGCTCGACGCGCTCACCGCGGTGCTGATCGGCAAGAACGAAAAGGGCGTGCTCGTGTTCCCGGCGATGTTCGCGCTGCTGCTGCTCGCGGCGGCGGCGGTCGGGTTCTTCCTGCACCGCACCGCGTACGGCCGCTACTGGTACGCGATCGGGCACAACGAACTGGCCGCGAAGTACGCGGGCGTGAACGTGAACCGCCAGCGCACCGCGGTGTACGTGACGTGCTCGGCGCTGGCCGCGCTGGGCGGCGTGCTGCTGCTGCTGAACGACTCGACGATCAGTTCGGACACCGCCGGTGCCGGGCTGGAACTGTACGCGATCTTGGGTGCGGTCCTCGGCGGGTGCAGCCTGCGCGGGGGTGAGGGAACGGCGGTGGGCATGGTCCTCGGCGCGATGGTGCTTCCGGTGCTGGAAACGCTGGTGAGTTTCCGCGGGCTGAAGAACGACGTGATCCCGGCCGTGATCGGGCTGACGCTGCTGCTCGGCACCGTGACGGACGAACTGATCCGCCGCCGCTCGCGCGTTTCTCGGTAGCCCAATGCCCAACCACTTCGATCAAGCCGCGCGCTTCGCCGCGAAGTTGGACGCGCCCGCGTTCCTCGCGTGGGCGCTCGGTGTCGCGCCCAACGCGCTCGGGTTCGTCGGGTGGATCGACACGCGCGCCATTCCGTTCCCCGGCGCGACAGACCGCACGAGCGATACCGTGGCGCGTTTGGAGCCGCCCCGCGGGACCGAACCGCCGTGGGCGCTCGCGCTCGAGTTCCAAACGGAACCGGACGCGGCGATGTTCGCGCGCCTGCTCGAATACCTGTCGCACTTGTGGGCACGCGCGCGCCCGGACGCGGAGCGCGGCAGCCGGTTCAACGTGGGCGCGGCGGTGGTGAACCTGACCGGCACCGGGTACGCGTCGCGCGCGATGGCGCTGCCCGGCACCGTTGTGGAAACGCGGTTGGCCGTCGCAGAGCGAAATATGGCGTCCGAAAGTGCCGATGATACCGTCGGTAGGATCGAGCGCGCGGAGTTGGGGCGGGCGCTGTTGCCGTGGGTGCCGTTGATGCGCGGCGGCGGCGCGGTCACAATCATTGAGAGATGGAAGGGCTTGGCGCTGCTGGAACCGGACCACCGGCGGCGCTCCGAGTTGGCCGGGCTGGCGCTGGTGTTCGCGGAAGCGGCCGACGTGCGCCCGACGTGGGAAGCCGAACTGAAGGGGTGGAACGTGCGCGAATCGCAAGTGGTAAACGGCTGGATCGCCGAGGGCCGCGCCGAGGGCGAAATCGGAGCGCGCCGGGCTGCGGCAATCGCCGTTCTGGAAGCGCGGTTCGGCAGCGTACCGGGCGAAGTCGTGGCGGCAATCACCGCGAACGCGGACGCCGCCCAACTCCAAACGTGGATCGCACTCGCGGCCCGCGCGGCCGACCTCGCGGCGTTCCGGGCCGCGGCCGGCATTCAGTGACAGACCACTGTCACTGGTTTCGCGCCGGCGCGAACGCGCGGCGCGCCTTTCCGCGACGCGGCGCTTGCTTTCGCCGCGCACCGTTCCTACCATCATGCCCAATACGCGGGCCGCGCGCCCGCCACTCGCACCACACCCCGCGGCGCATCGGACGGTGCCGCGCACCCGCCGCGCTCGCGCGGCACGCACGGACGCGCCGGTCCCTCCACGGCCCCGGCCGGAGGCGACGATGCGGAGGAACAAGGTGGACGCCGCCACGGTCACGCTCACCGCGTCGCGCGCCGCGCGCCTGTACCGGTTGCTCTCGCTGCTCGGCACCGGGCCGCAGACCCGCGCCGCCCTGCTGCGCCGCCTCAAACTCGACGTGCGCGGGTTCTACCGCGACCTCGAATCGCTCCGCGCGCTGGGCATCGACGTGACCACCAGCGGCGACGACCCCAAGTACGCGCTGGCCGGCGAACTGGACGACGCGCTCGAAAAGCTCCCGTTCCCGGACCCCGGCCTGAACGTGCGCGACGCGCTCCAACTGGCCAACGGCACCACCGCCGCGCACCGCCGCCTCAAGCAGCGCGTGAACTCGTTCCTCAACGGCACCCGCGGCGGCGGGCCGAACAAGCCGCGCTGAGCTTTTCCCTGCTGCACGCGGCCGGTTCGCGCGGTACCATGCCGCCATGCACTTCACGGACGAGCGCCCGTTCCTCGACGCGGTGTTCGACCGGTACGCGGACGACCGCCCGCGGCTGGTCTACGCCGACTTCCTCGCCGACGCCGGCGAACCCGAGCGCGCCGAACTCGTGCGCGTCCAACTCGCGCTCGCGCGGCTCCCGGACGACGACCCGCGCCGGCCCGCGCTC
>JALHNS010000239.1 GCA_022843445.1 Gemmata sp.
CGCTCTTCGAAGCCGCCTTCGGCGAACGGCGGGTGACCGGTGAGCAGGAAGAACAGCACGCAGCCGAGGCTGTACACGTCCGAGCGCGCGTCGGCGCGGTCGGAGCGCTCCGCCTGCTCCGGTGCGAGGTAATCGACGGTGCCGAGCACCATTCCGGCTTCGGTGAGGGCCGGCGCGGCCGAAGTGTTGGCCGCGCGCCCGAACTCGCGCGCCAAACCCCAATCGGCGACACTCACGCGGTCGCGCGCGTCGAGCAGCAAGTTTGAAGGCTTCACGTCGCGGTGAACGACGCCGCGGGCGTGCGCGTGCGCCAGCCCGAGGGCGGCATCGCGAACGTACCGCACCGCGACCGGGACCGGCAGCGGGCCGGTCGCGCGCACCAAGCGGCCGAGGTCGCCGCCTTCGAGGAACGCGGTCACGAGGTACGCGACGCCCGCGTCTTCGCGCGCGTCGAGCGCCGGCACCACGTTCGGGTGTTCGAGCCGCGCCGTGAGTTCCACCTCGCGCGCGAACCGGCGCAGCAGCGCGTCGCGGTGCGGCGCGTCCGGGGGCACGGCCTTCAGCGCGACCGTGCGGTTCATGCGCCGGTGCCGCGCGAGGTACACGACACCCATTCCGCCGCTGCCGAGTTGCCGAACCAGTTCGTACTCACCGAGAACCGGCGGGATCGCGCCGCCCGAATCGAACAGGAGTCGCGCGAGCGCGGCGCGCTCGACGTTGGGGAACCGTGCGGCGTACTCCGCGAGCGCCGGGTGATCGCCGCGCCTACGGCGGTACGCGAGTTCGACGGGCACGAGGTACTCGAAGAGCGCCGCGGCGTCGGCCCCGGCGCGGGCGAGGTACTCTTCGATGCGCGGCGCGCCGCCGGCGCGCCACGCGGCCTCGAACTCGTCGCACCAGCGGTTGATGCGGAGCAGAGCGTTTACGGTTGCCCCGCCGCCGGCGGTGTCAGAACTCATCACTGGTTCCTTCCGCCCAGCACGCTTCGATGAGTTTGAGCTTACGGCCCACCGTTTCGCGGACGCACCCGAGGCGCTCGGCGATCTCGATTTGCGTCAGTCCACTGAGGCGGAGCGCCGCGACTTCGCGCAGCGTCGCGTCGCCGGTCGTGTCGAGCTTCGCGAGCAGGTGCTGAAGTTGGTCGGCCACTTGGAGCGCGAAATCCGGCGGCGGGTCGGAGTCGATCAGGTGTTCGAGCGCGGTGGGGTCGGCGGTCGCGCCGCCGCCGCGCTTCTGGCGCGTCTCGCGGCGCACGAGGTCGGTGCATTTGTGGGCAGTGATCGCCACCAATAGCGGCCACAATGCGGTGCGATCCGTGAGCTGCGGGAAGCGGTCGCGCCGCGCGCCTTCCCAGAAGCTGGCGAACGCGCTCAGCGCCACGTCTTCTTGGTCCGCGGCGCGCGCCGGACCGAGCCGCGCGCGGGCCACGCCCACCAGTTTCTCGAAGTACGCGGCCCACAACCCTTCCGCGGCGGTCGGGTCGCCGGCGCGGGCCAGCCCGATGAGGCGCGTGATACTCTGCTCGCTGTCGGTCGCGGACATGCTTGGCTCCTTGCGGGCGGAACGCGAACCGCGGCGCGACTTGCGATTATATTGTCGCACCGTCGGCGCGAACGGCGAGTTACCGGTGCGGCGGGCCGTGCCTCCCGCCGCACCAACGGAGAGCTCTCATGTTAACGCGCGTTCGTTTCCCGTTTCGCCCGCTGCTCGCGGGCTGCCTCGCGGCGGCGCTGTTCGCTGTGCCCGCGCCGAGCGCGGCGCAACCGCCGGAGGTCGGCGACAAGAGCACTCTGAACCTCGACGAGTTCGCGGCCAACCTGCACGCGGCCCACAAGGGCAAGTGCGTGGGCTACGGGTTCGCCATCTACAAGGACGGCAAACTGGTGCGCGACGGGGCCGGCGGCATGGCCCGCGTGAACTCCGACGCGCCCGGCCGCGCGTTCGAGTCTACAACGCGCGTCGACATCGCGAGCTGCAGCAAGCTGCTGACCGCGATCACCGTGATGAAGGAGCTGGACCGCAAGGGGCTGAAGGCGACGGAGCCGATTTACAAGCACCTGCCGAAGTCGTGGGAGGTTCACGCGACGATCAAGACGATCACCTTCGAGCAACTGCTCGCGCACCGGTCCGGACTGAAGAAGATGGGCGATTCCTCGAAGGAGCCGGGCAAGGCCACCGACTACCTGCGCCTGATGATGAAGAGCGCCATCTCGGACCCGGCCAAGAAGTACGACTACGAGAACGCGAATTACGCGCTGTGCCGCGTGCTGGTGCCGTACCTCGTGGATCGCGCGTCGATGGAGAAGTTGGAGAAGGACGAAAAGAAGTTCGATGTGGCCGTTGCCGACTGCTTCGCGGAGACCGTGAAGCAGGACGTGTTCAAACCGGCCGGGCTGTCGGCCGGCATCGCGCTCGAAACGTGGGACGCCACCCCGCAGAAGCCGGAAACGCTCTTCTACGACTTCGCCAACCCGAAGAACGGTGTGAAGAACAAGTCCAATCACATCGACGCCGGGGCCGGTGGTTGGTGGATCAACGCGCGCGAACTCGCGGCCGTGTGCTCGGCGCTGGAGCGCTTCAAACTGGTCGATAACCATGGGCTGCTGGTGATGCGGTTGAAGGAACTCGGCATGTATCAGGTGAAGGGCAAGTACGGCACCTACTACTGGCACAACGGCTCCGGCGGCAGCACCGCGACCGCGAAATCGAACTTCATGACGTTCCCGGACGGCGTGCAGATGGCGATCGTGGCGAACTCCGGCAACAACGGCTTCGACGACTCGCAGAAGGACCTAATCGTGAAGGCCTACGAAGACGCGCGGCTACAGTCGGACCTCGTCGTGAAATCCTTCGACCCGGGCGCCGCCAAGTATGAGGGCGACTTCCTCACGGTGCCGTTCAAGATGACCGTGGCGAACATCGGGAAGGGCGACACCGACGCGACCAGCTTCGCCGCGGTGCGGTACGGCGACAAGTTCGTGTGGTCCGGGTTGACTCCAGAACTGAAAGCCGGAGCGTCGAAGGAGTTCAGCGGCACTGTGAAGATCAAGGACGAGAAGCGCGCGCTGATCGGGAAGACGATTCAGCTCGTGGGAGTGGCCGACGCGCGGATTCAGGCCGCGGACACGAGCATCGCGGACTTCGCGCGGGTGCGAGAGAGCGACGAGAAGAACAACGAATCGAAGGCCGAAGCGGTGAGAGTGCCGGCCGCGCCGGTGCCGAAGGGGCCGGGCGAGGTCGCTGCACCAAAGGGCAAAAACTGATATCAAATCTTGTAGATGAGTGGTCAGCCGAGTGCACCGGCCCAGTGGGAACCGACCGCTGCTTAACTATCTCGGGGCGATCGGCCGACCACCCGCACCGTCGGACCAATGGGTCCTGTAGCGGGACGAGTTTGGCGAACGCCGTCTTCGCCAAACTCTCCGCACCAACGGCCAGAGCGGCTCGACCGGTTGCAACTCCGGGTGACACCGTGGTCGGTGGAACAGCCTCCCCGAAGATGAATGAGTTAGAACCTCCGCGCGCGACATTCGACGCGCGCATCTCCCCACAGCATTTCCACATTTACGATTCCCAGAAGATTTCGCGGTCAACGGATCGCGCCATGTGACGCCGACCTTGAACGATTCCGGACAATGAAAGATGTCCTCGATCGGTTCACTGACGGAAGAGTGTCGCAAGAGCATCGGGGCCTCAGGTAGAATCGGGACCGGTGCCAGCGCCTCACGTGCCCAGTTCACAATGCCCGATTATCCCCGAACAGTTACGATTTCGAACTTTCGCGCGCGACATTCGATGTGCGGAGTGGTTGTGTCGGCCCACCAGTAACGCGGGAACGTGCCGCCGCCCGAAGCCAGCGCGCGGACACCGGTGGGCCGGCGATCCTTCCGTTCCCGTCGGGCGCGGTGAAGTGCCGCGAGCGCCTCGGCGGCGCTCTCAAGCACTACTACCGCGCCGCCGCCTGAGCGCGGCGGCCTCCGTCAGTCACCTCGAGTTGCCAAAGATCACCCTTTCACCAGTTGGGTGAATCGCGCTCGCACGCGCCGGTTCGGCGTCACACCGCTGGAAGTACTTTGCCGCGCTCGCATCACGCAGAATCGCTCCGATCACGACTCGCATCCGATGACAACAGTTCTGCCTCGCGTGTTCGCGGCCCGCGCTCGCCCACCGACTTGCGGCGGACAACATTTTTGCACAGTGTTCATGACGAGATCGGTTCATTCGATTCGTTGGTTGGTCGTCACCCCGCGAGCATGAAAACGGACGCGGGTTCGGATACGATACCCGTGACGCGATCCGGGACGGAGGCCGTTCCTTCCTGGTGCCTGACAAGCCCGATGCACAGTGTGGCCCGGACATCGCCGCGAACCCGAGAGTGTTGCCTCCGAACTGGAGAGCACGCAGAGCAGAATGCTCACTACCCCGATGTCTTCCCGGATCGCGTCGCCGGGAGGCCCGTCATGGACATCCTCTACACCTGTTGCGCCGGACTCGACGTCCACAAGGACAACGTGGTCGCGTGTGTCCGCCGGTTGCGCCCGCGGCAACGCAGTCCCGATCTCCAGACTCGCACCTTCGGTACCCACACCTCCGCGCTCCTGCAACTGGCCGATTGGCTGACCGCCGAGGGCGTGACCCACGTCGCGATGGAATCGACCGGCGTGTACTGGCGGCCCATCTGGAACCTGCTCGAGGGGCGTTTTGCCCTGATGCTGGTGAACGCCCAACACATGAAGCAGGTGCCCGGACGGAAGACCGACGTCAAGGACAGCGCGTGGATCGCGCAGTTGCTCCAACACGGCCTGCTCCGCGCCAGTTTCGTGCCGCCAACCGCTCAGCGCCAGTTGCGCGAGTTGACGCGGCAGCGGCGCCAGTTGATTCACACGCGGTGCGACGTCACGAAGCGCGTGCAGAAGGTACTCGAGGACGGCAACATCAAGTTGTCGAGCGTCGCAACGGACGTCCTCGGCGGGTCGGGCTGGGCCATGATCGAGGCGCTCATCGGCGGCGAGCGCGACGCCGAGGCGATGGCCGAATCGGCCCGCGGCCGGCTCCGCGCGAAGATCCCGGCTTTGCGCGAAGCGTTACACGGTCGGGTGACCGAACACCACCGGTTCCTGTTGCGCGGGTTGCTCGATCAGGTGACCCAACTGAACGGCCAGATCGAGCGCCTGAGCGCGCGGATCGATGAGGTGCTCCCGTCGGGGTACCGAGACGCACGAACCCGGCTCGCGACCATTCCCGGGTTCGGTGAGCACGTTGCCGAGTGCGTGCTGGCGGAGGTCGGCGCGGACATGAGTGTGTTTCCCACGGCCGCGCATTTGGCCTCGTGGGCGGGGATGTGCCCGGGCCAGCGCCAGAGCGCCGGCAAGCACGGCAGCGGGCGCACGCGACACGGGAACATGTGGTTGCGCACGGTTCTGGTTCAGGCGGCGTGGGCGGCCAGCCACACGAAGAACACGTACCTGTCTGCCCAGTTTCACCGATTGGTCGGCCGGCGCGGGAAGAAGCGGGCGCTGGTTGCCGTGGCCCACACGCAGTTGGTGATCGTCTACCACCTGCTGAAGTCGGGGACGGAATATCGGGAACTGGGTTCGGATTACTTCGACCGCCTCGACGCCGAACGCGCGACACGGAAGTTGGTGCACCGGTTGGAGCAGTTAGGGCACACGGTCACGCTCACCGCCCCGATGGCGTGAGCGCCAGTACCGACACGCTCAACAACGACCCTCAGGTCGGGCCGGCGGTGGCGAGTCGATAACTGCCACCACTCGGCCCAAGGTCGCACCGAATTGTTTTCAGAGCAGGAAGGTCGGTAGCAAACCCACAATACCAAGTAGGCACCGGCTTTACGCTTAACTGAAGGGCATTGGGATTAGACCCGGCTCAACGTTCCGCTGTACCCGCCGAACGAATCGGTCTTCACCCCGAGCCGCTGCAAGACGGTGACGAAGAGCTTCGACAGCGGCAGCTCTTCCACGGCCACCTTGCCTTGCCAGCCGGCATCGGTGTCGATGCCGGCACCGGCCTGATTGTCTTCGTTCCCCTTGCCGAACTTGAGATACCGGCCGTTAGTGAAGCCGAGGTTCTTTCCTCCGGCGGAAATGATCGGATAGTTGCGCGAGAGGTGGAAGCTGCTGGACGCGGAGCCGTGCATGGCGAACGTGTTGTCCAGCACGCTGCCCTTGCCGGTCGGCTCTTTGGTGTCTTTCAGCTTCCGGACGAAACGGCCGAACTCCTCGGCCTGGTAGCGGTTGTAGGTGCCCAGGTTCTTCCAGCCGTTGGGCTTCTTGACCTCGTGGGTCAGGTGGTGCGCCGCCCCGAGGCCCACGGCGAGCGAGAGCAGGTCGTGCGGGCCTTCGCCGTTCTCACGCCCCAGCTGGAACGTCGCGACGCGGGTCGAGTCGCTCAGGAAGGCGAGGTAGATCAGCTCGTACATCGTCTGGAAGTAGAGCCGGGCTTGTTTCGGCTCGGCGTCCAAGTGCAGGTTGCGGGCGTCGACCTTGGGCGTCGGCGTGTCGAGCCACTTCTGGGCCTTCGCGAGTTTCAGCTCCGTATCGCGAACCGCGTCCAGGTACTGCTTCAGGGTCTCCTGATCTTTTTGGGAGAGTTCGCGTGACAGAGATCGCGTGTGGTCGACCAGGAGATCTAGGGCGCTTTTGCTTCTCGCCAGCCGTGCGGCGGCGTCTTTGCCGCTCGTCACGAAGAGCATGTCGAAGATTTCTTTGGGCTTGTTCATCGCCGGGATGGGCCGGCCCTCGCGGTTAAAGGACTGCGTCTGGGCGCCGCGCGGACCGCCGACGCCCCCGTTCGTCGACATGACAAGAGAGGAGTGCCGGGTGAAGTCGCCCGCGTACTCCGCGTAGACCTGGTCGACCGAGATCGTATTCTGGTACGGACCCGAACCGCCGATCGGCGCGCCCGTCAGATACTGGTCGGCGTTCGAATGGCCGTGGACCTGTCGCGCCGCGGGGTGCGACAGGCCCGAATAAATCGTGATGTCGTCGCGCAACGGCTCGAGCACGTCGAGCACTTTCGTCAGCTCGAAGTCCTTTTCGCCGCCGCGCGGGAACCAGCTCCAGTCCTTCCATGCCGGATCGGACTTGAGCGGCAGGCCGACGCCGTCCGGGTGATAGACGCTGAGAAACCGTTTCGGAGTTTCGTCCGAGCCGGGAGCGCCCGTCGCGAACGTCTCGAACCACGGCAGGGCGAGAGCCACCCCGGTGCCCCGAAGAAACGTTCGCCGGCTCGGCGAAAGGGCTTTCATGTTCATCGTTCGTTCCTGACACTCACTTCGAGTGAAAGAGGGTGCTGGCTACGATCAGGTGAATCAGGTCGCGGAGGCCGTCGCCGCGTCGTCGGAACCGCGCGGTCAGATCTTCGACTTCGGTACGGTCGCCGAACGCGAGCGGTCGGCCGAGTCCGTAGGCCGTCAACTTGTGCACCATCGCCCGGGCGAACTGGTCCTGCCGGTCCGTCAGTAGGTATCGCTTCAACCCGTCCATCCCGGCCAGCGTCTGCCGGTTGAACAGTTCGGACGTCGCGTCGACCGGCTTGTTGTTGATCTGCGTCCGGAACAGTCCGAGGGCGTCGTAGTTCTCGAACGCGATACCCCAAGGGTCGATCCGCGAGTGGCACGACGCGCAGGCCGGCTTGTTCCGGTGGTCAGCGATGCGCTCCTTCAAACTCAGTTTCAGAATTTCCGGGTTCGTCAGGTCGACTTCCGGGACGTCCGGCGGGGGCGGCGGCGGCGGGTCGTGGAGGATGCGCTTCAGCACCCACACGCCCCGCTTCAGCGGGTTCGAGTCCTTGCCGTCGGAGTTCATGGCGAGTACGGCCGCCCCCGTCAAGACGCCGCCGCGATTCATTTGCGGGGTGACGGAGACCTTTCGGAAGTGCGGGCCGTACACCTTCGGAAGCCCGTAGTGGGCCGCCAAGCGTTCGTTGACCACCGCGTACTCCGAGTGGATGAAGTCCATGACGCTGAGGTTGCGCTTGAGGACCTCCTCGAAGAAGGCGACCGGCTCTTCCTGGACCGCGTCTCTCAGCGGGCCGGCGGGGAGGTGCGTCACGCTGTTCAGTCCGTCTAGGCCCAGCCATTGCTCGACGAAATGTTGAGAGAACCGTCTCGCCCGCGGGTCCGCCAACATGCGCTCCACTTGAGCCGCCAGGACCCCCGGCATTCGCAGCTTCCCCTGCTCGGCGAGTGTCAGCAGTTCGTCGTCCGGAATACTCGACCACAAGAACACGGACAGGCGGCTGGCCAGTTCGAACTCGCTGATCCCGGCCGCCGACTTCTTCTCGTCGGCCGCCGCCCGCTGCGTGAGGTAGAGGAACTCCGGCGAGGTCAGGGCGGTCGTCAGCACCTCCACCATGGCGTCTTCGAACGTCGAGAACTCCGGCCGATACTTCGCGAACAGCGCCATGAACTTGTCAACCTCCGGCGCGGCGACCGGGCGCCGCCAGGCCCGCCGGAGGAAGCGGCTCAACACCTCCCGGCCGTAGACGGCCTCGTCCGCCCGGTTCTTGCTTTCGGGAAAGATGTCGGTGTGCGTCTTCGGCGGCCATTGCTCGTAGAACGGCGCACTGATTTCGATGTGGTCGATCAGGACTTTGAGGGGCTCATCGCCCCCGGTCGCGTTGGACACGTTGCGGATATGCAGGAACTCATCCCGCCTTGGAAACGTCGTGGCGAGTTTCCGAAACGGGTTGCGTTGAATGTCGCTCAGCGGGACGTCGAAGTGAATAAACTCCGCCTTGCCGCCGGGTGCCGTCACCGGGACGTCGCGCCGACTGATGACCTGCGTGAAGTTGGCGTCGTTGCTGGTGTGGGCGCTGAGCATCAGCCGCAGGCCGGCGTACTCGTCCGGGTTCGCCGACGAGCGCGCCGCCCGAATCCGAACGCGCATGATGCCGTCGTCGGGCAGGAAGCGATCCAGATTCAGTTTCAGTTCGGTCTCGCCGGGAATCACGAGCACGACGGGCGAGGCGGCGGGCGTCTGCCCGGCCGCCGCACCGGCCTGCGGCTTCGCCGTCCCTTGTGAGAACGGGACGCCCTTGCCCGTCTCCTGGTTCAACAGATGCGGTTGCTTCTTCTGCCTGCGATCGTTCGCGTCCTTCTTGTCGAGCGGCCTAGCGTTCTTTTCGGCCTTCTCCATCTCTTGCCGCATCGAGATGACGTAGGTCACGGGTTGAGGGCGCGGGCCGCTCACGGTCGCCCGCTTGAGAGCTTTCGCCGCGATTTCCCGGTAGATCTCGAACTGCACGGCCGACATCTGCAGCAGTTCCGAACTGTTCTTGAAACCGTCTTCCGTCGTGGTCTCCGGCGGCAGTCTGTTGGCCAAGGGGTAGGGCACGCCCAGCAGATCCTGCAGGGCGTAGTCGTACTCGTACTTGGTCAGCCGACGGAACGAGGAATGGTCCTTGCTGTTGCGTCGCGCAAGTGACGCCTTGTTCAGTTCCGCACCGAGCCAGTCCACAACGACGGCGCGGTGGGCGTCGGAGAGCGCATAGTCCGGCTCGTCCGCGGGCGGCATCTCCGACTTGCCGAGTGCGCTGTAGACCTCGCGCCACTTCTCGGCGTCGGGACCGGCCAGCAGGTCGGGATTCAGCTGATCGATTCGAAGCCGGCCCTTGGCTTTCTTGGGGCCGTGGCAGCCCGCGCAACTCTTCGACAGAATCGGCGCGACCGACTTCTGGAAGTCTGCGACGTTCGCTTTCGGGATCGCGTCGCCGGCACCCGCTGGGACTTTCGCCTCCTTCAAGTATCCGGACCTAGCGCGTCCCTGCTCCCGGGCCGCTTCCAGAGTGATCCGGGGCTCCTGGCCGTCGGCAGCAATCGCGGACGCGATTCCGAGTGCGACGAGAACGGCGATCGTGATTGGCTTCATGGTTTTGCTTTTCGTCGGCCGTCGGCTTCGACACGGACAATCTTTACGTTCGATTCTTCCGGCGGAGAAAGGATATCGTAACCGGGTATCGGCAGAGTTGCTCTGAATTGCCAGAGCGTGGGGGTGGGTTGATACAGCTTCCAGCGCGCATTCGCATTTCGGCCACGCGCTCGTCCGTCGCGCTTCTCTCTATCGGCGAGCACCATCGACACCTGTTCGACGAACGCCATCAACTCCGCGGTGAAGGCTCCAGTGACCTTTTGCGGCGTCGCGCCGAGGTGGATTGGGGCCGGGCGTGTCTACCCGAGGTGATGGCGTTCGGAGAGATCGGTACCAGCGTCAGTCCAGTGTCGGTCCACCCTCGGGTCCCGGTCAAGCACATTCTCCCGTCCGTGACGCGTTTTCGGGCAACATCACCCTCTCATACCAAGTCCGGTTGAAGCGCAACCGTCAGGCGGCGACAGCCCAGTGGAACCCGACCGCTCCGCCGATCACCTTGGGGTGGTCGGCCAGCCACGCGCATCGCGCCGTCAGCGTGTCGGTGAGTGCCGGTAGGTCATCGAACACCCGATTCGCCAGCCCTTCGCGCACCAGTGGCCACAGGCGCTCGGCCGGTTGCAACTCGGGGGTGCAACTGGGTAACCGGTGCAACACCACGTTCGCCGGCACCCTCCCCGAGCAGATACGCTTTCGAACTGTCGCGCGCGACATTCGAGCCGCGAGTAGTGAGCTCGAACTCGCAACGCCGAGCGCACCAGTCGCGGGGCAACGTGCCGCTACCCGAATCTGGGCGCGCGGACGCGGGCGAACTGGCGATCCTTCAGCACTCGTCGGGCGCGGTGAAGTGCCGCGAGCGCCTCGGTGGCACGCTCAAGCACTACTACCGCGCCGCGGCCTGAGCACGGCGGCCTCCGGTCAGTCACATCGAGTTGCCAAAGATCAC
>JALHNS010000240.1 GCA_022843445.1 Gemmata sp.
GCGCAGTTCGGCGAGCCACGGCAGCAGCGCCCACGGCCCGCCGGCCGCGCCGGGCACCGCCCGCATGCCGGGCACGACGGCCGGGCCGGGGCGCAGAGAGGGGTCCGAGAGCGCGAAATCCGTCACCGCTTCGGCCATCTGGCGGTTCGTGAAGCAGAACCGGAACGCCGGCGCGTACAACTCGATCAGCTTCGGCGGCTGGTACCCGATCGCGTAGTTCGCTTCGTCCGGGTACACGGTTTCGGCGGTCGCGGTGGCGAGCAAGAGCGCCGGCTTCGCGCCGGGCCAGTCGGTGGCGGTCATCGCGTCGGCGAGCTCGCGCGCGCGGTCGCTCGACCAACCGCCGACGAGTGCGAGCGGGGTCGGGTCGCGCGCCGCCAGCGCGCCCACCCACGCCGCGACCGGCGCGTCGTCGGTCACTTTGTACCAGCGCACGCGCACGCGCCCGGCGAAGCCGTTGCGCGAGAGCACGAGTTCGGGCACGGCGGTGGTGCGGGTGGGAAACGCGGCGGAATCGTCCACGGCCACGCCCGCGGGCGCGCCGGGCGCGCTCATCTCGGCGCGCTTCACGCCCCACACGAAGTTCTCCCACGTGTCGCCGGACGTGGGGATGTGCAGCCACGCGACCTCGAGGTCGCCGTCGGGCACCGGCAGGGGGCGCGCGTACGCCGGCGCGCGGGTGAGCGCGCCGCGCGCGAGCACGATCGCGCCCGCGAGCGCGACGAGCAGCAGGACCGGCCACCAGAGCCTCATGCGAACCTCCCGCGCGGGCGCAGCGTACCCACTCTACCAGTTCGACCCGCGCGCGTGCAGCGCCGGGATTCGCGCGGCGCACTTGCCCGCTAGCGCGGTGCGGGTAGAACATCCCGAACGGTTCCCGCCGACCTTGGAGGTTCTCCAGTGCTCCGCACCCGCTTTGCTGCCGCCGCGCTGTTCGCGGTCGCGCTCGCCACCGTCGCCGCCGGCCAAGACGCCCGCACCTTCGGCATTAAACTGAAGGACGACAAAGGCGCGTACGTGCCGTTCTACCAAGAGATGACCACCGACGTGGCCCAGAGCATCAAGGTGCAGGGGCAGGACCTGAACCAGCAGCAGAAGAGCACCTTCTACTACCAGTGGACGCCGCTAAAGGAGGAGAAGGTGACGGAGGGGAAAGAGGAGATTACCAAGATCACGCTGAAGCAGAAGATCGAAGGGCTGAAGATGACCATCGACATCTCCGGCAATCCGATCACCTACGATAGCACGAAGAAGGAGATCACCGGCGGGGCCGGCAACGCGGGCCTCGTGGACTTCTTCAAGAACCTCGTCGATGCCGAATTCACCGCGACGCTCGGCAAGAACTACAAGGTCGAGAAGGTGGACGGCAAAGAGGCGTTCATCGCCAAGCTCGGCGCGGGCAGCCCGAACATGGACGCGATGCTGAAGCGCGTGCTCAGCGACGAAGCGCTGAAGGAAATGGTGGACCCGACGTACAAGGTGTTCCCGGACGGCCCGAAGAAGAAGGGCGAATCGTGGGAGCGCACCGCGAAGCTGCCGCTCGGCCCCATTGGTACGTACGACGTGACGTACAAGTTCAAGTACGCCGAACCGGACACCGACCCGGCCAAGAAGGACTTCGATAAGATCGAAGTGGAAACGGTGATCGCGTACACACCGCCGAAGGAGAACGCCGACGGGCTGCTGTTCAAAATCAAGGACGTGGGCACCAAGCTCAACAGCGAGGCGGCCGGGAGCAAGGGCGTCATCTTCTACGACCCGAAGAACCAGCGCATCGCCGAAGCGACCATCAACATCAAGCTGAAGGGCGAGTTGGCCGTGGTGATCGGCGGCGCGGAAACGAAGGTGGAACTGACCCAAGAGCAGAAGACCGTGATCCGCACGCGGGACACGAGCTTCCTCACCCCGGAAGCGCCGAAGAAGCCGTAGCGCAGAAATTGAGCGAAGTGCGCCGCCCGGTCGAAAGGCCGGGCGGCGGCGTTTCGACGAACTGCGCCCGCACGGCGGTGGGTGAGAAGGTCCGACATCATTTTGTGCATCGGACAGAAGTTCGTGCGGAGCGGAAAAAGTGTGTGATGCTCCGGTCGGTTCGTTCGGAGTTCCTCGCAATTCGTGCGGAACAGGGGTGCGTAACTCGGCCTCACACACTTCCCGCGGCGCACCCGCCGCCCGTGCGGGCGGAATTCGCCCACAGTTCTACACCTTCAGTGCCTTGAACTGCTTCACGCAGTTCGTGATCGCCACCTCGGTCGGTAGCCGCTCGATGCTCGACGCGCCGAAGAAGCCCACGATCCCCCGCGTGTGCTCGAGGACGTAGCGCACGTCGTCCGGTTCGGAGATCGGCCCGCCGTGGCACAGCACCAGAACCTCCGGGTTCACCGCCTTCGCCGCGTCCGCGAGTTCCTGCACCCGCTTCGCCGCCTGCTCCAGCGTGAGCGCTGTTTTCGCGCCGATCGCGCCTTTCGTCGTCAGCCCCATGTGCGGAATCAGAATGTCCGCACCGGCTTTTGCCATCGCGGTGGCTTCGTCCGGCGTGAACACGTAGGGGCACGTGAGCAGGTCCAAGTCGCGGGCCGCGGCGATCATGTCCACTTCGAGACCGTAACCCATGCCGGTTTCTTCGAGGCCCACGCGGATCGTGCCGTCGAACAGGCCGACGGTGGGGAAGTTCTGCACGCCCGCGAAGCCCGCGTCGCGCACGTCGAGCAGGAACCGCTTCATCACGCGAAACGGGTCGGTCCCGCACACGCCGGCAAGTACCGGCGTGTGCCGAACGACCGGCAGCACCTCGCGCGCCATGTCCAGCACAATCGCGTTCGCGTCGCCGTACGGGAGCATCCCCGCGAGCGACCCGCGGCCCGCCATGCGGAACCGGCCGGAGTTGTAGATGATGATGAGGTCGATGCCGCCGAGTTCGGCGCACTTGGCCGAAAGCCCGGTGCCGGCCCCGCCGCCGACGACGGGCACCCCGGCCGCGACCTGCGCGCGGAACCGCGCGAGAAGTTCGGAACGCATATCAACTCGCCCGCGTGTGAAGGTGACTCACACGCTCAAGATACGGGCGGTTCGGCGGGCGGCTTCGCGGCGCGCTCGGCTTCGGCCTTCGCGAGCAGCTCGTTCAGCAACTTCTCGGCGTCCGGCGCGGGGCGCTCCTCTTCGACCGCCTTCGGTTTGCGAAACCGCGCGGCGACGAACTCGCCGACCACCACGAACGCGAACCCCCACAGTGCCATCATCAGGGGAATGCGGTACCGCGCGCCGTCGGGCAGAGCGGGGTTCAGGTCCGCGGAACCGGGCCGCGGAGTTTGCGTGTTCAACCACGTGCCCGCGAACTCGGCGAACATGAACCCGACCGCGGCGAGCACGAGCGCCGTGAGTGTCGCGTGAACGAGCACGCGCTTCTGTTCGGGTTTCATTGACGGCCCTCCGGCGGCGCGAACGGTCACTGTCGGTAACATAACACGCGGAACCGCCCCGCGCCGGAGCACCGCATGTCCGTTCTGCTAATCGGCACCCTCGATACCAAGGGCGTCGAGTTCGCGTTCGTTCGCGACCGACTGCGCGCCGCGGGCGCGCCGGTACTGGTCGCGGACGCCGGTGTGCTCGGCCCGCCCGCGTTCGCGCCGGACGTGTCGCGCGAGGAACTGTTCGCGCTCGCGGGCGCGAACGTCGAGCAGGTGCGCGCCGCGGCCGACCGAGGCAAGGCCGTGGAACTCGCGGCGACCGGCGCGGCCAAGCTCGCGGCGCAGTTGCACAAAGCGGGCAAGCTGTCCGGCGTAATGGGGTTGGGCGGCTCCGCGGGCACGACCGTCGCGACCGCCGCGATGCGCGCGCTGCCCGTGGGTGTGCCGAAGCTGATGGTCAGCACACTCGCGAGCGGGCAAGTCGGGCCGTTCGTCGGCACGCGCGACGTGACGCTGATGTATTCCGTGGTGGATGTCGCCGGGCTAAACCGCGTCAGCCGCCCGGTTCTGGCGAACGCCGCAGCCGCGATGGCCGGGATGGTTCGATCCGACTGGAAGGGGGAGCACGAAAGCGCGGACAAGCCGCTGATCGCCGCGAGCATGTTCGGCGTCACCACGCCGTGCGTCGAAGCGGCGCGGAAGGTGCTTGAGGCCGCGGGCTACGAGGTGCTGGTGTTCCACGCGACCGGCACCGGCGGGCGCACGATGGAGGGGCTGATCCGCGACGGCCTAATCTCCGGCGTCCTCGACCTCACGACGACCGAACTCGCGTACGAACTCGCGGGCGGCATCTTGAGCGCCGGACCGGACCGGCTCACGGCCGCGGCGCTGGCGCACGTGCCGCAGGTCGTTTCGCTCGGCGCGCTGGACATGGTGAACTTCGGCCCGCCGGACACCGTACCCGATTGGTACAAGCACCGCCTGTTCTACCGGCACAACCCGAACGTGACGCTGATGCGCACCACGCCCGAAGAGATGGACCGGTTGGGCAAGGGGATCGCGGAGAAGACGAGCGCCTCGAACGCGCCGACGTGCGTGATGGTGCCGCTGCGCGGGGTGAGCGCGATCGACGCGGAGGGCAAACCGTTCTGGTGGCCGGAAGCGGACGCGGCACTGTTTCAGAGCCTGCGCAACTGGGTCGCGCCGTACGTGGAAGTGGCCGAGCGCGACGAGCACATCAACGACGGGCCGTTCGCCGAGGCGTGCGCGAAGAAATTGCTGGAACTGCTGGGGCGAAATTGAGTCGACTTCACTTGCGCGTGCGGCGGTACACGACGAGCACGCCCGGGCCCGGGGCGAATGCGGTCGGGCGCACGCTCTCGGCGCGGGCCTTGCGCTGCAGAGGCGGCGACCCGGTGCACACCCGCAACTCGTCGCCGGTCAGCTCGTAGATCGCGCGCACCGTGTGACGGTACCCGCTCGCGTCGGTGTACATCAGGTCGAGGTGCTTCGGCTCGCGGGCCGCGTCGATGCGGTACTCGAAATCTTCGTACCGCCCATCGGTGAACACTTGCGACCACGTTTCCTCGGTCACGCGCGCCCGGTTGCGGAACTGGTTGCGGTCTTCCGCGCCGTCGGGCGCGCGAAAATCCACTACCGCCCACTCGCCGAGCAGCGCGTCGGCGTCCGATACCGGCGCGGAAGGCCCGCAGCCGGCGGCGAACAGCAGCAGTGCGGTGAGTCGGTGCATGCCCAAGCGTAGAGCGCGTTCAGTCGAGACGCGGCAGAACGTCCGGTTCGATCTGGTAGCCGTCCGCGAGCGCGTTCGTAGTGTTGAACAGCCCGATCACGGCCATCACCTCGCCGAGCGCTTCGGTCGTCAGGCCCAACTTCTTCGCGGCGGCCGTGTGCGAGTTCACGCAGTACGCGCAGCCGTTCGTGGTGCTCACCGCGAGCGCGATCAGTTCGCGCGTGAGCGGGTCCAAGAGCGCCTTGCGCCCGCACGCCTCCGGGTGCATGATCGCCTTCAGCCGCGACCACACCAGTTCGAGGTGGTCCGGGTTCGTGGCGAGCACGCGCCACAGGTTCGGCACCCAATCGATGTTCTTCGTGCGCTTGATGTCGGCGAACACCTCCGCCACTTTGCCGGTGGCGGCGTCCTCCGATACAGGCGTGACGGTGGCGACGCGCGGCGCGGTCATCGGTGCGGCTCCGGGAAAAGGGGCGGGCCGCGCCTGTTTGCAGGCGCGGCCCGCGGTGCGCTGTCAGTGTACGTCAGCCGGCGTCGGTGAAGAGGCCGAGCGTGTCGGCGAACGCGAGGTCCGCGCGCACCTGCTGGCGCGTCGCGCCGTCCACCACGGTCACGCGACTCGTGCCCATTCCCGGTTGGCTGCCGAGGAGGATGTCGGCGATACCGTCGCCGGTCACGTCGGCCACCGCGAGCCGCGGCGGCGTCTGTACCGCCGGGCGGCTGGTGCCGTCGCGCCGCATTCCGGCCCCGGTGTCGGCGAACAGGCTCCACACCGGCGCGCCTTGCGCCGTGAACCCGCCGACCGCGGTGTCCGCGCCGGGGGCTTGGAGCGCGACCACGATCTCGCGGGTGCCGTCGCCGTCGGTGTCGCCGACCGCCAGCGCCATTTCGCCGCCGAAGCCGGGCGCGACCGCGAACGTCGAGAGCACCGCCCCGGTCGGGTCGAGCACGGCGACGAACCCGTTCGCCGACAGTACCAGCTCCGCGCGGGCGTCACCGGTCACGTTGCCGGCCGCGAGTTGGAAGTTCAGGTTCGCGCCCGGCAAGGGGTTCATGAACGCGACGAATTGGCCCGTCACGAAGCTGAACGCGGCCACCGCGGGCGCGCCGCGCTCCGGGCCGAACACGAGGTCGTGAACGCCGTCGCAGTCCACGTCCGCGGTCGTGATTTGCAGCCCGGTGTTCAGCCCCGCGAACGGGCGCACCGGCGGCACCAGCGTGGCCCCTGTCGCGAGGTCGTACACCGCGAGCAGGCCGACGCTGCCGCGCGTGGCGACGATCAGTTCCGCGGTGCCGTCGCCGGTCAGGTCGCCCAGCGCCACCGCGACGCCGCCGGTGTACGTGCCGAACGGCGCGAACGACACCAGCGGCGTTCCGGTGCGCGCGTCGAACAGGCGCACGGTGCCGGTGCTACCCGCGTCCGCTCCGGCCGCGATGAACCGCGCCTCCGGATCGACGGACACGTTCACCGGCAATTGCGGACTCGGCGGCACGGGCACGGTCTCCACGGTCACGCTGAACTGCACTTCGGCACCGGTCGCGCCCGCGCTATCGGTCACGGTCAGGGTTACGGTGGTGGTGCCGGTGGTGCCGCTCGCGGTGAACGTGAGCCGCCCGTTCGCGTCGATCGCGGGGGCGACCGCGAACAGCGCGCCGTTGGTCGCCGTCACGCTGTACGACTGCGCGGTCTGGTTCGCTTCGTCCGCTCCTCCGCCGGGGCCGAACGTCGCGAACCCGTCGAGCGCGAACGCGGTCCCGGCAGTCACGGTGATCGTTTGCCGCGCCAGCGTGACGCTCGGCGCGTCGTTAACGGCGGTCACGTCAATCGTCGCGGTGCGCTCCGCGAGGTCGGTGTCGGAGCCGCCGCCAGCGTCGCGCACTCGGAACGTGAAACTCGCGTACCCGGTGCCGATTTCGTCTTGGTCCGGGGTGAACACGAGGAGTCCGGCGGAGATGTCGCTTACCGAAACGAACTGCCCACTCGTCACCGCGGTGCCGTCGAGCGCGAGCGTTCCGGACAGCGGGAGCGCGCCGATCACGATGCCGGCGAAGGCGTTCGCGGGCGCGTCGTTCGGGTCGGTGAACGCGAAGTCGCTGACCGCGAACGTGTACGGCACGTCCTCGTCGGTCGCCACCGTGAAGTCCGCACCGACCGGCGGGTCGTTCACCGAGTTCACGGTGACGCTGACGGTCTTGCTGTCGGCGAGCGCGCCGCCGGTGCCGCTGTTGCCGTTGTCGCTAGCGCTCACTTGGAGCGAAGCGGAGCCGTTGAAGTTCGCGTTCGGGTTGAAGGTGAGACCGTTCAGCCCGGTGTTGATGGCGGCTAGTGCGCCTGTGAGCGTGACGGTGGCAGTGCCGTCGCCATTCACGGTCAGGTTCGCGGTGCCACCCAGCGTGGCGGTACCGTTGGTCGCGGTCAGTGTCACGGTGAGGGTGCCGGCGTCCGCGTCGGTCACGGCAATCGCGTTGCCGTTGGCGGTCGAGAACACCAGCGCGGTGTCCTCGTTCGTCACAGCGGTCGCGGGCGCGGTCACGACCGGGGCGTCGTTCACCGCGGTGACGCTCACGGCCCTCGTAGCGGGGGCGCTGTCGAGTGCGCCGTCGTTGACCATGAAGGTGACGGTGCGTGTGGCGGTGCTGGGGTTGTCGCTGGTGTTGGCGTAGGTAACGGAGCGGAGCGCGGCTTGGTAGTTGGCGACGCTCGCGGAGCCGGTGAGGGTGAGCACGCCGGTGGCGGTGTCGTAGGTGCCGGTGATGCCGTTCTGGTCGGTGAACCCGAGCACGTCCTCGGCCGCGGCGAAGTTGCCCGTGATGCCGACCGTGGCGCTACTCAGGTTCGTGCTATCGATGTCGGAGACTGTGAGACCGGCGTCGATGGCGGTGCCGGTGCCGTTCTCGGTGTAGCTGGTGGTGCCGCTGCTGGTGGTGACGACCGGCGCGTCAGTCACCGCGGTGACCGTAATAGTACGCGAAACCGTGTTGCTGGTGCCACCGTCGCCGTCGGTGAGCGTGAAATCGACCCGCCGGTTCGCGGTGCTCGGGTTCTCCGAAACGTTCTCGAACGTGACGTTGCGAACCAGTGCTTGCGCCGCGGCCGGGGTCGCGTTCGCGTTTAACGTCACTACGAGTGCGGTGGTACCGCTGCCGCCGGTGAAGGTGCCAATGGTGGTGCCGCCGAACGTGACGTTCGAGCCGCTGACGCCGATCTGCCCGGTGCCGGTGCCCTCGTTGCGGATCGCGAGCCGGTCGTCCGCGGTGCCGTTCGCGCCGAACGCGACGGTGAGCGTGCCGGTGTCGAAGTTCGTGCTGTCGCCGTCGGTCACGGTCGCGGCGCTGGCGAGTACGGTCGGTGCAGCGTTTTCGGTGTACGACACGACGCCGCCGTTGAGCGTAAGCACCGGGGCTTGGTTCACGGCCTTCGGAGCGAACGCGACCCCGCGGAACGCGGTGTTCGTTCCGGCAGTCGCGAGGAGGGTGGGGGTTCCACTGAACGACCCGTTATAGCCCGAACTGTCGGTGAGCGATACGAGTTCGCCACCACCCGTCGTCCCGCTGCCCCCTTTACGAATTGCGTACAAGGTGACAGTGGTCCCGTTCACCATCGCGGTGACACCGCGGTAATCGTCCGCATCCACGCCGACGGTGCCGTTCGCCGTCCAGTTTCCACTGACGAGTGAGTACTTGCTAAGCGCGGTTGCCCCGTCATCGGCAACGTACAGAGTGTCGATGCCAGAAACGTTCGCATCGAGGTCCGCAAATAAAAAGCCGTATGGGCTGCCGGCAATGTTCGCAAACCCGGGGATGTTTGTAATCGTTTGACCCGTGCTGGTCGGCGTGCCGGTGCCTACTGCGCCCACTCGAACGGCAGTGCCGGATCCAGTTGAGATGTACAGCTGGTTGCCGAAAACTGATACCGTGCGAATGTTTGTCACCGTGGTGCTGACCACGGTGCCGGGGCCACTCGAACCGCTCGTGGTGTAAATCACGCCGCTGTTGCCCCCGACGACCCACAGGTCGGTGCCGTCGGTACTCGTTGCACCGCGAGGGTTGTTGCCGCTGAACAATGTCGTCGTGGTGCTCGTGTTGATCGTGCCGTCAGCCGCTGCGAGGCCGATCGTACGCGCGACTGCCGAACTCGCTGTGCCTGCGACGCTCGTGGTCCCAAGGGCGGCGTCGTAGCCCGTGAACACAAGGAACCGGCCGTCCGCGGAGCGAGACAGCGCGCCTTCGGAAGTGGCGGTGCCGCTCGCGGTAAGCGCCTGATTCGAACCGCTGTCGCTCGTTGCAACGGCGATGGACTGCACTAGAGAACCGCTGGTCGTGTATTCGTCAAGGAACACAGCTGTTGCGGCGCTCGAGAGAGCAGCCGAACCGGTTCCGACGCGGTAGATCACGAGGTTGCCGTCGGTGAAGGCGGCGGGGACTTCGCGCGTTTCCAGCGCTTCGAGGGTGAGACGGACGGGCGAGGGGCGCGCGCTGCGCCCGGCGCGGCGGTGAAGCATGAGGGGGTGCTCCGCGGCTACGGGGGGAAGTCGACTGGTGGGCCGGCGCGGATCGGGACGCGCGCGGCGCTTCAGAGATTATACGAACTTGCACCCCGCTGAGATGCACAGACCAATTGCCCTCACCCGATTTTCACACAGAACGGCACGCGCTCGCGGTTCGACCGGCAGCGCCGTACACTGCCCCCGTTCCCCTCCCGTAGAGGTCGCACATGTTCCGCACGCTCCGCCGTTCAGCCGCGCTCGCCGTCGCAGCGCTGGCGCTCGCGCTCCCCGTGGCCCCGGCCGACGAACCCAAGCCGAAGGACGACGGCTGGGTGCCGCTGTTCAACGGCAAGAACCTCGACGGCTGGACGCCCAAGATCAAGGGCTACGAACTCGGCGACAACCACAACGACACGTTTCGCGTCGCCGACGGCGCGATTCAGGTGCGCTACGACAAGTACGACACCTTCGGGAGCAAGTTCGGGCACCTGTTTTACAAGGAGAAGTTCTCGCACTACCGCATCCGCATCGAGTACCGGTTCGTAGGCGCGCAGTGCAAAGACGGCCCGGCGTGGGCCACGCGCAACAGCGGCGTGATGCTGCACTGCCAAGACCCCAAGACGATGCGCAAGGACCAAGACTTCCCGGTGTCCATCGAGGCGCAGTTCCTCGGCGGGTTGGGGAAGGGGAACCGCAGTACCTGCAACATGTGCTCGCCCGGCACGCACGTCGTGATGAACGGCAAACTGTTCACCACGCACTGCACCAACTCGAAGTCGAAGACGTTCGACGGCGACCAGTGGGTCACGGCCGAGATCGAAGTGAACGGCGGCGGCGCGATCAAGCACTACGTGAACGGCGAACTGGTGCTGGAGTACGAGAAGCCGCAACTGGACGAGAAGGACGCGGACGCGAAGAAGCTCATCAAGGACGGGAAAGTGCTGCTCGAAGAGGGTTACATTTCGCTGCAAGCGGAGAGCCACCCGTGCGAGTTCCGCAAGGTGGAAATCAAAGTGCTGAAGAAGTGACCGAGACGGGCGGCCGGCGGCGGGGTGTTCCTTCGGGGCCGGCTTCCCCCAACCACACCGAGTGCCAAAACCCACCCCCCTCGCCCGGTGGGGGGGTGGGGGGCGGTCAGGCGCCGCGCG
>JALHNS010000241.1 GCA_022843445.1 Gemmata sp.
GGGTGCGGCCTGACCGACGCGGGCGCGGCGCTGTTGGCGCGCGGCCCGTGGGAGCTAACGGAACTGGACGTGCGGCACAACGAGATCGGCCCCGCCGGGCTGCGCGCGCTGCGCGACCGCTTCGGCGCAACCGCGGTGCGCGCGGGGCAGTGAGGCCGCGTCTTGGTTTTCGCCCTGAAGGGGCGCTCTTCCTCAGCCCCGGCCACCGGCCGGGGTACAATGCGCCACATCTCTTGCGGTCTGAAGGACCGCGCTTCCTTTTCCCGCGAGGTCGCCGTGCCTCAATCGCTCGCTCGCGTGCTCGTTCACGTCGTGTTCAGCACGAAACACCGCGAACCGCTCCTCACCAAACCCGTGCGCGACGAACTCCATGCGTACCTGTCCGTGGTGCTGAACAACGACGGCTGCCCGTCGCTCCGCGTCGGAGGTTTCGACGATCACGTTCACCTGTTGTTCGCGCTCAGCCGCACGCGCGCCATTTCGGATGTCCTCGAAAACGTGAAAACCAGTTCCTCGAAATGGCTGAAGACGAAGGGCGTCGAGTTCGTCGCGTTCCACTGGCAGAACGGGTACGGCATCTATTCCGTCAGCCAGTCCCACGCCGACGCGGTAGTGGATTACATCGCGCGCCAAGAAGAGCACCACACGAAGCAAAAGGAGGTGTATCAGGACGAAGTGCGCCGGTTGTACCGCGAAGCGCACATCGTGTTCGACGAGCGCTACGTGTGGGACTGAAGGAAGCGCGGTCCTTCAGACCGCAAGAACCGTGATGCGTTTTACCCCGGCCGGTGGCCGGGGCTGAGGAAGCGCACCCCTTCAGGGCGAAAGGCACCGAACCACACGACCGTGTGCGAAACGGACGTTGTTCGCCGTATCGCGCGGTGGGTATTCTTCTCACCGGCCTCGCTCTTCGATTCACAGTCAAGACGGATTGCTTGGGAGAAATGAGATGCGCGACGACCCGGTTGCGACTGTGCTCGCGTTCGCTGCTGCCTACTCCGCTTGGGAAGCGCGCATGGCCGAGTCTGGTCGGGCATTTAACAATCCGCAACGCATTGCCGAACACGCACTGATCTTGGAGACCTTCTGCACGATTAAGCGGCGAGCGTACGTCGATGGTGGTGGAGCCTACTCCTCACCGCCGGTCTACGCCACACTCGATGCCGGGCAAATCGCCGCGGTCGAGTTCGTGACCAAGTCGCGGGCGCACGTCGATACGAAAGTGCTGCGGTTGCTGGAGTACCGATTCGTCGTTCTCAAGAAGTCGGACGGCTGGCGAATCGACAGTATGAAGTGCCGCATGCCCCCGAACGCCGAATGGTCGAACACGTTGATCGGAATGTAGCGCATCGTTGCACTGCTGAAACGCGCGCCGCCCACATGGGCGGCGCGCGTCCGCCCTTACTTCTTCTCGGTGGCGGCTTTCTCGAAGTACGCCTTCAGCGGGGCGTGGAACTTCGACGGCACGCCTGAAGCCATCACTTCCATCTGGAACTCGCGCACTTCCGGCTTCTCATTCGCCCACGCCGCGGCCACCTGCTTCAGGCGGTCCGCGTTCATCCCCAGCGCGGTCGCCAGCGCGCCGTCGCCTTCGATCGGGGCCGCGGCGAGGTTCCGCGCCGTTGTCACCAAGTCGAGGAACCCCTTGCGGTGGCCGTTCGGGTCTTTGCCGAGGCACCCTTGCGCCTCTTCCAACACGCCCGCGTAGGTCATCGCGCCCGCGTGCTTCGAGCCGCGGAGCAGCGTGCCGAAGCTCGCCGTCGCCGCCGCGAACCGGAAGTCGTCGCTCAGGTCCTTCGCCACCTCGCCCTTGAACGGCGCGCTCAGTTCCTTGCTCACGTCGCCGGTCGGTTGCTTGTAGCGCATCTTCACGGTCAGCCACTCGTCTTGCGGGCCGGCCGCTTTCACCGGTTGCGTGTACTTGCTCGGGTCCACGTCCGGCAGGTCGATCTTCACGCCACTCGGCACGATCTCGTACAGCACGGTCACTTGGTGACCGCTGCCCATGTCGCCCGCGTCCTTCGCGTCGTTCTTGAAGTCTTCGTCTGCGAGCAGGCGGTTCTCGTAGCCCACGAGCCGGTAGGCGTTGATTTTGCCGGCGTTGAAGTCGATTTGGAACTTCACGTCCTTCGCCACGCACACCAGCCCGCCGATGTCTTCGAGGAACACCTTCTTCGCTTCCGCGAGCGTGTCGATGTAGCCGTGCTGCCCGTTCCCGTTGTTGGCGAGTTGCTTCAGGCGGTCGTCCTTGTAGTTGCCCATGCCGAAGCCGAGCACCGACAGGAACACGTTGGTCTTGCGCTGGTCTTCGACGAGTTTCACGAGTTCGCCGTTGTCGGTGACGCCGACGTTGAAGTCGCCGTCGGTGCAGAGGATGACGCGGTTCGCGCCGTCCTTGATGAACGACTCGCCGGCCAACTTGTACGCGGCGCGAATGCCGCCCTCACCGTTCGTGCCGCCGCCGGCGCTGAGCGAGTTGATCGCGCTGAGAATCACGTCCTTCTCGCTGCCCTTCGTAGGCGAAAGGGCCGTGACGGACGAACCCGCGTAGGTCACGATGCTGACGCGGTCCTTCTCGGTGAGTTTCTGCACCAGCAGCGACAGCGACTGCTGCACGAGCGGGAGCCGGTTCGCTTGCTGCATGGAACCGGACGTATCGACGAGGAACACGAGGTTGCGCGGCGGGAGCTTGTCGTTGGCGATTTCGCGCGCCTGCACGCCGACGCGCAGCAGGTGGTGGTTGCGGTTCCACGGGCACGGCCCCATTTCCATGTGAAACGCGATGGGGTCGTCGCCCTTCGGCTGCGCGTAGTCGTAGCGGAAGTAGTTCACGAACTCCGCGAGGAACACCGCGTTCGCGGGCGGCAGTTTGCCTTCCTTCAGGATGCGGCGGACGTTCGCGTAAGCGGCCGTGTTCACGTCGGCGGAGAACGTGGACAGCGCCGCGACGCGGGGCGAGCGGAACTCGTTCTCGCGGTACACGCCGTAGGCTTCGGCGTTCAGCGCGTTGTAGCCGGTCGCGGGTTCGGGCTTGGGTGTGCCGTTCATCGGCCCGCCCGGAGCCATGCCCATCGGCCCCATCGGGAACGGAATTCGCCCACCGCCCGCAGCGCTCACTTTCGCCAAGCGCGTCGCGCCGCTGCGCCCGGAGAGCCCCATGGCACTGCCGCCGCTGGCCGTGAGCATATAGCCCGTATCGCCCGCGACCGGCGCGGGAAGCGCGAGGCCCGGCGGGCGCAGCGCGGTCGTGTCGAGGCCCGGATCGCCCACTTTGTTGTCCACGTTCTCTTTGTCGATGCGCTCGAGGTCGGGCAGTTTGGGGTCGAAGTCGAGGCCGGGGTCTTCAGCCTTCAGCTTGTCTGGTGGCGGTTCGTTCTGCGCGACTTCCGCGGGCTGTTTCCCGCAGCCGACGAGCACGAGCGCGAGCAAAACGGGAACGCCGAAACGCACGAGGCGCGACATGTGAACCCTCCGGGCGTGGCCGAATGGCCGAAGTGACTCAACTTTCAGACGCAACATCGCGGGAAAAGTTCTCGTTTGTACGGAAAAAGGTGCGCGGCTGTTGCGCACCGCGATACCTTGTGCCGCGAAGGGCGCACAGGGCTTCCGCCCTGTGCGCCCTTCGCGGCTCGCCAATGCGCCGCGCGCCTACAATCAGCCTCGCTCCTCTCCCGCACGGAACCTGCCATGCCTCGCGCTCTCCTTCTCGCGCTCGCGCTGCTCGCGCCGAACGCGGCCCGCGCCGCGGACCCGCCGAACGTGCTGTTCCTCTTCGCCGACGACATGCGCGCCGACACCATCGCCGCGCTCGGCAACAAACACATCCGCACGCCGAACCTCGACCGGCTCGCGGCGCGCGGGGTCGCGTTCGACCGCGCGTACATGCAAGGCGGGTTCAACGGGGCGACGTGCGTGCCGTCGCGCGCGATGCTGCTTTCCGGGCAGAGCGTGTTTCGCATCGACGAAAAACTGATGCGCGACGAAACGTGGCCCGAAGCGTTCGCCAAAGCCGGGTACACCACTTTCGTGAGCGGGAAGTGGCACAACGGCGCGCCGTCCGTGCTGAAGTGCTTCCAACAGGCCCGCGGCATGTTCCTCGGCGGCATGGTCGACCCGCTGAAGGGTAACCTGCGCGACGCGGCCGACGGCAAACTGGGCGCGCCGCAACTGGCCGCGAAGCACATGTGCGCCGTGTACGCGGACGAAGCCATCACGTTTCTGAACGCGAAGCGCGACAAGCCGTTCTTCTGTTATGTGCCGTTCAACGCGCCGCACGATCCGCACATCGTGCCACCGGACTTTGAAGTGAAGTACGACGCGGAGAAGGTGCCGCTGCCCGCGAACGCGCTCCCGCAGCACCCGTTCGACAACGGCGACATGGCGCTGCGCGACGAGCAACTGCTGCCGTGGCCCCGCGACCCGAAGCGCGTGAAGGCGATGCTCGCGGACTACTACCGCTACGTGTCGTACCTCGACGCGCAACTCGGGCGCATCTTGGACGCGCTCGCCAAATCGCCGCACGCGAAGAACACGCTGGTGGTGTTCGCGGCCGATTCGGGCGTGGCTCGCGGTTCGCACGGGCTGATCGGCAAGCAGAACATGTACGAGCACTCGGTGCGCGTGCCGCTGATCGTCGCCGGGCCGGGCGTCGCCGAAGGCAAGCGCTCCGCGGCCATGTGCTACCTGTTCGACGTGCTGCCGACGCTCGGCCAGTTGTGCAGCGTGCCCGCGCCGAAGGCGAGCGAGGGCGCGGAGTTCGCCGCGGTGCTGAAAGACCCGTCGCGCGGGGCGCGCGCGGAACTGGTGTTCGCGTACCGGCACGTTCAGCGCGCGGTGCGCGACGACCGGTGGAAGCTGATCCGCTACCCGCAGATCGACCGCAGCCAGCTCTTCGACCTGAAGGCCGACCCGGACGAAACGACCGACCTGAGCGCGAAGCCCGAACACGCGGGTAAGCTGAAGGAGCTGCTCGCGCTGTTGGCGGCGCAGCAGAAGCAGTACGGCGACGCGCTCCCCCTGACCGCGGCGAAGGTGCTGCCCGCGGAGTGGACCCCGCCGAAGCCGAAGAAGAAGGAATGACCGCATGCTCGCGCTCGCTTTGCTGGCACTCGCGCAGCCGCCGGCGGTGCGCGCCGACGCGACCGCGGACCGCACCGCGTGCGCGCTCTCCGAAAGCGTGCGCGTGACGCTTTCGCTCGAAGGCCCGGCCCCGCTGCGCGTCGAGGTGCCGAAGATGCTGCTCACCGCGGACGCCGACTCCGCGTGGCGCGTGCGACCTGACGGCGAGGCGCGCGTGACGGCTCTTCCCAACAACCGCGAGCGCTGGGAACAGCGGCTCCGGCTCGATCCGTATGTCGAAGGCGCGCCGCTCGTCGCCAGTTTCGCCCCGGTGAAGGCGAACGGGCAAGCCGTCGAGTTTCCCGCGGTGCGCGTGACCGTTGAGAAGAAAGTGAGCGCGAACACCGCGGTGCTGCCGGTGACGCCGCCGGAAGACCCGCCCGCGCCGCCGCCGGTGCCGCGCGCGAACCCGCGGCCGTATGTCGCCGCAGGGGTCGCGCTCGTGTGCTTCGCTCTCGCGTTTGTGGTCTGGAGGCGCGCGCGGCGGGTGCCGGCGGTGCCGCCGCTGGAGTGGGCGCGCGCGGAACTGGCGCGCGTGCGCCCCGAAGACGGCCCGCCGGCGGTCGCGCGCGTGGCCGAAGTGCTGAGGGCGTTCGTGGAGCGGCACTTCGGCGCGCCCGCGACGAAGCTCACGACTAACGAGTTGCTAGCGGCGGCGGCGCAGCAGGGGTGGCCGGTCGAGCAGGCCGACGCGCTGCGCGGACTGCTCGACGAGTGCGACCGGGCGAAGTTCGCCGGCGACCTGCCCGACGACGACGGGCGTCGGGGGCTTGTGCGCCGCGCCGGAGACTGGCTGAACGACGTCGGCCGGGCCGCCGGGCCACGGTAGCGGCGGCTTCGGCACCACCTTCCCGCGCACCGACCACCCCGCGACCGGCGTCCACTGCGCCGGTTCTGCCCATCCGCCCGCGAGCGGCGGGTGCCGGTCGATGTAGGGGTTCCGCGAGCGGTCGTAGAACAGGTCTTGCGGGAACGTCGCCCCGGGGCGCGCGGTGCGCCGGTCGATCACGCCCGCGTAGCTCAGCGATTCCAGAATGATCTCGGCGCAGGTGTACCGCCGGCCGAGGCCCGCGGGCCGGCCGAACAGCGCCGTGCGCACCGGGCCGCGCGGCGTGAACTGCGTCGCCATCAGCACGAACTTCGAGGTCGCGTACCGCTTGTCGGCGGCGTCCACCGCGAACGCGGTCAGGCGCGCGTCTTGCTCCGGCGTGAGCGGGACGTGGCGCTCGCGCACCCACAGCGTGCCGGGGTACGAGTGCAGCTTGTATTCGAGCGGAGTGAACCGCGTCCAGAGCGTGCCGTCGTACCCGGCTTCGAGCAGACCGAGGTTGCCGTCGGGCATCCGCGCGACGACGCCGCCGTGCCCGGGCCGACCGGTGAGCGCGAACCGGTACAGGAGCGTCCAGAAGCCGTTCGTGTCGCTCATCACGAACACGTCGCCGGGCTTGGGCGCGTACGGCGTTGCCGGGTCGCGCACCATCGGGCGCACGTCGCGGGCCGGCGCGTACAGGAATCCGTGCGGGTGCTCCTGCGGCACGTACACGGCCGGGTACTTCGACGGCCCCAGCGGATCGGCCGCGGGTGCCGGGGCGAGGGCGATCATCAGAGCGGTGAGCATTGCGTGCGCGTCGTGTGAAATGAACCGGTCCGAACCCGCGGCGCGGTCTCCCCCTCAGTATGGTGCGAACCGGGCGGTGCGCCAACCGAGCCGTGCAACTTGAGCCGATTCGCCAAACTTCGCACTCCGCGCCGCGGGCGCACGCGCTACATTCGCTACAACGCTTACCGCATGCTCCTCACAATCACCACAAGTCGCGCGCCCGCCACGGACCTCGGCTGGCTTCTTCATAAGCACCCGGCGAAGGTGCAATCCTTCGAGCTGTCCTTCGGCCGCGCGCACGTGTTCTACCCGGAAGCCACCGACGACCGCTGCACCGCGGCGCTGCTGCTCGACGCGGACCCGGTCGGCCTCGCGCGCGCGAACCGCGGCACCGGGAACGAACTGCTCGCGCAGTACGTCAACGACCGGCCGTATGTGGCGTCGTCGTTCCTGAGCGTGGCAATCGCGCAGGTGTACGGTTCGGCGCTGGCGGGCAGTTGTAAGACGCGCCCGGAGTTGGCGGAAGAGCCGCTACCGCTCGTCGCGCGAATCACGGCGCTCCCGTGCCGGCGTGGGGGCGAACCGTTCCTCCGCAAGCTCTTCGAGCCGCTCGGCTACGACGTGCGCGCGACGCGCCACCCGCTCGACGAACACTTCCCCGAATGGGGCGAATCGCCGTACTTCACGGTAGAACTGCGCGCGACCGTGCGGCTCGCGGATTTGCTCTCGCACCTGTACGTTCTCGTGCCGGTGCTCGACGACGAGAAGCACTATTGGGTGAGCGCGGACGAGGTGGCGAAGCTGCTGAAGCACGGCGAGGGCTGGCTGAATTCGCACCCGGAGAAAGAGCAGATCGCGGCGCGCTACCTGCGCCGGCAGCAGAAGCTCGTGCGGTCCGCGCTCGCGGGACTGGCGAGCGACGACGCCACCGACCCGGACGAAGCCGCGGCCGAACACGACCTCGCCGAAGAGCGCCTCGAGTCGAAAGTGAGTCTCCACGAAAGGCGTTTGGCCGCGGTGCTCGCGGAGCTTCAAGCGAGTGGCGCGAAGCGCGTGCTGGATTTGGGCTGCGGCGAAGGGAAGTTGCTGCGCTTGCTCGCGGCCGACGCGCGGTTCGCGGAAGTGGTGGGCCTCGACGCTTCCGTGCGTTCTCTCGAAATCGCGCGCCAGCGCCTCGACCGCGCGCGCCTACCGGATAGTGCCCGCGAGCGCGTGAAGCTGCTGCACGGTGCCCTCGCCTACCGCGACGCGCGCCTAAACGACTTCGACGCGGCGGCCGTGGTGGAAGTGATCGAACACTTGGACCCGCCGCGCTTGGAGGCGTTCGCGGCGGCGCTGTTCGGGAGCGCCCGCCCGCGGGCGGTGGTGCTAACGACGCCGAACCGCGAGTACAACGTGAAGTTCGAGGGGCTACCGGCGGGCAAGTTCCGGCACGCGGACCACCGGTTCGAGTGGTCGCGTGCGGAGTTCGCCGCGTGGTGCGAGGGCGTGTGCGCGCGACACGGCTACACGGCCCGCCTGCAACCGCTCGGCGACACCGACCCGCAGTTGGGTGGCCCGAGCCAACTGGCGGTGTTCGTGCGCACCGCGGGTTAATCACTCAGCGCACCGATCACGCCACCGACCTCCGCGACGCGCAGTTCTTCGAGATTCGGGAAGCCGACGTAGAACCCCACGGCCCCGTTGTCGAGAGCGACCGGGTACACGTCCGCTTCGCGCGTTCCCGTGCGGAACCTGACGAAGGTGGTGCAGTCGTCGAGTACGACGAGTTCGCACGTCGCGCCGGGCAGCCTTGCGAGCACTTCGGTCGCGCACGCGCGCAATCGCGCGAGGTCCGCGCCCGCGGCGCCATCGTACCAAGCGGGATCGAGGTGCCCACCGGCGAACCGCGGATGCGCGCCGAGGTCGTGCCACGTTTGTGGATCGGTTACATTCATTTGGGGGCCCATTAGATTCCTCCGGGTCCGACCCTGTGGGTTGCGGTGCGGTATGGCTGTCGTCGTGCGGATCGCCGACCTTGTGCCAGACTTCGACGCGCTGCCAACCGGAACGCAAGGCGAACTGCTGGTCGATTTCTCCGATTCTTCCGTTGCCCCCGCGGTTCACGCGCGCACGTTTTGGGCTCTCGTGCTTCTCCTCGCGATGCGCGACGGGGCGCGTTCGCTCCACTACCACCCGTGGCGCGAGTTCGGGCCGCTTTACTACATCATCGGGACGGCGTTCTACGAAATACTCCCGCCGCCCGTGGCGTTCGGCCCGGTGTTGCTCGCAACCGGCCGCGACATTTTCGCCCCGCGACCGAGTTGGCGCGAGCGCCTCTTTGGTCGCGCGGTAACAATTTGCACCGACGTGGCGCTGGAAGTTGGGGGCGCGTGGTGCTGGTGGGACGCGGTGCTGTGGTCGTCCGGCGGGCGTTCCGGCGTCGAACTGTTTCGCATCTCTCCTCCGCCCTCACAGGAATAGCCGCCCGGTTCGTCACGCCATTGGCGCTTCCCCCTTGCCCATGTGCGGGCGCGTTCGCATTCTGTTAGGCAAGGTTGCCCTCACGGCCGGGTCTCTCCCCGCCACCGCTCCGGGGCCGGTGCGTACCGCCCCGCGGAGGTCGCGATTGCTCCCCGCCCTCTACGCCGTCACGCTGTTCGTCGGAGCGGCCCTGCTGTTCCTCGTTCAGCCGCTGGTCGGTAAACTGCTGCTCCCGCTCGTCGGCGGCACGCCCGGTGTGTGGAACGCCTGCATGGTGTTCTTCCAAACCGTGCTGCTCGCGGGGTATCTGTACGCGCACCGCAGCACCGGGAAACTCGGCGTGCGGCGGCAGGCCGCGTTCCACCTGCTCGCGCTCGCGACAGTCGTCGTGTCGTTCAAGGTCGCTATCGCGGTGTCCGAAACCGGGTCGCCGGTCGCGGTCGTGTCGTCGGTGTTGCCGGACGATCAAGATTCGTCGCTCCTCGTGTTCGCGCAACTCGGGGCGGCGGTCGGCCTCGCGGTCGGCGTGCCGTTCTTCGTGCTGTCCACCACGTCGCCGCTGTTGCAGCGCTGGTTCGCCGCGAGCGGGCACCCCGCGGCGCGCGACCCGTACTTCCTCTACGCCGCGAGCAACGCCGGCAGCCTGTTGGGGTTGCTCGCGTACCCGCTGCTCATCGAACCGGAACTCACGCTCGCACAGCAGAAATGGGTGTTCGCGGGCGGCGTGCTCTGCTACGTCGCGCTCGTGGTGACGTGCGCGCTCACCGTCATTCGCGGAACCCCGGAACCTCAGAAGGAACTCGCGGCCGATGCCGCACCGCACCCCGCGCTCGAGCACATTCCCCGCGCGCGCATCGCCCGGTGGGTCGCGCTCGCGGCGCTGCCGTCGAGCCTGCTGCTCGGTGTGACCACGCACGTGTCTACGGACCTCGCCCCGGTACCGCTCTTGTGGGTGGTGCCGCTGGCGCTGTACCTCATCAGCTTCATTCTGGTGTTCGCGCGGTGGCCGGACGGCCTGCACCGCGTCGTCGGGCGCGTCACGCCCATGCTGATCCTGTTCGTGGCGATCACGCTGCTCACTTACGCGGCCGAACCGCTCGCGGTGGTGGGCTGCCTGCACATGCTCGCGTTCTTCGGCGTGTGCCTCGTGTGCCACGGCGAACTGGCGAAGGACCGGCCGCCGCCCGAACACCTCACCGGGTTCTACTTCTGGATGTCGCTCGGCGGCGTGCTCGGCGGGCTGTTCAACGCGCTCGTCGCGCCCATCGTGTTCGCGCGGTTGGGAATGGTGGAGTACCCGCTGGCGCTGGTGCTGGCCGGCGCGGTGCGCCCCCGCGCCGACGACACCGGCCCCGGGCTGCGCGCCGCGGACGTGATCCTCGTGCTGGTGCTGCTGGGGCTCTCCGTCGGGCTGGTGCTCGCGGTGCCGCTGCTGGTGACGGTGCCCACCGAGCCGGACGCGCCGGACGCGCTCGCGGCGCGGCTGCTGCGCGGCGGGCTGATGTTCGGCGT
>JALHNS010000242.1 GCA_022843445.1 Gemmata sp.
GTGCGCGAGCTCGACGAACTGAAGAAGGTGCAGAAGGAGCAGCACGACCGCGCGGCGCACCCGCCGGGGCCGCCCGCGGGCGCGAAGCTGGTCGCGCCCGCCGAAGAGCGCCCGCTGCCGCTGTTCCTGAACCCCACGAACAGCACGCTGAACTGGGCCGCGAACAACCTGCTCGTCGGCCCGCCCGCGACGCACGTGCACCTCGGCTCCATGCGCCCGGTGTGGCTCGCGGCGGCCGACGGCACCGAATCGCTCGTGCTCGTGCGCGCCGCGAAGGTGGACGCCAAAACCGTGTATCAGGGCGTCGTGCTCGACTGGCCGAAACTCGAAGCGCTGCTGAAAGAAGAGGTCGCGGACCTGTTCCCCGCGGCGCGGCTCGTGCCCGTCAAGGACCCGGCGGCGGTGGTGCCCGAGCGCGCGATGACCGCGCTGCCGGTGCAACTGGACCCCGGCCCGGGCGCGCCGCTGCCGCCCGCCGGGTGGACACCCCTGCGCATCGGCCTCACGGTCGCGTGGATCGCGGGCCTCGTCGCGTTCGCGGCGGTCGCCTTCAGCGGGTGGTCGCTCATCGACCTCGCCGAGCGCCGCATCCGCTTCGTCTCGGCCGTGACGCACGAACTGCGAACCCCCCTCACCTCGCTCCGCTTGTACTTGGACCTGCTGATGAGCGGCATGATCCACGACGAGGCGAAGCGCCAAGAGTACCTGCAAACGCTCGCGGGTGAGAGCGACCGGCTGCACCGGCTCATCGACAACGTGCTCGACTTCGCCAAACTCGAAAAGCGCCGCGCGAGCGGCGACATGAAGCCGGTGAAGGTGGCCGATTTGCTCGACTTACTGCGCGCGACATGGACCGACCGCGTCGCGCTCGACGGGCGCGAGCTGGTGATCGTCTCCACGATGGTGCCGGACGCTGAAGTCGTCACCGACGCCGCGATGGTTCAGCAGATCGTCGGGAACCTCATCGACAACGCGCGGAAGTATTCCAAAGAGGCCGCGGACCGGCGCATCTGGGTGTGGGCGAAACCGACCGCGACCGGCGTGGCGTTCGAGGTGGAGGACCGCGGCCCCGGCGTGCCGGCGAGCGAGCGCAAGGCGATCTTCCAGCCGTTCCGCCGCGGCGCGACCGCGGACGCGGTGGTCGGCGGCGCGGGGTTGGGGTTGGCGCTGGCGAAGCAGTGGGCCGAGGTGCTCGGTGGCGCGCTGAGCTACCACCCGGCCGAGAGCGCACCGGGCGCGTGCTTCCGCTTGGAGTTGCCCAAGTGACGCGCAGCGCGTGCGCGGGTTTGGTAGCCCGACGCGTGAGCGAGGGCGTTTTGTTTTTTTCCCCGAAGGGGGCAAGACAACATAACCCGGTGCAACGCACCGGGTAGCGCGAATCACACGTACGCACCCTGAAGGGGTGCGACACGTCGGGTGAAGGCGCTTGTGTCTCAGGCCTTCGGCCTGACGCGCGCTTCAACGTACCAACCCGGTGCGGTACACCGGGCTACAATGTCTCGCCCCTTCGGGGCAAAAACAAAGACTCCCTTGCTCACGCGTCGGGCTACAGAACGCGCTCTCATACGCAGCCCAAGAAACGATTGCCGTATTGTCGAACCGCCGGCGTAAGCCGGCCGGGTTGTTTGGAACAGACCCACCGGCTTACGCCGGCGGTTCGACCGGCAGTTTCCTACTGGGATCGGTATCACACGGTGTATCACTTCCCGCAGGCGAAGCGGTACAGGATTTCGGTTGCGGGTTCGAGCTGCGCGAGGTCGATCCACTCGTCTTCGGTGTGCGCCTGCGCGATGTCGCCCGGGCCGAACACCACGCACGGCACGCCCGCCGCGGCGAGCGTCGCCGCGTCGGTCCCGAACGGCACGCTCTGCACTTCGTGCGATCCCACCACGGAATCGATCGTCTTCCCGAAGCGCGCCGTGAGTTCGACGGAGGGCGCGGCGCTCAGCGGCAAACAGCCGGCCGCGCTGCGCTCCAATTCGAAGGGGAAGTCGAGTTCGGCGCGCAAGAACGCTTCGAGGTCCGCGGTCGCGGAGTCGCCCGTTTCGCCCGGCACCAAGCGGCGGTCGATGTCGGCGCGGCACGAGTCCGGCACCGTGTTCGGCGACACCCCGCCGCCGATGCGCCCCACGGAAATCGTTCGCGCGCCAAGCACCGGGTCCGGCGGGAGCGCCGCGAGTTTCACCGCGTACCGCTCCACGGCGCTCACGAGCTTCGCCATGCGGTACACCGCGTTCACGCCGTTTTCGGGGCGCGAACTGTGGCACGCGCGCCCCCCGGTGCGCGCCACCCACCGCACGACGCCCTTGTGCGCGTTCACGATGTTCAGTAGCGTGGGTTCGGCCACGATGGCGCAGTCCGGGCGCGGGCCGAGGCGCGCCAGCGCCTGCACGCCGAGGCAACTGTGCTCCTCGTCCGCGGTGTACGCGAGCGTGACCTTCGCCGACCCCGCGGGCCGCTCGCGCACGAGCCGCGCAAACGCGGCGAGCATCACCGCGCCGCCGGCCTTCACGTCGCAGGCGCCGCGCCCGTACAACCGGCCGCCGCGCACTTCCGCGCCGAACGGCGGCACGGTCATGCCGTCCACGGGCACCGTGTCTTGGTGCGCCTCGAACATGACGTGAACCGGTGCGGGACCGGGCGGTTCGTAGGTGGCGACGAGGTTCTCGCGCCCGTCGGCGGCCCGCTGGCGCGCAAAGGGCACGCCGAGCGCCCGCACTTGGTCTTCGAGAAACGCCGTGACGCGGGCTTCGTACAAGATCGTCGGGTCGATGTCGGCGCGGCCCATCGGGTTCACCGACGGGAGGCGCACGAGCGCGGCGAGCAGGTCCGGGAGCGGCAGCATGCCGTTAGAGTAGCCGCGCCGCGCCCCGCGGAGAAGTGTCCCGGCGCTCAGGGGGCGTGTTCGTACAGCACTTCGCACAACTTGCCGAGCGCCTTGCCCTCGCGGGTGGCGGTCACGCCCTCCGGCAGCGGCACGTTGTTCACGAACAGCGCGAAGTGCAACTCGCGCCCGCTCTTGGTGGTCATGGTGCCCGCGAGCGCCTTGCTCTTCAGGAGGTAGCGGCCGTTCGCCACGTCGTACCAGATGAGCGTGCCGGTTTTGGCGAACACCTTGCCGCGGGCCGGGCCGTCGGTGCCGATCTCCGCGAGCGTGCCGTCTTCGCCCAGCACCGGCAGCGCGGCCTTGTACGCGGGCCAGTCGGCGCGCTTCGCCATGCCGGCAATCAGTTGCACCGTGGCGCGGGCCGAAACGTGGTCGGCGTTGGCCCCGCCCGCGCCGCCGCCGAACGAGATCGCGTTCGTATCCACGCCCAGTTCCTTCAAAATCTTGCGCTGCTCGCGCAACCCGAACTCGACGTTCGGGTTCGCCTTCGCCGCGGCCACCTTGCTCGGCAGCGCGCTCGCGTACAAGTTGTGACTCACCTTTAGCACCACTGCGAGCGTGTCCTTCAGCGGTTCGGATTCGAGGGTCGCGAGTTGCGGCAGCTTCTCGTACTGGCTGCGGTCCGGCAGGTTCGTGTGCGCGGGCCGTTGCACGACGCACTGCGCGTTCACGCCGTTGCGCCGCAGCGCTTCGATGAAGAGCGCCCGGGCGAACAGGTTCGGGTCGTCCGCGCCGAACACGCGCACCTGCGGCTTGCCGCCGGCCGGCACCGTGCCGCGCACCGCGACCTGCGTCGGCGACACCGCCAGCACCTGCAGGTTCGCTTCGGCCTTCGCGCTGCCGGTGTTCACGGTCGAATCCACTTGGAAGAACGCGGTTTCGGGGCGCGTCGTCACCTTCGCCGGCTCGCCCTCGTGCGCCGCCGGCGTGACGATGAGGTCCAGCACGTTGTCGTTCACCACGATGGACGACACCACCTCCGGCCCGCTGCCGCTGCTGCGCGACCGGTTGAAGTACCGTTCGTCGATGAGCACCTCGCCCTCGATGCGGTTCACCCCGGCGGCCTTCACCCGCTTCGCCAACTCGTTCAGCCCGGCCAGCGGGTCGGTGTCGGTGAGGTCCGCGCCGGTCCCGCCGTTCGCGTACGTGTGATCTTTGTTGCCGAAGAGCGTCTTCCCGTCCTTCGCGCGGCCGCCGAGCGTGAGGTCGCCGCCGGCGACCAAGATGAGGTCGCCGCGCAGCGTGCCCTTCAGCGTGAGGCCGCGGGCGAACACGCGGGTTTCGGCGCGGTGGTCCGGGCCGAGCGCGACCAGCGCCGCGGCGCAACTGAACAGCTTCGTGACGGACGCGGGCGCGAGCATGGCGTCCGGGTTGCGCGCGTACACCGGTTCGCCGGTCTTCGCGTCGATCACCAGCGCGCCCCACGACGCGTGCTTGTAGTCCGGGCCGTCGACGAGCGCGTCGAGTTTCGTCGTCAGCTCGTTCGGCTTGTCGGCGGCCGGTGTGGCGGGCACCGCCACGAGCGCAAAAGCGAAGGGCAGGAGTGCGAGCGAGGCGCGGGTCACGGGTGCCGCCTTTCGGTAGGAACCGACCGCGCGACACGTCCGCGCGGTTCGGGGTATCGTACAAAGGCGAAGGGGCGCGCGCCGGTTGGGCGCGCCGCCCGGCGGGGGCGGCCCGACCCCGCGCGTTGCGGCCCGGCGCGTTTTCTCCCGGCGCGCCCTGTCCACGGCGGCCAGATCAAATATTCTCCTCTTGAAACCGCGACCGCGCACCCCTAAAGTGTGCAGAGCAGAAGTGCGGGTGTAACTCAGTGGTAGAGTACCTCGTTGCCAACGAGGTTGTCGTGGGTTCAAGTCCCATCACCCGCTCTGAACCGACCTGAGCCGACCGACGCGCACGAGCCGGGAAGTCGCGGGCAGATGGCGGGACTCGTTCCCGCCGCCCACAACTTCCCGGCTCGTGCCTTTTCGTTCTCGCGTCGCACCGCAAAGAGGAGCAACACTCATGGCCGAAGAAGACGCGAAGACCGCGACCCTCCCGGACCTCGCCACCGACGCGAGCGCCGTCGCCGCCGCGTTCCCCGAGGGCATGCGAGCCGACGGCGACGACGACCAACTGGACCTCGTGCAAACGGTGCAAATCACCGACGCCGGGCCGTGCAAGAAGCACGTGAAAGTGACCATCGACCGCGGCGAGATCGACAAGCAGTTCGACAAGCGTTTCACCGAACTGACCCGCAGCGAGCAGCCCACCGTGCGCGGGTTCCGCCCGGGCAAAGCGCCGCGCAAGATGATCGAAAAGCAGTACTACGACAGCGTCGCCGACGAGGTGAAGTCGCAGGTGCTGATGGTGAGCTTGGAGAAGCTCGCCGACGACCAAACCATCGCGCCGCTCAGCCCGCCGGAGTTCGATCCGCGGCTCGTGAGCATCCCGAAGGAAGGGCCGTTCGTTTACGAGTTCGACATCGAGGTGCGCCCAGAGTTCGAGCTGCCCGCGTACAAGGGCATGAAGCTCCGCAAGCCGGTGCACACCTACACGCCCGCGGAGATCGAGGCCGAGAAGAAGCGGCTGCTCGAACCCTACGGCCAACTGGTGCCCAAGGAGTCCGGCACCGTCGAACTGTACGACGTGGTCACCGCGGACGTGTCGATTTCGTTCCAAGGGAAGGAAATCAACACGCTGTCCGAGGTGCGGGTGAAGGTGGAGCCGCAGCTCGCGCTGTCCGACGGCGTGGCCGAAGACTTCGGCGCGAAGATGACCGGCGCGAAGGCCGGCGACGTGCGCACCGCCGACATCACCCTCTCGCAAGACACGACCGCCGAGTACCTGCGCGGCGCGAAGGTGCAGGCCACCTTCACCGTGCAAGACGTGAAGACCACGCGGCTGCCGGAGCTGACCCGCGAGTTCCTCGAAAGCACCTTCGCCGTGAGCACCCCGGACGGGTTCACCGAACTGGTCGAATCGGTGCTCGCGCGGCGGCTCGAGTACACGCAGCGGCAGAGCGCCCGGCAGCAGGTGCTCGAGCAGATTTCCAGCTCCGCGAACTGGGACCTGCCGCAAGACATGCTCCGCAAGCAGGCCCGCAAGACGCTCGCGCGCCGCGTGATGGAGATGAAGAACGGCGGCATGAGCGACGACCAGATCGCCGGCCGCCGCAAGCTGCTCGAACAGGACTCGCTCGCCAGCACCGCCGCGGCGCTCAAGGAGCACTTCGTGCTTCAGAAGGTGGCGGAGGTCGAGAAGATCGAGATCGAGGACGGCGACATCGACGCCGAAATCGAGCGCATCGCGGACCAGAGCGGCGAGAGCTACCGCAAGGTGAAGGCGCGGCTCGAAAAGGAAGACCTGATGGAGGCCGTCGCCGCGGACCTGCTCGAGCGCAAGGCGCTGGACCTGATTCTGGCGAGCGCGGAGTACGAAGAGTACGAACTGAAGCCGCAGGCCGACGGCGTGGCGGCAGTGGACGCGAACTTCGCGCCGCCGGTCGCGCCCGCGGCGAACGGCCCCTCCGACGAGAAGAACGCTGAGACGAGCGCCAGTTGACCGGCCGCGTAGAGTGGTGTTAGCTCCGTTCACGAGCGCCGCCCGCACCGCCCGCACGCCGGGCCGCGCGGGCGGTGCGCCAGTAAAGGGTTCCGATGTTCCCACCCTTCGACCCGACCGCCGCCGCCGGCCCCATCGAGCCGTTCCTCCAGCGCGGCCAGTACGCCCGCCAGCGGATGCTCACACTCGACGACCTGCTCCTCGAGCAGCGCATCATCTTCCTGAACTGGCCGATCGGCAACGAGTCCGCGGCGGTCATCATCAAGCAGCTCTTGTACCTCCAGTACGAGGACAAGATGCGCGACGTGCACCTGTACATCAACAGCCCCGGCGGGAGCGTGTCCGCGACGCTCGCCATCTACGACACGATGCAGTTCCTCGACTGCCCGATCAACACCTACTGCATGGGCCTCGCGGCCAGCGGTGCGGCGGTGCTGCTCGCGGCCGGGACGCCCAAGAAGCGGTACTGCCTGCCCAACTCCAAGGTGATGGTCCACCAGCCCTACGGGCAGGTGGGCGGGCAGGTGTCCGACATCGAGATTCAGGCGAACGAGATCCTGCGCGAGCGGTCGCGGCTGAACGACATTCTGGCCAAGCACACCGGCCAGCCGCTCGAATCCATCGCCAAGGAAACCGACCGCGACAAGTACTTCCACGCCGCCGAAGCCAAGGCGTTCGGTCTCGTGGACGAGGTGCTCACCAAGGTCGAAGCGAAGAAGTAACAGCACCGCGGAGCGCGGAAGGCGGAGCGCGGAACGGAAGGCGGGCAAGCCGGGCCGATTGTGCCGGTTCGCACCGCGCGTTCCACTTCTGCGACTTCGGCTCCGCGGTCCCCGCTCCGCGCTCCGCGTTTCCCAATACAGCCGCGGGCCGCCCTTCCGATACCAGAGGGCGCGGCGGCCCGCCCGGAGGCCGAACATGCCGCTCGTTCCGATTGTGGTGGAGAGCAAAGGGCGCGAGGAGCGCGCCTACGACATCTACAGCCGCCTGCTGAAGGACCGGATCATCTTCCTTCAGGGCGTCGTCCAAGACGACATGGCGAACCTGATCGTCGCGCAGATGCTGTACCTCCAGTTCGAGGACCCGAAGCGCGACATCAGCTTGTACATCAACAGCCCCGGCGGCAGCGTGACCGCGGGCATGGCGATTTACGACACCATGCAGTTCATCACCTGCGACGTGGCGACCTATTGCATGGGCCAAGCCGCCAGCATGGGCGCGATGCTGCTGACGGCCGGCACGAAGGGCAAGCGGTACGCGCTGCCGAACGCCCGGGTGATGATCCACCAGCCGCTCGCCGGCAGCGAGGGCACCGCGGAGGAGATCCTGATCCACGCGAAGGAGTTCCTCCGCACGAAGGACACGCTCAACAAGTTGCTCGCGCACCACACCGGGCAGCCGCTCGACGCGATCCTCAAGGGCACCGACCGCGACAACTTCATGTCCGCGACCGAGGCCAAAGAGTACGGGCTGATCGACCGCGTGCTCGAGCGCATGCCGCCCGAAGCGCTGATCCGACCCAGCGAGTAAGTCAGACCCGCCCCCAAACCCCCTCCCCGAAGGGAGGGGGCTTTCTGGCTCCCCTCCCTTCGGGGAGGGGTTGGGGGTGGGTCGCAGTGGAAAGCAGGATGCGCACCACCCGACCACTGCCGCTCTCCCCATCGCGGCCCCGCCGCTCGCGCGGGGCCGTTCGCTGCCTCCTCTTCTGCGCACTGCTCGCCGCCCACTCTTCGCTCGCGGGCTGCCGCTCCAACAACCGCTACGACCTGCTCGAAGCCGAACTGCGCACCCGCGAGCGCGAACTCGCGGACGCCCGCGCGGCACTCGACCAGAGCCGCAACCTGCTCCGCGCATACGAACAGAGCCAGCGGCCCGCGCCGGGTTCGGGCGCGCCGGGGCCCTTTTTGCCGGTAAGGGACATTTCCCTCGGCCGCGGCACCGGGGGCGCGGACGAAGACGGCTTGCCGGGCGACGAGGGCATGGTTCTGGTGATCGTGCCGAAGGACGAAGACGGCGCGGCCGTGAAGGTGCCGGGGCGCGCGGTGGTCGCGGCGTGGGAAGTGTCGCCCGCGGGCATCAAGACGCCGATCGGCTCGTGGGACGTGCCCGCCGACAAGCTGCGCCGGACGTGGAAGAGCGGGCTGATTAGCACCGGCTACTTCGTGGCGCTGCCGTGGCAAACGCTCCCGACCAGCGACCGCGTGCGGGTCGCGGTGCGGCTCGTGACCAGCGACGGGCGCGCCTACGAAACCGACCGCGACATCACCGTGAAGCCGCCGTCTATGGCGCTGCCGCGCGGCAACGTGCTGCCGCCCCCGCAACCGGCGGTGCCGGGCACCGGGGTGCCGCGCCTGCCCGGCGCGCCGCCGGGTTCGGGCCGCGAACCGCTGTTCCCGGACCCGCTGCCACCGGGCGCGGAAGAACTGCCCCCGCCCTCCCGGAGCGGCACCGAGCGCGGCGCGATCTTGCTGCCGCCCGTAAAACAGTGAGCATGCCGAACCCACTCACGCACTTCGACGACACCGGCGCGGCCCGCATGGTGGACGTGGGCGCGAAGCCCGAAACGCACCGCACGGCCCGCGCGTCCGCGGTCGTGCGCATGAAGCCCGAAACGCTCGCGCTGATCCGCGACAAGGGCCACGCCAAAGGCGACGTGCTCGAGGTGGCGCGGCTCGCCGGCATCATGGGCGCGAAGCGCACCGCCGACCTGATCCCGCTGTGCCACCCGCTGCCGCTCACGTCCGTGAGCGTGCGGTTCGAGTGCGCCGGCGATTCGGAGCTGCGGATCGAAGCGACCGCGAAGGTATTCGCGCGAACCGGTGTTGAAATGGAAGCCCTCACCGCGGTTACTGTGGCAGCCCTAGCGGTGTACGACATGTGCAAGGCGGTCGATCGCGGGATGACGATCGCGGCCGTGCAACTGGACGAAAAGAGCGGCGGCGCGAGCGGGCACTTCGCCCGCGCCGAATAGACGTTCGGCACCGCGGGCGTATGCTTTCCGGGTTGCGACCGCACCGGGAAAGCCGGAGGGCCGCGCGATGGGACCCGTGATGGCAACCGTTCCGCCCGCCACACTCGGCGGCCAATTCACCGCCGACCCCCCGGGCCGGTCCGCGCCCAAACTCAGCGCCCTCGCGTTCGCACCGGTCGCGGCCGACATCGTCGAGGCGGAGCGCATCTTCGATCGCACCCTCGCCCCGCACCGCGGCCCGTTCGGCCCGCTCGTGGAGCACCTGAAGCACTACCGCGGCAAGCGCCTGCGGCCGGCGCTGCTGCTGCTCACCGCGAAGGCGTGCGGCGGCGTGACCCCGCACCACCACACGCTCGCCGCGGCGATGGAGATGATCCACACCGCGACGCTCGTTCACGACGACGTGCTCGACGAGTCCGACCTGCGGCGGCACGCGGCCACGTTCAACGCGAAGTGGGGCAACAAGGTCAGCATTCTGCTGGGCGACATGCTGTTCACGCACGCGTTCCACCTCACGAGCACCGTGGACGTGCGCGCGTGCCGCATCACGGGCGAAGTGACCAATCGCGTGTGCGCCGGCGAGCTGCGCCAAGTGACCGAGCGCGGCAACCTCGACCTCACCGAAGCCGACTACTTCGACATCATCGACGGCAAGACCGCGGCGCTCACCGCGTGCTGCGGGAAACTCGGCGCGCTCTACGCCGGCAGCGACGACGCCACCGCGGAGCGCATGGCGCACTACGGGCGCAACCTCGGCCTCGCGTTCCAGATCGCCGACGACCTGCTCGACCTCGTGGGCACCGAAGACGCCGCCGGGAAGACGCTCGGCACCGACCTCGAGCAGCAGAAGCTCACGCTGCCGGTGATTCACTGCCTGAACCGCCTGCCGGCGGGCGAAGCCGCGAAGCTGCGTGACGCGATCCGCGCCGGCGGCGACGGGCTGGGCCTTCGCGTGCTCGCCGCGCTCGACCGCACCCAATCGGTGGCCTACGCGAAGCGCCGGGCCGAAGAGCTGGCGCGCTCCGCGAAGCAGGAACTGGAAGGCTTGCCGCGCACCGAGAGCCGCGCGATTCTGGAAGCGGTCGCGGACTGGAGCGTGAAGCGCGAGAAGTAGGCCGAAGCGAGCGGCGCGACGTAAGTCCGCCGGTAGAAGCACAACTCCGATTCGCAATAGGGACTGTGCTTGTACTTGCGGCGCGACGTAAGTCCGCCGGTAGAAGTCCAACCATAGTCCCCTTTGCGTACTTGAGTTGTGCTTCTACCGGCGGACTTACGTCGCG
>JALHNS010000243.1 GCA_022843445.1 Gemmata sp.
GCACCGCGGACAGCAGCGCGGAACGGGCAGTCGGCGGGGCCGTCACGGGACTGGGCATCGGAACACCGGAGCGACGGGGCGCGGGCTGGGTGCGGAGGGTGGGTCGGGTACCGCCCGCGACCGTCGGCGCGAGGTCGGCCGGCGCGCTCTCTTCGCTGGTCGCCACCACGGCGCGGCACTCCACTCTAGGAGACGATTCGCCCGGTCGCGCCGGGTTCTCACCGGTTCGCGGCCGTTCCTAGAAGGTAGACGAGCCGCACGCCTTGCGCGTTGTAACTCTCAAGTAACGCGGCCCTCGCGCCGCACCACAATTGCGCTGCCGAAGTGAACATGCCGCACGCGAAGGCGCGCGCACGGCGAATCGCATTAATCGTCCAGCGCGGTGTCTTCGCCCGCGCGCGGGACCGGCGTGTCGAGCGCCAGCGCGGTGGCCGTGGCGAACGCGCGGGTGTGGGCCATCGTTAGCAGAATGTGGCTCACGCCGCGCGCGAGCATCAGCTCGCGCGTGGGGCCGCTCACCAGCACGTGCGGCGGCCCGCCGTGGTCGTGAACGATTTCTACGTCGGTCCAGTTCGTTCCGCGCTTCCACGTGGTGCCGAGCGCGCGGAACACGGCCTCTTTCGCGGCCCACACCGCGGTGAACTGCTCGGTCACGGCCTTCTTGCAGTTGCAGAACAGCACTTCGCGGTCGGTGTAGACCTGCCGCATGAAGGCGTCCGCGTGTTCTTCGATGAGTTGCCGCACGCGGGCGCACTCCATGACCTGCGTACCGAGGCCGAGAATTTGCATAACACACACAAACGGGGCTGACCTTCGCACCCGCGCCGCGCGCGGGTACAATCCACACCTCATTGTTACGCCCCGCGCGCCGAGTCGGAAGGATTCGCCAGATGATCGACGTGGCCCCGCTCCTCGCGGACCTGACCGACGACCAGCGCGCCGCGGTGCAGCACGGCGAAGGCCCGCTACTCATCCTCGCGGCCGCCGGGAGCGGCAAAACGCGCGTCATCACGCGCCGCGTCGCGCACCTGCTCGCCACCGGCGTGCCGGCGCGCAACATCCTCGCCATCACGTTCACGAACAAGGCCGCGGGCGAAATGAAGGCCCGCGTGGAGAAGCTCGTACCCGGCAATCAGGTGTGGGTGAGCACCTTTCACAGCCTCGGCGCGCGCCTGCTGCGCATGTACGGCGAGCGCCTCGGGTTCGACCGCAACTTTACCATCTACGACACCGACGACCGCGCGAAGGTGGTGAAGGCCGCGCTCGACGCCACCGGCATCGACAACGTGAAGTACAGCCCGGAGCGCATCGCGAGCGAAATCAGCAAGGCGAAGAACCAACTGCTCACGCCGCCGCAGTACGAGCGCACCGCGACCGACTTCATGCGGCAGGTGGTGGCGAAGGTGTATCACGGGTACGAGAAGCGGCTGCGCATGGCGAACGCGATGGACTTCGACGACCTGTTGTACCTCCCGGCCCGCGCGCTGCGCGAGAACGAGGAGCTGCGCCGCGACCTCGACGCCCGCTTCAAGTACGTGTTGATCGACGAGTACCAAGACACGAACATGGCGCAGTACGAGATCGCGAAACGCCTCAGCATCGACCACCCGAACCTGTGCGTGGTCGGCGACCCGGACCAATCGATTTACAAGTGGCGCGGGTCGGACATCAAGAACATCCTCGACTTCGAGCGCGACTTCCCGGCGGCGCGCGTCATCACGCTGTCGCAGAACTACCGCAGCACGAAGAACATTCTGCACGCCGCGGGGGTACTCATCGACCACAACAAGCAGCGCAAGAAAAAGCCGCTAGTGACCGACAACGAACAGGGCACGCCAGTCACGGCCCTCGCGTTCGAGACCGGCTCCGACGAGGCCGACGGCGTCGCGCAGCGCATCAAAGAGGCCGTGCAACAGGGCCGCTTCAAATACCGCGATCACGCCGTGTTCATGCGCATCAACGCGCTCACGCGGTCACTCGAAAGCGCGTTCGTGAAGCACGGCGTGCCGTTCCAGATCGTGAAAGGGCTGGCGTTCTTCGAGCGCAAAGAGAACCGCGACGTGCTCGCGTACCTGCGGCTGCTCGCCAACCCGCAAGACGCGATCAGTTTCTTGCGCATCGTGAACGAACCGAGTCGCGGGATCGGGAAGGTGTCGCTGGACAAGCTCCAGTCGTTCGCGGCCGATCAGGAAATCGGACTGCTCGTCGCCGCGGGCCAAGTGGCGCGCGTCACGGAGATCAAGGGCAAAGCCGCCACCGGGCTGCGCGACTTCCACCGACTCATGACCGAACTGCGCGCGCGGATGGATCTTCCGCCGCACGAACTCGTGCAACTCGTGCTCGAAAAGAGCGGCTACGAAACGATGCTGAAGGAGAGCGGCGACCAAGAAGACGCCGACCGGCTCGCGAACGTCGGCGAACTCATCACCGCGGCGAAGCAGTTCTGGGACGAAGACAACTCGCGCACGGTCACGGACTTCCTCGAACAGATCACGCTCGCTTCGGACGTGGACGGCTGGGACGAGCAATCGGACCAAGTTTCCGTGATGACACTGCACGCGAGCAAAGGGCTAGAGTTCCCGGTGGTGTACATGCTCGCGGTCGAGCAAGGGCTGTTGCCACACGAGCGGAGCGTGGGCAACACGGAGGAAGAGGAAGAGGAGCGCCGGCTGTGCTTCGTGGGCATGACGCGCGCGATGAAGGAACTGCACCTGTGCAGCGCCCGGTTGCGCGAGAAGCGCGGGCAGATCAACTACACGATCCCGTCCATCTTCCTGCAAGAGCTGCCGCGCGAGGTGAAGTTCGTGGACGCGAGCGGGCGCAATCAGGCGCGCAGCGCGGCCGACGAGTACCGCGCGAAGATCGGCCCGGCGGCGAGCGATTGGGCCGACACGGGCGCGCAGCCGTACTTCCCGCCCAAACCCAAAACCGAGATCAAGCCGAACATCGTGCCGGGCAGCGCCGACGAGTTCGCGCCGGATGCCGTCGTGCAGCACGCGGAGTACGGCTTCGGGAAGGTCGTGGAAGCGACCGGGTTCGGCGCGCTGCGCAAGGTGAAGGTGCAGTTCGCCGGGCACGGAACGAAGGTGTTCGCCGGCGCGAGTATCCCGCTCAAGGTGATTAAGCGGAAGGCGTGAGCGCGCGCAGCTCGCGGCGCACCGCGTTGCGCAGCAGCAGAAGCGCGAGCGGGAGCACCACCCACACGAGGTGTTCGGCCACGAACCGCGGCAGGTTGCGAACGGCCCACGGCAGTTCCGGTTCCGGTGGCGCGCCGGTGCCCTCCACGCGCGCGCCGGTCGCGGGGTCCCACGCGGTGCGGTTGCCGTCTTTGGACCGCACGCGGAACAGGCCGTCCGCGCCGAATTCGGCGTGCGCGATGACGCCCTCGGCGCGAAACGTCTCTTGCGCGTCGCGCACCACTTCGCCCACCGGCACGGTGCGCACCAACTGCCCGCGCGAGTAGAACTCGAACGCCGGCACCGCGAGCAGCCGGCGGCGCAGTTCGGCATACGGGTCGGCCTCGCGGTCGTCCTTGATCGCGTACGCGACCGCGGCGGCGAACTTCGCGCGGTCCGCGACCGCGACGTGCGCGCCGTCGTTCGCCGCGTACACGTCCGGGTGTTCGGCCCGCGGGTGCAGCGCCCACAGCGGCGCGTCCCACGCGCCCCGCTTGTACAGGCCGCTCGCGCGGCACGCGGCGCGGATCGCGGCGGCGTCCGGGTCGGCGTAGTTGCCGCTCCACTCGGCGCAATACACGAACACGTGCGCGCCGTCGGGCGACGGTGCGATGAGGCCGCGGCACGGGCGCTTGGCGAGCGCGTCGGCGCGGGCGGCGATGGCGGTACTGGCGACCAAGAACGCGAGAACGAGAACCGCGCGCATGAGCGCTCCCCCGGAACCGGCACACAAGCATAGAACACGCCCGGCCGCGGGCGGTATACTCGCGGAACGACCCTTTCGGAGCGCGCCCCGTGATTCGCGTCGCAGACTGGCTATCCGCCGACAACCCCGACGTGCTGCTGGACGCGCTCCGGCGCGAACAGCAGCGCGGGGGTGAAACGTCCGCGACGATCCGCCGCACGCGATTGTTTAGTTGCGCGTGCGCGCGCTCCATCTGGGACATTCTGCCACCGGACGCGCGCAGTGCGGTTGTGACGCGCGAGAAGTTTGCCGACGGTTTGGCGAGCGAAGCGGACGTGCGCGCCGCGGGCGTGCGATTCGCTTGGAACGCGGCAACGGTCGCAGCACAAGCACTCAACGCCGCCATCGACGACCCGTCGCTCGACGCGCCGCGGTGGGCGGCGAAGGCCCGCGGCACCCACACCGCCGGGCACTCACCAGACCTCGGTTCGGCAAAACTTCCCAAGTGGCACGCGAAGTGGACCGCGGCGTTCGTCGCCGAGCGCGCGAAGCAGGCCGAGTTCGTGCGGGACATCTTCCCGCCACCGGGCTACGCGCTCGCGCTTCGCGCCGAATGGCTCACCGACACGGTGCGCGCGATCGCGCTCCAGATGGACGCCACCGGCGATTTCGGTGCCGTGCCGATCCTCGCGGACGCGCTCCAAGACGCCGGCTGCGACGACGAGGTCGCGCTGGCCCGGTGCCGCGCGCCGTCCGGCGTCCACTGCCGCGGGAACTGGATTGTGGATTCGGTTCTGGGCCGCGCATAAGTTAGCACGCACCCTCGCTCACGAGCGCCGCGCGATGAACGAAACCAAGTGGCTCACCGGTACCGACGGCGACGCGATGCTCGAACTCGTGGCCGACCGGCTGTCGCCGCGGCAGTGGCTACTCGCGTCGGCCGCGTTCGCGCGCCGGCTGTGGGATCTGTTGCCCGACGGCGCGTTGCGCCGGGCGGTCGAGTGCGCCGAGCGCGCCGAAAGGCCGCTGACGGCCGAGGCGCGCGCGAAGTGGCTGAGCGACATCGACGCCGGACTGCCCGCCGCGGTGGGCGCGGCGGAACTGGCACAGCGCGAGATCGTAAAGAGCGCCGACCCGGACGCCGCGACCGTGCCGGCCCCGGAACAGATGAGCGACAAGCAGGTGGTACCGGCGCTGCCGCTGTTCCAAGCCGCGAGCCGCAACGCCGCGAACGCCATCGAGTGGTACGGCGAGGCCGCGGGCATGGCGGCGCAGGCCGTGCGCGTGCTGTTCGGCGAACCGACCGAACAGATGCTCGGGCTCGCGCGGCGGCGCGTGGAGGAAGCGCTCACCGGCCGCGAGCGCGCGAACCGCGCCGCGAACAACGCGCTCCGCTTCAAGCAAGAGGGCGACGAGCACGCCGACCGCTCCGCCGGCGCGAAGAACAAGCGGCTCGAAGAATCCAAAGCCATCGAAACGGTGCGCCGCATCGAAGAGGGGTCGGGTACGAACGAGGACGCGCAGTTCGACGCCGAACTGCGGCGCGAGAAGCGCGAGCGCAAGCACCTCGCGCGCGTGCTGCGCGAGATCGTCGGCAACGCGTTCGCGCCGCCGCGCTTCGAGCCCGCGTGGCGCACCGACACCGTCGTCGCGCTCGCGCGGGGCATCTTCGAGGAGCGCGCGTTCGACCGCATGCCGATTCTAGCCGACGCGCTGTTAGACGCGGACTGCGACGAAGAGGCCATCTTGCGGCACTGTCGCGGCACGGAAGTGGGCGTGAAGGAGCAACCGCAGCACGTCCGCGGGTGCTGGGTGATCGAGTTGATCTTGGGCCGCTACGAGCCGCTACCCGCGGCGAAGGCCGCCCCGAAGCCGAAGAAGAAGCGCTCGCGGTTGGACGAACTGTTCGACTTCGGCCCCCTCGCCGACGACGACCGGCTCGCGTGACGCGCACGAAATAGCGCGTGCATGCGCGTTCCCGTCGCGGTACAACCACGGCACTCCCTCCCTCCTCACGGAGTTTCAGCCGTGATCCGATCCGCTCTCACCCTTCTCGCTCTCGCCGCCGCGCCGTTCGCACGCGCCGCCGATGTACCGGTGGTCGATGTCGAAGGGCAACCGCTCGCCGCGAACGCCGCACGGTTGCTCAAGGCGCTCGATTTCCTCGGCGCGCCGCTCGCGGAAGCCGACGCCAAAGTGCTCGGCCAAGCCATCGACGACAATAACGCCGCGAAGGTGCAAGCGGCGCTCGATAAGCACGTGCTGTTCGTGGTGACGCTGAACCCGGAAGCGCGCGTGAAGGTGCAGAAGGGGCCGGGCGGCACCGCGCTTCAGCAAGCCGGGTGGACGCCCGTTCTCGTGAAGGTGGTGAACGATTCCACCGTGAAGAAGCAACTCAAGATTCTGTCGCCCCAGTCCGGCCCGGTCTACAGCGGCGCGGGCTTGCAGGCGAAGAACCCGAAAGACGACCCGCGAGTCGTGGACCGGTTCCTCGGCGTCGAGATGTTCACCGCGCCGCCCATGACCGAGAACCTGAGCGGGCTGAAGGTCGAATACGCCATCGCGCTGCTTTACTCGTCGCAGAGCGGGAAGCGCGAAGCGACCATCGGCTTCGACTTGGGGCAAGGCAACCAAGACCTCGGCTTTCGCGGTGAAGTGCCAATCCTGTTCGATGTGCGCCCCGCTATTCCGGTGAAGGTGAAAGTGCTCGACCACGACGGCACGCCGACCGTCGGCCGCTTCCTCATCACCGACGCCAGTGGGCACGTTTACCCGCCGCAGGCGAAGCGCCTCGCCCCGGACCTGTTCTTCCAGAAGCAGATTTACCGCAACGACGGCGGCACGATTCTGCTCCCGCCGGGCGCGTTCACGGTCGAATACGGGCGCGGCCCGGAGTACCGGTTGCTCTCGAAGAAACTCACCGTGCCGTCGAAGGACGCGCCGGTATTGGAAGTGAAACTCCAGCGCTGGACGGACCCGGCCAAGTACGGGTTCTTCAGCGGCGACCACCACATCCACGCGGCCGGGTGCGCGCACTACACGAACCCCAGCGAGGGCGTGCTCCCCACCGACATGTACCTGTACGTGAAGGGAGAAGGGCTGAACGTCGGGTGCTGCCTCACGTGGGGGCCGTGCTACGACTACCAGCGCCAGTTCTTCGCGCCGAAGCCGTGGGAGAAGAGCGAACCGTTCACGATCCTCAAGTACGACGTGGAAGTGAGCGGGTTCGGGTCGCAAGCGCTCGGGCACGTCTGCCTGCTGAACCTGCGCGATCAAACCTTCCCCGGGTCCGAGGGCACGAAGCTCAAGGGTTGGCCCACGTGGACGACACCGCTCATGCGGTGGGCGAAAGAGCAAGGGGCCGTGACCGGCTACGCGCACAGCGCGAACGGACTCGGCGTGAACCCGAAAGAAGCGACGCGCCGGCTGTTCGTGCATCTCGATAAAGGCACCAAAGGCTTCTTCACCAAAGACGACGCGAAGGCCGCGAGTTGGCCGCTGCCGGAAGCGTTCGAGAAGATCGACGCGGACGGCGACGGGAAGGCAACGGAAGTGGAACTCGCGCAGAGCACGCAGCGCGTGTACGACAAGCTGCCGAACCTGAACGTGCCGGAGATGAACGGCATCGGCGCGCAGGAAATCTGCGTCACCACCGCGATGGGCGTGTGCGACTTCATTTCGGCGATGGACACGGCGCGCGTGCTGGAGTGGAACTGCTGGTACCACATCATGAACTGCGGGTTCCCGCTGAAGGCGAGCGGCGAAACCGACTTCCCGTGCATCGCGGGCAGCCGCGTCGGGATGGGCCGCGTGTACGTTCAGCTCGGCAAGAAAACGGACGCCATCGACTACGCCGCGTGGTGCAAGGGCATCGCGCAAGGCCGCTCGTATGTGTCCGACGGCTACGCACACGCCCTCGAATTTAGCGTGAACGGCACCTCACCGGGGTTCGGTGACGTGAAGCTCGACGCCGCGGGCAAGGTTCAGGTGAAAGCGAAGGTGTCCTTCGCCAAGGACCCCGCGCTCGGGACCGCGCCCGGCGCGCAAACGCCGACCGGCAACACGCGCAAGGTCGAACTGATCGTGAACGGTCAGGTCGCGGCGACGAAAGACGTGCCCGCGGACGACAAGGAGCACGACCTCGCCTTCGACGTGGCGATTCCGAAGAGCGCGTGGGTAGCGCTGCGCCAGTTCCCGCAACTGCACACGAACCCGGTGAACGTGGTGGTGGCCGGGAAGCCGATCCGCGCGAGCCGCGACAGCGCGAAGTGGTGCATCGGCGTGATCGAGCAACTGTGGAAGGTGCGCGGTAACGGCATCAAGGCCGACGAGCGCGCCGAAGCCGAAGCGACCTTCAAGAAGGCGCTGGAGGTGTACCGCAAGATCGCCGCCGAGTGCGACGAGTAGTTCCGACGAGCCGGGCGCGCGAGCGACGTTCTACAAACGCGAATAACCGTCGCTCGCGCGCTCGGCTCGTTGAGCCACGATTTGCGCGTGCGAAAGCGGAAGGCCGCGTGTAGACTCCCTACATTTCCCCGCACTCTCCCACGCCCGCTCAACACACACGAAGGGTTTCAGACGTGGCGACCGACACCGCACCCGTTCCGACGACGCACCCAATTGGGTTCCGGTTCTTCTTCTGGGGCGAGTTCGCGGAGCGGTGCTCGTACTACGGCATGCGCGCCATTCTCGCGCTGTACATGACCGAGCGCCTCGGCGTGGACAAGGCCGACGCGGGCACGTTCATGTCGCTGTTCATCGCGGCGTGCTACTTCTTCCCGCTCATCGGCGGGTTCATCGCCGACAACTTCCTCGGCAAGTACTGGACCATCGTTCTGTTCTCGGTTCCGTATGTGATCGCGCAGTTCATCGTGGGCATCGAGAACCGGTACGTCGTGTTCGGCGCGCTCGTGCTGCTCGCGATGGGCTCGGGCGTGATAAAACCGAACATCTCGACCCTGATGGGCCTCACATACGACCAGCAGCGGCCGGGTCAGGAGCAGTTGCGCACGAGCGCGTTCTCGTGGTTCTACATGTCGATCAACATCGGGGCGGCGCTGTCGCAGTTCGGGATGCCGTGGCTGCGCACCGAGTTCGGGTATCAGGTGGCGTTCCTGTTCCCGGCGGTCCTGATGGCGATCGCGCTGGTCATCTTCGCGATGGGCAAGAAGCACTACGCGCGCGAGTCGATCGTGCGGAAGGTGGTCGGGCCGGCGCCCGCGCCGAGCACCACCGTAACCGGAATCCCGGTGCGGTACGAATCGGTAACGGCCGAGGAACTCGCGGCCGAGCGCGCACTCAAGTACACCGTGCTCACGCGGATCGGGCTGCTGTTCCTCACCGTGATGTTCTTCTGGGCCATCTTCGACCAAAGCGCCAGCACGTGGATCTTCTTCGCCGACACCTACATGGACTGCACGCTGTTCGGCGTGCCCGCGTCCGCGGACTCGATCCAAGCGTTCAACCCGGTGTTCATCGTCGCGCTCGTGCCGGTCAGCGTGTGGCTGTTCAAGACGCTGGCGCAGAAGGGCTACGAGGTGAAGGCCACGCAGAAGATGGCCGTGGGCTACGTGCTCACCGGTCTGAGCATGGTCATCATGGCGGTGGCCGGGTCGCTCGCGGGCGCGAAGCAAGAGATGGTGAAGTTTACCTCGCCGGAAGGTTCGCTGATTCTGCCCATGTGGAAGGAGCAGAAACTCGACGCGGTGGCCGGGAACGCGACCGCCGGCACCGACGTGCGTATCGCCGCCGCCGACTTCGAGTACGACAAGGACAAGAAGAAACTGAACTTCGCCAACGGCAAGGTGCTGCTCAAGAACGGCACCGAGATCGAGGTGAAAGACGGGCACCTGAAAACGGTCGGGTTGCCGGACGCGGCGGCGCTCGCGGCCGGGGGCGTCGCGGAGCCGCTCCTGAAGAGTGCCGAAGCTCTCGCGAAACTGAAGACCGACCCGACGAAGGCGACGCTCGAAGTGATGGACTGGGTGGAACCCGGCAAGCGCGTGAGCGTGTGGTGGCAGGTGCTCGCGTTCCTCATCATCACGGTCGCGGAGATCCTGATTTCCGTGACCGGGCTGGAACTGGCGTTCGTCGCGGCCCCTCAGAGCATGAAGAGCTTCGTGACCGCGTGCTGGCTGGCGGTCGTGTTCTTGGCGAACCTGCTCATCAACGCGCCGATCACGCGCCTGTACCCGACGATGGAGCCGGCGACCTACTTCCTCATGCTCGCCGGCGCGATGGCGGTGGTGCTGGTGCTCTTCATCCCGGTGGCGAAGCAGTTCAACCGCGCGATGGCCGAAGCGAAGGCGAAAGAAGGGGCCGCGGCGAAGGCCGCCGAGGACAGCACCGAGGCGGTGTGAGTCGTCAGTACCGCGGGACGCTCGCGTCGACCGTCAGCGACCAGCGGTCGATTCCGCCCGCGAGCGACGCGGCTTCGATCCCGGCGCGAATCAGGATCGCCGCACCGGTCAGGCTCCGCACCCCGTGGTGGCAGTACACCACCACGGGCTTCCCCGCCTCTAACACTTCGTCGGTTCGGCGCATCAGCTCGCCGAGCGGAATCAGCACGCTGCCCGGTAGCGCGCAGATCGCGTACTCTTCCGGCTGCCGCACGTCGAGCAACAGCACGTCGTGGCCGGCATCGAGAGTGGCTTTCAGTTCCGCGGGCTGAATTTGCGGGATCATGGCGTGCGGTTTTGGCGAACGGCCGGGGTTATCCGGGCGGGGGGTGTGGTTGGTCGA